>DASUCK010000519.1:0-8651 GCA_036276095.1 Nonomuraea sp. | reverse complement strand
TGGATGATGCGGGTGAACTCGACGGCGGAGTACTGCACCGGCGCGCTGACCAGGGCGACGTGGCAGTCGATGGTCTCGTCCAGGCGCAGTTGCCGCATCAGGGTGGTCTTGCCCGAGCCGCGCGCGCCGGCCAGCCCGGTGGCCGACGACTCGTGTCCGCAGATGAAGGATCGCAGCCGCTTGTACGCGCGGGACGAGACGGTGTCCTGGATGCGCAGCTCCACCAGCGCGGGAGCCTCCGACGTGCGCAGCGTGCCGGACCAGCGCGCCTCGTCGCCCTGCAGCTCGCTGATGATGATCCGGATCAGGGACCGCAGCGGCGACATCAGCGCCCTGCGAAGGTCCCGGGAGGCGGCCACGCCGCGCCGCCGGATCGTGTTCCACCGCGCCACCACGGCGAGCGTGCCGAGCGCGGCCATGCCGAGCCCGAACGTGAGGTTGGCCGCTCGCGACCGGAACAGGATGTCGGCGCCCCAGAACGTGGTGCCGAGGACGAGGACGGCGGCCAGGAGGAGCGCCAGGGCGGCGATCGCCCACGGCCGCCGCCACACCCGGCTCGCCTCGTCGACCGCCGCGATCTCGCCGCTCAGCAGCGTGAACAGCTCGTCGGCACGCCGTCGGAGCTCTGAGAGTATCTCCGGATGGAGCGCGGGATCGTACTTCAGCTCGGGATCGTTCTTGAGCAGCTCCAGCGTGATGCGCTCCAGCTCCTCCGGCGACAGCCGATCGGCCTTGCCTCGCATCATCACCCCCGCCGGCGCGATCTGTGGCACCGATTTAGGTCACCATAAATGCACTTGTCGGTCAGGAGGAAAAAACGGTTATGTACGTCGAAGTTTCGTCCCCGAAGGGCTTCTAGGGCTAGATATAGCATGATAGAAGACTTTTTGATGATTGCGGCATTACGCACACCGGATATCGAGCCGGTCGCCATCATTGGAAGCCGGGCGTGTGCCGAATCGGGCATTCGCCCGAATCGGCGATAACGGGTACGGGAGAGCATGATGCGACAGGGCGGGGCGTCGGCCGGAGCCGCTTCGTGACCGGCCCGTGGGTCGGCCTCCGACCGTTCGGCAGGGAAGACGCGGTGATCTTCTTCGGCCGCGGCAACGAGATCCGCGACGTGGCCGACCTGTGGCAGAGGCATCGGGTGACGCTGCTCGTCGGCGATTCGGGCGTGGGCAAGACGTCCCTGCTCCACGCCGGGGTGGTCCCGTTCCTGGCCAACAACGGCGCCCGCGTGGTGCCGGTCGGCGACCTGGCCTACCGCAGGACCCTGCCGGCTCCCGTGATCACCGCCCGCGGCCGCACCCTCTTCGCGCTCCTGTCCTCGTGGCAGCCCACGGAGGACCCCGCCCGCGCCGTCGGCCTGACGATCTCGGAGTTCTTCCGCCGGCGGGCCGCCACCGCGCCGCCGGGCACGCCGACCCTGGTGGCGATCGACGGTCCGGAGACCCTGCTCCGCCGTTCCACCGCGTCAAGGCCGGAGCACCGGCGCTGCCGCGAGGAGCTGGACGTCGCCCTCCGCGCCTTCCCCGACGTCCACCTGCTGCTGTCGATCCGGCCCGACTGCGTCGAGGAGGCCCGCGCCCTCGCCGGGGCGCTGGGCGAGACCCCGGCGCTGTACGAGCTGCCGCCGCTCGACCGGCAGTCCGCGATCGAGGCGCTGACCCGGCCCCTGCTGGGCAGCCGGCTGCAGTTCGACCTCGGCGTGCCCGCGCGCCTCGTCGACCCGCTGGCGGTCGAGGACGGCACGTCAGGTGACGCGTTCGTCGAACCCGTCCTCCTGCAGGTGCTGTGCGCCGAGCTGTGGGAGGGGCTGCGCGGCGGCGAAGCGTTGTCCGTCGTCGTCGAGAGGGTGCTCGCCGACGTGGACGCGATGCTGGCCGAGTTCTGCTCCCGCACGCTGTTCAGGCTGACCACCGACCACGGCCTGCCGAACTGCGAGATCGGCGGGTGGATGCGCCGGACGTTCACCGAGTCGCCGGACGAGACGTCTCCCCTCCGGGCCAGGCCCGCGCCGCGGAGCGACCGCCCGAAACAGATCACCGACACGGTCGTGCGGGCCGTGGAGGACCGGCATCTGCTCAAGTTCTGCCGGGTGGCCGAGGGTGACGGCTTCCAGCTGCAGCATCCGCGCCTGGCGAGCGCGCTCCAGCGGCTGAGGGAGGCGCCGGCGACCCGGCCGGACCCCGCCCCGGCCGACCTCCTGCGCGAGGCGGAGCGGGCGATGTCCGCGGGCGACCTGCGGATCGCCGAGAAGTACGCGCGAGCGGTGCTGGCGACGGCCGAGGGGGCCCGCGGCGGCACCTCCGTCCCCGCCCACGTCATCCTGGGCGACATCGCGTACCTGCGGGCCGAGCACGAGGCCGCGCACCAGGCCTACGACACCGCGCTGGCCATCGAGCTGGTCGCGGACGCCCGGTCGCCCGCCGTCGCGCACCTGTTCGCCGCGATCGCGCACGTCCACCTGCTCAGGGGGGACACCGAGAGCGCGCTCGACAGCGCCCGTTCCGGCCGGCTCGTCCCAGCGGGCGAGACGGTGACGCTGCTGGAGCTTGCGCAGGCGCTCTGGCGCGCGAGCCGGCACCACGCGGCGGTCAAGGAGCTGAACGCCGTGCTGGACAGGGACCCGCGGCATTACGAGGCCCGGCGCATCCGCGGGGAGATCTACGCGGACTGGGGCAAGTCGCGGCAGGCACTGATCGACCTGGACGGCGTCGCCATCGCCGCCCCGCCGTCGGCCCACGCCGCATACCTGCTGGCGGCGGGCCCGAACGTGCCCGCCTGGCGGGAGAAGCTGGAGGAGCTGCGGGAGGAGGGCCGGACGCACGGCATGGTCATGTCGTTCCTCGCCCGGTCGGCGCACCGGCACGGGGACCGGGACCTCGCGGCGGAACTCGCCGGCGAAGCCCTCCGGGCGACGAACCCACGCCTGTCACGCCACCACCGTACGCAGGCCGAGAAGCTCGCACGCAGGCAATGACGCCTGGGATGCCGCGAGGGGGAGGGTTTGCTGCCCGATTGCGAAGTCAGGTGTTAATCGCCGACGAAATAGTCAACGGAGTTACTGAATCCGGCGATGGCCTCGGTGTCGCGCCGGTCGGGCGCCATCAGGCTCCGCAATGCGTACGCCAGGACCGAGTCGTCGAGTTCGTCGAGGTCGCGGAGCGACAAACCAGAACAGTCGGGCAGCTGACCTGCTAGTTCGTTCTCCTGCTGCTCCATGACCAACTCCCAGCCTGATGCATCGCAGTCCAGTGTCCGGGACAGCATACAAGCTGGGTGTCACCTCCGGTACAGGGACGGCGCCGCGAGGATACTTGGAAGGGTTATCATCGCGAGACATGATTGGCTGATCACCGCGTTTACTCTAAGGTGTCTTGCTTGAGTTCTTTATTCTCGTGCTGACGCTTAGATATGGTATGGCAAAGTTCGTGTGTGCCATTGACCGTATCGGCGCGCTGTTCAATGTTGAGACTGGACTCCACGATTCGGAGGCGGCCTGGTGACCGGTACACAACCGAGTGAACTCCGGCGGTCAACGGCGGCCCC
This sequence comes from Nonomuraea sp., assembly GCA_036276095.1. GTDB lineage: Bacteria > Actinomycetota > Actinomycetes > Streptosporangiales > Streptosporangiaceae > Nonomuraea. The sequence continues at coordinate 5,096 of DASUCK010000519.1, read as the reverse complement.
CGAGGTGTGGGGCAAGATTCCGCCCAGGAACAAGAACTTCACCGGCCGCGAGGAGCTCCTCGAAAAACTGCGCCGGGGCATGACGGCCGGCACCACCGGTCAGGTCACGGTGGTCCTCCCCAGGGTTCTCCCCCACGCCCTCCACGGGCTGGGCGGCGTCGGCAAGACGCAGATGGCGGTGGAGTACGCCTACCGGTACGGCAACGAGTACGACCTCGTCTGGTGGATCTCCGCCGACCAGCGCGTGCTCATCCGCTCGTCGCTGGCCGCGCTCGCGCCCCACCTCGACCTCCCGTCGGCCGCGGCCGTGGGCGTCGAAGACGCCGCCAACGCCGCCCTCGACGCCCTGCGGCGCGGCAAGCCGTACGACCGCTGGCTGCTCATCTTCGACAACGCCGACGAGCCGGAGGAGATCCGGGACGTCATCCCCGACGGGCCGGGCCACGTCCTGATCACCTCGCGCAACCACCGGTGGGAAGACGTCGTCGAGGCCGTCCCCGTCGACGTCTTCACCCGCGCGGAGAGCATCGCGTTCCTCGCCAAGCGCGTCCGCAGGGCGATCGCCCCCGAGGACGCCGACCGCCTCGCCGAGCAGCTCGGCGACCTCCCCCTGGCGCTGGAACAGGCCGGCGCGCTCCAGGCCGAGACCGGCATGCCCGTCGACGAGTACATCGAGCTGCTCAACGAGCACACCAGCCAGCTCCTCGACGAGGGCAAGCCGACCGAATACCCGATCTCGATGACGGCCGCCTGGAACCTCTCGGTCAGCAGGCTGAGCGACCGGCGGCCGGAGGCCATCGACCTGCTGCGCTGCTGCGCGTTCTTCGGGCCGGAGCCGATCCCGCGCGACGTGTTCAGCCAGCGCATCAGCGGCCTGAGCCCGCGGCTGGCCGAGCTGCTCGCCAATCCGATCAAGCTGAGCCGGTCGGTCGGAGAGCTGGGCCGCTTCGCCCTCGCGCGCATCGACCCGGGCAGCCGCACCATCCAGGTGCACCGGCTGATCCAGGCCCTCGTACGCGACGAGCTGGAGCCCGAGGAGAGAGCCGGCCATCTCGCGGACGTCCACCGCCTGCTGACCGGCCTGCAGCTGGGCAACCCCGAGGAGTCGGTCAACTGGGGCCGTTACGGCGGCATCCTCGGACACGTCGTGCCCGCCAGGGTGCAGGAGAGCCGGGACGTGAAGGTCCGCGACTTCGCCCTCAACCTGGCACGATACCTGTACATGTCGGGCGACGGATTCGCCCAGGAGTTCGTCAACCTCTTCATCGACCAGTGGGAGAAGGACTCCGGCCCCGACGACCCCCACGTGCTCAGGGCCTACCGCGAGCAGGGCAACATCCTGCGCCAGCTGGGCAAGTACAACGAGGTCTACGACCTCAACCAGAAGACCCACGCCAAGATGCTCGCGGTGGGCACACCCGATGACGAGCTGCTGCTCCTGGTCAGCGGCATCGGCGCCGACCTGCGCGCGCGGGGGGACTTCGCCGCCGCCCTGAGACATGACGTGGACTCCGTACGCCGCCACGAGGAGGCCTTCGGCCCCAACGATCCGCGCACCCTCCGCGCGAAGAACAACCTGGCCCTCGACTACAGCCTGACCAGTCGTTTCCAGCAGGCTCGCCAGCTGCACGAGGAGGCCTTCATCGGGCTGCAGGACGCGCAGGCGGGCGCGGCGACCGTCCTCGTCCACTGGAACGCGCTCGCCCGCGCGGTCCGCCTGAGCGGCGACTACGCCGAGGCGTGCGACCTGGGCGAGGAGGCTCTCGCCTTCGGCCTGGAGTATCTGGGCGCCGAGCACCCCGCGTACCTCTGGACCGCCAAAGACCTCTCCATCGCCTGGCGCAGGCTCGGCGAGCTCGGCAAGGCGCTGGAGATGTGCACCGACGTCCACGGCCGCTACGTCCGCAGGTACGGCCTCGACCACCCCGACACGCTGGCCGCCGCGATGTCCCTCGCCAACCTCCAGCGCAACAACGGCCAGGAGCAGGAAGGTCTGGAGCTCGCGGCCGACACCGTCAAGCGCTACACGCGCGTCTACGGCACCGACCATCCGTACTACCTGGCCTGCAAGGGCAACCTGGCGCTGCTGTACCGCACCTGCCAGGACCCGGTGAGGGCGCGCGAGCTGAACGAGGAGACGCTGGAGAGCATCGAGCGCCGCCTGGGGCGCGACCACCACTACTACCTGACCGTGGCGACCAACCTGGCGAGCGACCTGGCGGCCGTGAACGAGGTCGACGCGGCCGTGACGCGCGGCCGCGACACCCATCGCCGGCTGACGGAGCTCGTCGGCCACAACCACCCGATGGCCCTCGCCTGCGCCGCCAACCTGTCGGCCGACCTCAAGCGCCTCGGCACGCCGGAGGCCGACGAGGAGGGGGCGCGGCTCCGGGAGGACACCCGCGGCCGGTACGCGCAGAAGCTCAACCTCGAACACCCCGACGCCGTCGTCTTCCTCGACAGACGGCACCTCGACCTCGACTTCGACCCGCCGCCGATCTAGGGGCGCGCGGGCGGCCGCCACGCGAGTGACGGCAGCTGGTCGGCCGACGGTTCGCCGTTGCGGTGACGCCAGCCGGCCAGGTGCCGGCCGGCCGAGGCGCGGGCCCGGCCGACGGCCTCGGCCGGCACGTCCTCGTCGCACATCGCCGCCATCACGCCGGCCATCTCGGCGGCGAACAGGTCGCCCTCGCAGGTGAGCCGGCCGCTCGACCGCAGCGTGCGGATCGCCGCGTCCGTGCCGTCGCGCCAGCGGGCGAACTCCGTGTGGGCGCGCAGCAGCAGGTCGTCCGCGTGCGGCTCGCGGCGTTCGACCCGCCAGAACGCCGCGATGCCCATGTGCGCGTACGCGCCCTGGAGCAGGCCGCCCAGCGGGCGCGGGTCATCGCGCCACGGCGCGTAGTAGCGGCTGCCGTCGTCGGGCCGCGTCAGCGGGATGAGGTCGAGCAGGCCGCTCAGCTTCGCATGCTGGGACTCGTGCGCCAGGGTCACCGCGAACGAGTGGGCGTCGGGCGGCGTGGACAGCCCGATGTTGCCGAAGGCCAGCTTGGACGTGGCGCTGGAGGTGCCGTTCTCCGGCCCGATCAGCGGGGTCAGCACCGTGACCACCGTGCCGATCTCCTCGGCCACCTCGGGGTGCCGGTCGACGAGGATCTCCCAGGCCGGCTGGAGCGTCTCGGCCCACCGGCGCAGCTCGGCCTCGCTCAGCCGGCCCTCGGTACGCCGCGCCCCCGGCATCCGGCCGGGGTCGAGGTCGTCGACCACGAACTCGACCGCCACGCCGCGGTGCGCGGCGCCGATCCGGTGCAGCCCCTCCCACGAGGGACCCTCGCCGACGCGTACGGTGACGCCGCCGGCGCTGATCTCCGCCTCGCCGCCCGCGGTGCGGACGACGGCGTACCGGCCGCCGCCGGGGACCAGCGCCCGGCCCAGCGACGGGAGCACCACCGCGCCGTCCACGACCGGCACCTCGATCGTCGCGTCGCGCCCGGACCGGATCGCCGCCACCGCCGCCAGCGACCCCATCGCGGCCGGGATCGCCCACGAGTCGGAGCGCGTCCGGCCGCCGAGCGCGCGGAGCGTCCGCAGCCCCCATGAGGCGACGGTCGGGTAGCGCAGCACCGCCCTGACGTGCTCGGGCGCGGCGTCCTGGACGTCGGCGAGCAGGTCGTAGGCGTGCCGGACCCGGGCGGCGTCGTCCCTGTCGAGGCCGTGCCCGGCGGGGTCGTCCTTGGCGAGGTCGTCCTTGGCGAGGTCGTTCTCGGCGAGGTCGTTCTCGGCGAGGTCGCGCACGCCGCGGAGGAGCAGCAGCCGCCTGCTGTCCTGCGCCGACCACAGGCGCTCGGCGGCGTCGCGGCCGCCCCCGCCGGCGCCGAGCTCCAGAAACACCTCTTTGGGCAGCAGATGCGGTGTCAACGTCATGGCGTGCAGGTGCCTCTCTGCGGTTCGGGCGATCTGTTCGGAGGCGCGACGGCGCCGGCTGCGGTCGCGTATCGCGGCGAGGTCGTCGTTCACCGTGTGCTGGACATGTGTGATGAGCCGGAAGAGGTCGCGGCAGTAGACGCTGGGATTGGCGAACCCGGTACCGGGACGATAGCGATGCGGGTAGAGTCCCGCGCCGCAGACGCGCCGGATCTCGCACGTCCGGCACTCGGATGACAGGGCGCGCACGCCGATCTGTCGGGCGGCGATCGAGGGCAGCATGAGGGCGGCGTCGAAGGGGTGGGCGCCGACGTGCAGCGGCGTGCGGGTGGCTCCGTCGTAGGCCGACTTGAGGCTGTCGACCTGCTCGATGGCGCCGTCGGTCTCGACGACCACGACGGCGACCGCGGAGAGGCCGACGACCTCGCTGCGCGACGGGCGTCCCAGCACGAGCCGGATGATCTCGTCGAACAGCCGGAGCCCGGTCTCCCGCTCCGGCGCGTGGTACCAGCGGTCGAAGACGGCGACGAGCCAGTCGCCGTACGGGGTGTCCTCGCTGTCGGTACGGCGGCCCGGCGGCGGGGTCTCCCAGGTGCCGTGCGGCAGCAGGAGGTCCATCGTCGGCGGGCCGTACGCCAGGAGCGCCTCGTACGTGCGGACGGGGTCGTTCCGCAGGTCGACCGTGCAGAGCAGGCCGTTGAACAGGTGCCGGAAGGCGGGGGAGGTGAGCGTGGTGAGCCCGGCGTGGACCCGGTCGTAGCTGCTCTGGCCGGCCGGTCCGCGGCGGTGGCGGTCGTTGGCCTCGCGGTCGCCGTCGAGGCTGACCGCGACGGCGACGCCGAGTTCGTCGAACAGTTCCAGGAAGACCGAGTCCAGGAGCATGCCGTTGGTCTGCACCTGGACGTTCACCGTCACGCCGGGGTCGACCGCGGTGCGCACGGCGGTCACCGCGTAGCGGATGTGGTCGGCGCCGGCGAGCAGGGGTTCGCCGCCGTGGAGGATCACGTCCACGTGGGAGAGGTGGTTCATCCGCGCGTGTTCGGCGATGCGCGCCGCGACGGCGTCGATCGTCGACTGCGACATCCGGCGCGGCTGGCGGCGCCAGCCCTGGTCGGCCATTTCGTACATGTAGCAGTAGGAGCAGGCGAGATTGCATCTGCTGTGGATTTTGAGCA
>DASUCK010000518.1:0-9894 GCA_036276095.1 Nonomuraea sp. | reverse complement strand
CTCTGGGGATAACTGCAACTGGAAATGCAACCGGGCGGACGTTCTGATCATGGAGATCGGAGAGTCCGCCCAGGTCATTAAGGTAGGGTGCCCGGGCTCGATCCCGGAACCTACGGATTAGAAGTCGCAGTTTTCAATGCTGCACTATTGAATCGCGTCCTATTGTGTCGCGGTGTTACGCATTGTCTGTATTTGGAATGTCGAAGAATGCTGTTCGGTGTTATGTCGCAGCGATGCCGACGAGCATCCAACGAGCAACCATGGGCGGAGGGCATCCCTTGACTCTTCCCTAGATATATCTGATTGGCGAGCTGACAGTCTGGACGGCTTGCGGTCCGGAGGGGTTGATGCGGTCCCTGGCGGGCCTGTGATGCTCGTTCGGAAACGAGCGAATCCGAGATGGTGCCACCATGCACAGCTTGACAACCACGTCACAGCGCGCCTCGCGGGCAGATGGCCGGTCGGCGGGCTTCTGTCTGGTAAGCGACATTCCGTACTTGTTCGGTAGCGGGAATAGATCTTGCTGCTTGATCATTGCGAAGTTACGCTTTGTCCGTTTGCTAGCTGCTCTGAGCCACACGAGCCGGAACGTCCGTTTCCGCCGAGTGGGGTGGAGCGACGTCCGGCATCGGCGGATGCCCCTCGTTATGGTTCGGAGCGTGGCGGCGTATGCGCAGGTCTTTGGCATGGGCACGATCGGGGCGGACATCTTCTGCGGTAGCGGCCGTCTTGGTCGGCCTGCTGCCCGGTCTGCTGATGCTGCAACCGGGGCCTGCAGCGGCTGAGCCGGGTGCGTCCGTCGCGGTCACCGGCGGGCACAACGTCGTGGATCTCCCCGAGCAGGCCCGAGGGGCGTGGGGCCCGTTACCTCCGCTGGTGGCAAGCGCGGTCACGCGTAGTGCCGCTGATCCGGGCACGCCGCAAGGTACGGCCAAAGCGCCGAAGGAGGCGGTGCCGCGCGAAACGGTCGACGGCCTCTGGCGCCGGCAAAGGCTCGCCGCTCCCGTTGCGAGCAGCGGGTCCGCGGTGCTGGCTCAGGTGGCCGCTGAGGCGCCGTGTGGGAATGTGCAGGAGTGGAGGGCGAATTTCTCGGTCTCGGCTGGTGATCGCAGGCATTACAACCGCGTTATCTATCGCGCCCAGCTGAGCTTGTCGGGTCCGGCCAACACCACGCCGCCCCCGCAGAGTCTCTCGGCGTGGGCTAGTGAGGGTCCGTGCCCGCTGCCGCCTCCGCCCGCGGTGACGCAGATGAGTCCGGACAACCGCATGCAGGTGATGACCACGCAGCCGACCCTGTCGACGTCGGCCACCACGTGGGACGGCGGATCGGTCGGCTACGACTTCGAAGTCTGCGATGGACCGGACCTGACGAATTGTGCGACCGGCGAAGACTGCTGCGCGCTGTCCGGATCGTGGACTGTTCCCGAGGGGGTCCTGACGTGGGGACGCCAGTATTGGTGGCGGGTGAGAGTCACCGATGCTTCCACCATCGGCGGGCAGAGCGCGTACTCCGAGACGCGAAGCTTTGTCGTCGGTGTGCGCCAGCCTGCGATCACCTCCCAGCTTTCCACGCGCGGGGTGAACGGGCAGGAGTTCTACCAGGCGTCCGGCAACTACACCACGACCTTCACCGACGCTCAGGTGTCGGTCGCGGGGCCGCCGTTGGCCGTGGTGCGCTCCTACAACAGCATGGACCCCCGCCGTGACGGGGCCTTCGGTGCGGGCTGGTCCACCCGCTGGGACATGCGCGTGGCCGAGGAGGACGTGCGCGGGTACGCGGCGGCGCTGGTGACCTACCCGGACGGGCGGCACGTGCGTTTCGCCAAGAAGACCGACGGCGGCTATCAGCCCCCGCCGGGCATGTTCGCCACGCTCGCCAAGGAGGCCGACGGCAGCTGGCGGCTGATGGACAAGTCGGCGACCTCCTACCTGTTCGACAGCTCCGGGCGCTTGGTGAAGGTGAGCGACCAGCGGGGCCGTAGTCAGCTGTTGGTCTATGGGAGCGACGGCAAGCTGGGCCAGGTCACCGCGGTCGGCGGGCGATCCCTCAGCTTCACCTGGACGGGCAACCATGTCGGGGCGGTGACCACGGATGCGGTCGATGGCCAGGCACTGACGTGGACCTACACCTACAACGGCGATGTGCTGACGAAAGTATGCAATCCGGCCCAGGAATGCACCAGCTACGCCCACAACCCTGGGTCCCTGTATCGCAGCACCGTGCTGGACTCCGACCCGATGGGGTACTGGCGCTTCGGCGAATCCTTCGGCTCCACCGCCGAAGACCTGGGCTGGATAGGGGATGGTCATTACAACAGCGACTACACCCTTGGCCGGCCTGGTGCCCTGTCCGGCACGACCGACACGGCGGTCGGCATTCCGGCCTCCCAGACGGATGCGATCAACCTGCCGGCCGGGATCATCCCCAGGGCGGGGAAATCGGGCTCGGTAGAGGCGTGGTTCCAGACGACCGGCACCGGCAACATCATCACGGTGCAAGGCACCTGGGCGTACATCACCAATCCGTTGTTCCAGGTGACCGTCACTGGCAGGTTGTCGGCGGCCTATCACGCCGACTCGGCTCGGCTGACTTCTCCGGCGGCCGTGAACGACGGCGCCTGGCACCACGCCGTCCTGACCGCCGCCGGTGATCTGCAGACGTTGTATCTCGATGGGGTGGCCGTGGCCAGCCAGCAGGGAGAGATCACCCAAACTCGTCCCGAGTACAGCGAGTACATGGACATCGGTGGTGTGGCCGGTTCCGTCGATGAGGTCGCTGTCTATGACCGGCCGCTGTCGCCGGCCGAGATTGGCCGCCACTTCGCCGCCAGGGCAGAGGCGCCGCACAAGCTCACCAAGATCACCTTGCCGTTGGGCAGGGTCTGGGCCGACAACAGCTACGACGCCTCCACCGATCGCATCTCGAGTCATGTCGACAGCAACGGCGGCAGGTGGCAGATCGGCGAGCCAGTCGATAACCGCACGACCGGCATGTCGACGGTCACCGTCACCGACCCCGGTAACCAGACCCTGACGTCGGTCTACGACGCATGGCGGGGGTACCGCCTGGTCTCACAAACCGATCAACTCGGCCACAAGACCAGCTACGACTACGACACCTCAGGCTTCGTCTCCAACGTCACCGACCCCAATAACAACAGCGTCAGCCTCACGAACGACAGCCGGGGCAACCCGCTCACCGTCACCACCTGCCGTACCGCCAGCAGCTGCCAGACCGCTCGCAACGAGTACCACGTCAACGAGGACAATCCGTTCGACCAGCGCAACGACCGGGTCACCAAAATACGCGACCCTCGATCGGCCGGCGCCACGGACAACACCTACGCCACCACGTTGGAGTACAACCAGTACGGCGAGCAGACCAAGCAGACGACTCCGGCCACGTCCGATTTCCCCGACGGCCGCTCGGCCACGGTGGCCTATACCGATGGCACCGAGCCCGCGATCGGTGGCGGCATCACCCCGGCCGGGCTGGTGAGCGGCCGTACGGATCCCCGGGGCAACAGCTGGTCCTACCGGTACACCGTGGCCGGTGATCTGGCGGAGCAGACGGACCCGGAAGGCTTGGTGTCCAGGCTTGGCTACGACGCGCTCGGCCGCCTGACCTCTTCGTCCAAGGTGTCGGACGCGTTTCCGAACGGCGTCACGACCACGTTCACCTATGACGCGCTCGGCCGGGTGGCCACGATGACCGGGGCCGCGGTCAAGAACGAGATCACCGGCGTCACCCACACCGCCCGCACCACGTATGGGTATGACGCGGACGGTAACACGCTGTCCGAAGCCGTCTCGGACCTGACCGGCGGCGACCCGGAGCGCAAGGTCGTCTACGGCTACGACGCCTTCGGGCGGGTCGAGTCGGTCACCGACGCCGAGGGCGGTGTGACCCGCCAGGCGTGGAACACGCTCGGCCAGAAGGTCAGCTCGACCGATGCGCGCGAGACCGTGACCGCGTACACCTACACCAAGCGGGGCGAGCTGTACACCACCACGCTGAAGGGATGGACCGGGAGCCCGGTCAACCCGCAGCCCGCCACGGACGTGGTCCTGGAAACCCTGTCCTACGACCCCGGTGGTCGCCTGGCCTCGCGCGTGGACGCGATGGGCCGCAAGACCACCTACACCTACTACGCCGACAACCGGCTGTCGCAGACCATCGGCGATGACGTCAAGCTCAACGACCCCGCTGCCACGCCCCGGGACGTGATCCTGGAGGCCAACACCTACGACGCCGCAGGCAACCTCACCAAGCAGGTCACCGGCGGTGGCAAGGTCACCACCGCGTTCGTCTACGACGCCGCCAACCGCCTGTCGTCCAAGACGCTGGACCCGTCGGGCCTCAACCGAAAGACGTCTTTCACCTACGACGCCAACGACAACATCACCAAGACCGCCTCCACCGGTGCGGCCAGCGGCACCCGCACCGAGGTCACGGAGTACGTCTACAACAAGGTCAACCTGCCCACCAGGGAAACCGTCGAGAACGGCGAGGAGGACCTGGTCTCCACCATGGGCTACGACGATCGCGGCCTGGCCGTCTCCATGACGGACCCGCGCGGGAACGCCTCCGGCGCCGATGCCGCCACCTACACCACCACCGTGCGCTATGACGAGCTGGACCGGCTGGTGGAGACCGTCGCCCCGCAGGTCCAGATCGACAAGGCAGGCACCAGCAGCCCGGGCCGCCCCACCGGCAAGGTCGGCTACGACACGGTAGGGAACAAGACGCACCAGCGCGACGCCGAAGGCCGGACGTCGGTCTCGACCTTCGACAAGGCGGGCCGGCTGACCAGCGCCAGCGCGCCGCAGTACACGCCGCCGGGCGGCACCGCGGTCACGCCCACCGTCTCGCACGCCTACGACGCCGCCGGCCTGCTTCTGCGTACCACTGACCAGCGCGGTCAGGTGACGGCTTTCGAGTACGACCAGTTCGGCCGCCAGGTCCGCGTCACCGACCCCGCCCCCGCCGGCCAGACCCCCGGCACCTGGGTGATCGAGTACGACCTGGCCGGGGAGAAGCTCGCCACCGTCGACCCGACCGGCGCCCGCACCCAGGCCACCTACGACGACCTGGGCCGGCAGATCACCGCCACCCAGATCGAACGCAAACCCGCCAGCGCCGCCTACACCACCACGATGGAGTACGACGACGCCGGCCGCCTGGTCAAGCAGACCGCCCCGGGCACCAAGGTCACCAATCTCGCCGTCAACGCCGCCGGCGAGGTCACCACGGTCACCGACCCGCTGACCAACACCACCACCACCGACTACGACCTGGCCGGCCGCCCGGTCAAGACGACGGATCCGAACGGCAACGCCACCACTGCGGAATACGACCTGGCCGGCCGCAAGACCACCACCAAGGACCTGAACGCCACCGGCACGGTGCTGCGCACCTTCGGCTACGGCTTCGACCCGGCCGGCAACCCCACCAGCGCGACATCACCCGAAGGCCACGTCACCCGGCGGACCTTCGATGCTCTCAACCGCGTCACGTCCCTGATCGAGCCGGTCTCCGCGGGCGAGTCGATCACCACCAGCTTCGGCTACGACGCCACCGGCGCCCGCACCCGCCTCACCGACGGCCGCGGCAACGCCACCTGGACCAGCTACAACAGCCTCGGCCTGGCCGAGACGGTGACCGAGCCGTCCACCACCGCCCACCCGAACCTGGCCGACCGCACCTGGACCCACGCCTACGACGCGGCCGGCAACCAGACTGCCACTCTGCAACCCGGCGGCGTACGCATCGACCGCACCTTCGACCACCTCAACCGTTTGACCAACGAGTCCGGCATCGGGGGCGGCGCGGCCAGCGCCGAGCGCACCTTCGGCTACGACCCGGCCGACCGCCTGACCACCGCCGGCGACCTGACCATCACCTACAACGACCGCAACCTCCCCTTGCAGATCACCCGAGGCGGCAGCCAGGAGACCGCCTACGCCTACGACGCGCTCGGCAACCCCACCCAGCGCATCGACGCCGCCGGCACCTCAACCTTCACCTGGGACAACGCCAACCGCCTGAAGACCGCCACCGACCCGGTCACCGGCCGCACCCTCACCTACGGCTACGACCCGGCCAGCCGCCTGAAGACCATCACCACCACCACCGGCCAGGCCAGCACCCAAAGCTTCGACTACGACGCCCTAGACCGGCTCACCGGCCAGACGCTGAAGAACGGCTCCGGCACCCAACTCGCCTCGATCACCTACGGCTGGGACAAGGACGACAACCTCACCACCAAAACCACCACCGGCACCGCCGGCGCGGGCACCAACACCTACACCTACGACCACGCCGGCCGCCTGCTCTCCTGGACCGCCCCCGGCGGCGCCACCACCGCCTACGAGTGGGACGCCGCCGGCAACCGCACCAAGGCCGGCAACGCGACCTTCACCTACGACGAACGCAACCGCCTCACCTCCGGCGACGGCACCGACTACACCCACACCCCACGCGGCACCCTCGCCACCAGCACCAAGAACGGCGCCACCACCAACTACACCTTCGACGCCTTCGACCGCCTGATCGCCGACGGCGACAGCCTCTACAGCTACGACGCCCTCGACCGAGTCGCCAGTCGTATCAGCGGCGCCAACAAGCAGATGTTCGCCTACTCCGGCCTGGGCAACGACCTAGCTAGCGTCAGGGACAGCGGCGGCGCTGTGCAAGCTGCCTACGCTCGTGATCCTGGAGGCAGCCTGCTCGGCCTGAAGGAAGGCGCCGGCACGGGCGTCGCCGCGCTGAGCGACCTCCACGGCGACTTGGTCGCCACCTACACCACCACCCTGCAGACCTCCACCGCCTACGACCCCTTCGGCGCCGTCCTCGCACAGACCGGCCCCCAGACCCAGCTCGGCTACCAGGGCGAATACACCGACCCCGACACTGGCAAGGTCAACATGCACGCCCGCTGGTACCAGCCCGGCACCGGCACCTTCACCAGCCGCGACACCGCCACCCTCAACCCCAGCCCCTCCGTGCAGGCCAACCGCTACACCTACGCCAACGCCTCTCCCCTGACCGGTGCCGATCCCACCGGTCACAGCACCATCCCGTATGGTTACGGCTTCAGCGGAGGCGGCCTCGTCCTCAACCTGGACCCCAAGCTGGCTGCCGCAGGAATATACGCAGATCTGAACTCGCCATACGACGGCATTTATGCTCCTACATACGGTGAGGGGCATGAGATCATGCCGAATACGGTCATGGTGATGACGGTCGAGCAGATGAAAACAAGAGGTCATCTGCCCAACGGAACGCAGATAACAGCGGATTTCTGGGGCCTTTTGAAGGGCGATGTCGATCAGATCATCGAAGTGGCATATCTCGGGGCCACCGATGCTCAGATCGGCATCCTCATCGAACATGCCAAGCTGCGCTGGTACGAGGAACTGGTAAAGAGTGGCCGTTCGGCACCCGCGATGGGTGGGGCAGATATTAAAAGAGCGACGCCCACATGCTCAAGCTACTATGGGGAAAAGGCGTGTAAGGCAATCAAGGAAGCGGCGAAAATCGCCAAGTTGACCAAAGAGTTTCTAAACGAGTGCATGAGCCCGGCCTTCCCGTTGAATCGTTGCTTGGAATTACGTGATCGGCTGGATATTTCCGATAAGGCGTGGAATGAGCTACGGGGGGATTTCTCGAAAGGCAAGAAGGGGGACTGGCGCAAGATCGTTGATTTCCTCGTGGGCGACGCTGTCGACTGCATCAATGGAAGCGTTGTCGGATGCGGGCTTTTCGCCTTGAACTTTCTGCCGCTAGGTGGTGTTGCATCAAAAGCTCTCAGTGGCATCGCCAAGACCTTTGGAAAAGTCGGGAAAGTTGGCAGCGCGGTAGCGAAGGCGTGTAGCAGTTTTGTGCCAGGAACACTGGTGCTGATGGCCGACGGAAGCCGCAAACCGATTGAGGACGTGCGAATCGGTGACGAAGTCCTGGCCACTGACCCCACCACTGGGAGGACGGTAGCCAAGAAGGTCACCGCACTGATCAACAGCTCCGGCACGAAATATCTGGTCGAGATCACCATCAGGACGGAGCAGCCCGACGAAACTGACACTCAGTCCGTTATAGCAACGGCCCACCACCCCTTCTGGGTTCCTTCCCTGCAGAAATGGGTTGACGCAACGTATCTTCAGCCGGGGACTTGGCTGCGCACCTCCGCTGGTACATGGATTCAAGTCGCCGACGTGAAGCGGTGGACAGCGCCGCAACAGGTGTACAACCTGACCGTCGCCGACATTCATACCTACCACGTTGGTGTCGAGGATGCTAACATCCTCGTCCACAATGCATCGCCGTGCCTGGACGGGTGGGCAAGAATTGCCGACTTCACGAACCAGAGCACACTGTCCAAGAAATACGATGCACACGCCGGTGATTTCGGTATATCTGGAAATAGGAATAAGAAGAACCTGGATAAGTTCGTGACTGCCTTAAGAGCGCATATGACCGCTCCTGGGACTAAGATTTATAGGTTCAACTATAGAAATCAAGGTCTGGCAGTCGGTTTCATTGATTCCGCTTCGGGTAAGATGGTGATGTTGCGAACGGATGGGAGTTTCTGGACTGCATATAAGCTTGGCAGCAGTCAGTTCTCGAGTATTGTGGATGGATTCCTGTGGTAACATATTCGGGCTCTGGTGGAGACGAACACTGTCTTATGGCTAGGACGCTCGCTCGGCTCGTACAAGTGGGAGCGCGTAGGTTCAACACGGAGTGGCTCGATGCCGAAGCTAAGACGGCACTCCCCATCCTGGAGACGTCGATCAACGATGGCGGTCTGGCTGGCCGTGTAGCCACAGCTGCTGCCCATATGGGTGCGACTTATGGGTGGATCGCAGAGATCGAGCAGGGGCGTGTAGTCAAAAGCGTGCTTCGTGTAGAGATGTTGCCTGCCGCGCTTATCGCTGCGCTCCCCCGTCGTGCGAATGCGCTTCTCGCCTTGCCGGACCTCTCCAATGCGATTTTGTTCACAGATAACGGTTATTCGCTGCTGGCCGGTAATCCGAAGTTTGTTCGCGCCTGTCTGAATGTCGGGATTGATGAAGCGCGAGCGCGATTCTTTAGATATGCTCACCGAGTTGCAGGAAGTTACCCTGGGATCGTGGATCTGGCGAACGAACATGCCCCGCGCTGGCGGTCGTGGCGTTCTCCGCGGGAAGTACATCCCGAGTCGAATACTGCTCAGCAGCTTGATTTGATGGAATCGCTTGTTCACGGGCGGATGGCCACTCGGCAGTTTGTCATAGAATGGCTGTCGGCACGCCGACGAGCTCTGGAAGATGGCGAACGGCTGCAAGCTCGCTTCGACGACCTTATGAACGGTGTTTTCTATGCAATCGATGACTATGCGCTGGATCCAGAACTTTGCGATGAGGGAGACATTTCAGATGAAGAACTTAGAGATTGCGTAGCTAGAACCTGGCAGCAACTTAAATCGCTTATCTGAAATTTCACTGTTTGTATTTACTCAACATGTGGCAATATCGGAAAATATTTGAGTGTTTACATTGACAGGAGTTGTCTCCGATTCGTCAGCTTCTGGTGGGCGTTCATCGAGGTCGCGGGCTTTGCGCCTGCCGATAGTGTCATACGGCCAGGTTGCGGCCCTGCTGGGGATCGCCTGACGCGCGTGGTCCCCAGCCTGTACCGCGTCAGAATTCAGCCACGATGGCTCTGGCCTGAATCGCCCCGGGTTCGGTGGAGACTTTGATCTCTTGAGACCAGACTTGGCTCACGTTCAAGATCAAATTCGAGGCGTACGTCGCTGACCTTGGGACTCTCCGTTGAGGATGACGAAAAGTGCGCACTAAATCGGGGGCGTCTCTACGCTGTAGGCCGTGTCCCCATACGTGCGGACGGTGAAG
>DASUCK010000517.1:0-12134 GCA_036276095.1 Nonomuraea sp. | reverse complement strand
GCGCCGTCGCCTGCGTGGCGTGGTCCCGCAGCAGTTCGTGCATCCGGTACAGGCCCGGCGCCGGCTCCCGCAGCAGGTGCGCCTCCGCCAGCTGTTCCAGCAGGCGCTCGGCCGCGAGCACGTCGGTGTGCAGCAGCGCGGCCGCCGCGGCCGCGGAGATGTCGGCCGTGGTCCGGCTCCCCAGCAGACGGTACGCCCGCCGCTGGTCCTCGGGCAGCCTCCGGTAGCTCTGGTCGACCGCGGCGGCGAGGCTGCGGCTCCCGACCGCCAGTTCCGTCAGCCGCTGGTACGGCTCTGTCAGCCGGGCCAGCAGGCGGGCGACGTCCCAGGTGGGGTGGCAGCTCAGCCGGGTGGCGGCGAGCCGGATGGCGAGGGGCAGCAGGCCGCATCGCCGCACCGTCCTCAGCAGCTGCGCGGGCGTGCCGGTGACCCGCCGCGGCCCGGCGGCGCGGGTGAACAGGGTGATCGCGTCCGCCGTCGGCAGGACGTCGAGCGAGACCGTACGGGTGCCGTCCAGTCCGGCCAGGCGGCGCCGGCTGGTGACCAGGACCCGGCACCCCCGGGTGCCCGGCAGCAGGGGCAGAACCTGGTTCTCGTCGGCGGCGTCATCCAGCACGATCAGGACCCGGCGGTCCGCCAGCAGGCTACGGAGCAGCCCCGCCTGGTCCTCGGCGGGATGCGGGATGTGCGACACGGGCACGCCGAGAGCGCTCAGCATGCGACGCAGCGCCTCCTGCGGCCGCACCGGCTCCCGGTCGGCGCTGTGACCGTGCAGGCTGACGAACAGCTGGCCGTCGGGGAACGAGGCCGCCAGCCGATGGGCGGCATGGACCGCGAGCGCCGTCTTGCCGACCCCGACCATTCCCTCGACGAGGGTGATCATCTCCGGGTGCGCTTCCACCGGGCCGTCCAGCAGGGCGAGTTCGTCCGCTCGGCCGACGAAGTCGGTGACGTCCGCCGGCAGCTGCCGCGGCACGGCGAACGGGCGCGGTTGCGGCTGGCGCGCACGACCGACCGGACCGACGACCCGTACGAGTGCCATAGCCGCGGCCGACGCGGGCGCGTTAGCCGCGGCGGGCGCGGGCGCGGGACGCGTGAGCGCGGCCGTCGCGGCGGACATGGTTTCCGCGGTCGCGGGTCCGGCGGGTCCAGGTCCGGCGGGAGCGGGCCCGGGGGCGAACGTGGGCGTCGCGCCCGCCTGCGCTTCGCGGGCCGCCGTCTGGGCCGTCGCCGGGTCGTCCTCGCCCAGTTGGAGCGCCTCGGCCAGCAACCGCAGCAGCGAGTCGCGGGCCCTCGCCTCGACTCCGGTGTCGATCCGGCGGCGGGCGCGAGCGCCGAGCACCACCTGTTGCACGCGCTCCACCGGGATCGGCGCCCGTTCCGCGCTCAGCTTGTGCGCGAGCGCCACCTGCCGGATCGGCTCCTCGTCCGCGAGTGACGCCCACTTCCGCCGTGGGCGCGGCTTGGCGCCGAGCGTCGGCCTCGGCTCCGGCGGCGCTCCGACCGGGCCCGCCGGCAGCTGCTGCAGCAGGACGGGACCGCGCCGGCGTCCTGCCGGCGGGTCCTGCAAGGCGATCAGGTGGACCGGTGCCGCGTCCATGGCGTCCCAGTCGGCGGGACCGCACCGGCTGGCGATCAGGGTCATGCTCGCCCGACCCGCCGGCAGCAGCGGGCGGACCTGGTCAGCGTCCCGGGCGTCGTCCAGCACCACGAGCACGCGACGGCAGGCGGTCAGGGTCCGGTAGGTTCTGGCCAGCGCGTCCAGGTCGGAGGGACGGTTCTCGGGTGGGGCAGGAAGGTTGTCGGGGGGAACGCCGAGCGCCACCAGGAAGGTCCGCAACGCCGTGGCGGGCTCCACCGGCGACTCGCTCGACCCGCGCAGGTCGAGGTAGAGCTGGCCGTCCGTGAACCACTCGGCGACCGAGCGGGCCCAGTGAACGGCCATGGCCGTCTTCCCGCAGCCGGCCGGACCCGTGACCAGCGCGACGGCCGCCGCCTCGGTCCGCGCCAGATCGCTCAGTACCGCGAGCTCCGCGCTCCGACCGTCGAACTCCCCGAGCCCGGCGGCTCCAGGAGGAACCTCCTCGGGCTCGGCTGCTCCTGTCGGGACCTCTCCGGGCTCGGCAGCTCCTGTCGGGGCCGCTTCGGGCGGAGCCTCTCCTCCTGCGGCATCTCCACGCGGGCCTTCTCCGCGCGAGGTTTCCGGGTGCGCGGCGGGGATCATACGCGGTATCACGCGGAGGTGCGGCACCCCGGCACCGGCGACGAGCGTGGGCACGGGCGGGTCGACGAGCAGTTCGGCGTGCAACCGCTGCAGTTCCCCGTTGGGGTCAACGCCGAGTTCCTCCGCGAGGCGGATCCGGAGCTCCTCGTACAGTTCCAGGGCCTCCGCCCGCCGGCCCTGCCGGTCCAGCACCATGAGCAGGCGCAGCCACAGGGACTCGCGCAGGGGGCAGCGCGCCGTCCACCTCTTCAGCTCCGCGACGAGATCCCGGCTGCGTCCCGCGGCGAGGTCGAGGTCGACCCGCCGCTCCAGCGCGACCAGATAGCGTTCGACCAGGCGCGGCGCCTCGGCCTCCTGCAGCCAATGGGAGGCCACGTCCTCGAACGGCTCCCCCCGCGACAGCGCCAGCGCCTCGTCGAGCAGCCTGCGCTCCAGGTGAGGGTCCCGGGCACGGGCGGCCTCGTCGAGGATGCGTCCGAAGCGCAACGCGTCCACGTCGTCGGCGTCGATCCGGAGAAGGAATCCGTTCGGCCGCGTTTCGACCCACCGGCCGCCCAGGGCGCTGCGCAGCCGTGCCGCGTAGTTCTGCAGGCTGCGCCTGCTGTTCGCGGGGGACCCTTCCGACCACACCATCTCGGCCAGCCGTTCTATGGACACCGTCTTGCCCGCGGACAGGGCCAGTGCCGCCAGCAACGTCCGCAATCGGTTTGCGGTCAACCGAATCGGCCGCCCATCGACCGAAACCTCCAGCGGTCCGAGCACCCCGACAGACAACCCTTGCACCGGCTCCCCCTCGACGCGTCCCGCCTGGTGAGTGACACGTCCAGTGAAACAACCAGCATTTTCAGATGGCATTCAGAACAGCGTCACGCGGTCCGGTGTGGTCCCTGAAGGCCGTTCAGCGCGGCTGGGCGTGTTTCGGACGGAGGGGGCGTCCGATGATGGTCACGCGGTGATCAGGTGACGGTGACGGGCGCCGCCGCGCCGTCTCACGGGACGGCGGGGCGGCGCCCGGTACTGCGATCGGTCCGTCAGTGGTTACAGCAGTCTTGATCGAACGTGCCGAATGTCACAGATGGTCCGGACGCGGCGTTGGCCGAGTCCAGGTAGCCCGCACTCATGACAGCGATGCCGGCGAGGGCGGCTACCGCGACGAAACGCGAGAGTGACCTCATGAAAACTCCCATCTTCGACGAGCTCTTCGTCCCAGTTAAGGACCGGCCGTCCTCAAATTGGCCTCATCTCGCGCACAGCCATCGCGGTCAGCGGCCCTCCTTGACCGGCGGCCAGCACATCGAGCACGCCTGTCGCGTCGCAGCCCCGTCCGGCTGGTGCGTCGGAGGCGGCCACCCGACTGCCGGTCAAGCATCCTCACAACGGCAACCCACCAGCGGTCCAAAGCCCTACCTGTGCGGTTCTGCCGCGGAGCCACGTGGAGGTCACCGCGGTCGATCTCGGTGGTGACGGGGCAGCCGGCCCGGGCGTACCCGTACGGGTCAGGGCCGATCCCCGCCACGCCGCCGGAAAATCGGATGCCGTTCGCGGTTCCCCCCTCTATGGTTGCCCGTCATGACACTCGCTCATGATGTGGCCGGAAGCGGCCCGACGGTGGTCCTCGTGCACTCCACCGTGTGCGACCGGCGGATGTGGGACCCACAGGTGCCGGCTCTGGTCGACGCCGGTTTCCGGGTCGTACGCTGCGACTTGCGCGGCTTCGGCCAGACTCCCATGCCGGACCGGCCCTACAACAACGCCCAGGACGTCGCGGACCTGATGGATCTGCTCGGGGCCGAGCAGGCGGCATTGGTCGCCGCGTCCGGTGGCGGCCGTGCCGCGCTGGAGATCGCAGCCCGCTGGCCTGAGCGGGTGACAGCGCTGGTGCTGCTGTCGACCGCGTGGGCCGAACACGAGAGCAGCGCCGAGCTGAGGGAGTTCGGCCGGCGCGAGGACGAGCTGATCGAGGCCGGCGACCTCGCCGGAGCCACCGAGCTCAACGTCGAGACCTGCCTCGGACCTCACGCCGACGAGGCCACCCGGGAGAAGGTGCGCGAGATGCAGCGTCACGCGTTCGAGGTTCAGGTGGCGGCCTCCGAGGAGGTCGAGTCGATCAAGGTGGAGACCGATGTCACCGCCATCACGGCCCCGAGCCTGCTCATCTCCGGCCACCATGACCTGCCGGACTTCCGGCAGATCGCCGCTCGGCTGGCTGACCAGCTCGCCGACGCGCGCCATCTCCACCTCGACTGGGCGGGTCACCTGCCGAGCCTGGAACGCCCCGACGTGCTGAACCCGGTGCTGATCGACTTCCTGCGCGAGACGCGCGTCGCCGCCTGAGCCGCACCGGCCGGCGCGCTCACCCTGGCCGGCGCGGCCGCCGCCACCTCCGGTACGAGATCGCGGAGGCTCCGCGCCCACCTGTCCCCGGACACACGCCGGCGACATCGTCCTCGGGGCGAGCCCCGAACGGCGGTGTGCGTGAGGGGGCCCGGGTGACACCGTCAAACGTGATCATGCAGACTACAGGCATGCGGACCCCTGCCGTGGCGGTGATGTCGGCCCTGACCCTGGCGGTGTCGGCGGCGTGCGCGCCCGCGGTGGCACCCCCGGCCCCCTCCTCCGCGGCCCCGCGAGAGGTTCTCCTGCAGTCGGCCGACGACATCGCCCGGACGGCGGCCAGCCTGCGCCGGCTCGACGATCTGCCGCTGTACGAGATGACCTACCACGGCGGCTACGACGCCGAGGCGCCGCTCACCGAGGCGGAACTGGCCAGGAGGGGGCAGGGCTGGGCGTGCTCGCTGTTCCACCGCGCCGGCGAGTTCGGCAGGAACTTCGACTGGGACCCCAACCCGGCCATGGTGGTCCGCGCCCGCGCGCCGGACGGCTACGCCTCGCTCTCCCTCGCGGACGTCTCCTACCTGTTCCCGCCGGGTGCCCGGCCCGACCTGGCCGCCGCCCAGGACCGGCGGCGGCTGGCGCACGCGGTGCTGACCCCGTTCGACGGCATGAACGAGAAGGGGCTGGCCGTCGGCCTGGCCCAGGTCCCCGACGCGCGACTGCCCGCGCCCCGCCCCGGACGGGTCACCGTGAGCGGCGTGCGGATCATCCGGCTGATGCTCGACCGGGCCGCGACCGTGCCCGAGGCGATCGAGCTGATGCGCCGCTACGACGTGGACTTCACCGGCAGCCCCCAGCTCCACTACCTGATCGCGGACCGGGCCGGCAGGTCGGCGGTCGTCGAGTACGGCGACGGCCGCATGAACGTCATCGACGACCGCTACCTCACCAACATCGCGATGAGCGGCGCCGACCGGGCCGCCAGGCTGGCCGACCGCCGCTACCGGCTCCTCGCCGAGGGCGGCGACACGGACGCGATGGAGCTGCTCAGGAGGGTCGCGCAGCACCACACCCGGTGGTCGGTCGTGTACGACCTGGAGGACATGACCGCCAAGCTCGTCACGGCGCAGCGGTGGGACCGCGTGCACGACGTGCGCCTAGCCGCGGGCGCTTAGGCCGGCGGGTCGTCGAGCCGCGCCGCCGCCTCCTCCTGAGGGGGAGAATGTACAGTCACCCGCTTCTGACCGTGGTGGTCCGCCGTTCAGGTGCGCGGATCGAGCCGCTGGTGCCCGGTCGGTGGGGTGGGGAGGGGATGGATGACGTACTGGCAGGAGACTCTGAAGCGCAGCAACGAGGCCGTGTGGGGGCTGCTGCCCATGCTCGCCCCCGACCTGCGGGCTGTCGCCGAGGCGGAGTTGCGTGCGGTCGGGCTGGTGCTCGGCGAGCCGTCCACGGCAGAGCCGCCCACCGGTGAGGTCGTCGCGCGGCTGCGGGCGGCCACCACCGTCCTGGCCTGTGACGCCATCCTGAAGGAGACCCGGCAGCCCGACTGGGACCTGCTGACGGCCGAACACCGGCGCGAGCCGTTCGGCCGGGTGCAGCGACGCGCGCTGATCGCCCGGCGGGACTGTCCGGGGGAGCTGACCCGCGACCTGCTCACTCCCTGGGATTCCCTGGTGGCCGGCCGGCTCAGGCTGGCGTCCCGGAGCGTTCCGAAGCCGGTGCGGGAGATGATGCTGACGCGGGTCGGAGACGTGCACCGGGAGGCGGTGCACACGCTGGTGCGCGAGGACACGGTGGAAGAGACGATCCTCGCCGCTCCCCGGCTCGACCTGCTCGTGCGGGCGGCGCAGGGCTGGACCGCCATGGGGTGGGAGTGGCTGTTCTGGCAGGCCGCCGGGCGACTGCTGCAGGCACGCCTCGACGCGGGCGGCCGGGCCTGGCGGGTCGCGGCCGCGCGCTTCGCCGGGCACCGGGGTACGTTCGCGGGCCTGCTGCGCCGGGCCCGGCGCGGCCCTGACGCGCCGCCGGTGGAGGGGACCGACCTGCGGCTCCTGGCGCAGGTGCCCGACCGGCTGCTGGTCGAGCTGGTCTCGGGCCTGCCGGACGACGCGCTGGAGCGGATGTGGCAGCGCGACCTGCTCGAAGGGTCGCGCCGGGGAGATGTCCGCATGCGCGTCATGGACCGGTTCGCCGCGGCAGGAGTGCCGCCCCGCGCGCTGTTCGCCGCCTGGCTGACGCAGTGCGCCCACGAGACCCGGGCGTGGGCGTACGGGTACGACGAGGGAGCTGACAGGACGACCGCGTACCTCGCGCTGACCGAGGCCGGGCTGCGCCGCCGGATCGCCGCCCGCTTCCCCGTCCCCGGGCCGGTCACCGACCTGGTCGGTGCCCTGCGGGCGGCTCGCGACCCGTTCGAGAGCGAGGCCGTGCTGTCCGCGGCGACCCGCGACGGCCAGGCGCCGCCCTGGACGGAACTCGTCGCGGCCCACCAGGAGCAGCCCTGGCCGGAGCACGTCCTGTGCGTCGTCGCCGATCGGCCCGACCTGCCACGCCCGCTCGCCCGGGCTCTGCCCGAGAAGTTGCTGGACAGGGTCCTCGACCAGAGTCCGGAGGCAGCTCGCGCCGCCCTGCCCGCGCTCGACCGGTTCCTCGGGACGCGGGACGCGGCGGTCCGGCGGATCCATCACGCCGACGTCCTCACCGAGGAGGAGATCCTGGCCGCGGCCCGGCCCGCCAAGTCGCTGATCCGCTACCTGAACGACTCCGCCGATACGCTCACCGGGCGGCGGGTCCGCCTGCGCGAGCTGTTCCTGTGCGAGGTGGAGACCGCCGCCCGGTCCACCCCGCCGGGCTTCTGGTCCGCCCTGGTCCATGTGCTGGACGATGTCGAGGGCACGCTGGCCGACCTCCTCGCCACCGCGGCCCAGGCGGCCAGGTCCGCGCCCTGACCGGCGGCACGGACGCCCCCGCGACCGGTTCGACGGCATGGAAGTCCGGCGCTGAGCGCTCAGCGTTCGCCGCACCGCCTACATTCTGACGGTGGAGATCTCTACGCTGCCGCGTATGGATCGTGACCACATTCTCCTGACCCATCCCGGCACCTCGAAACCCAAGTATCTGGAACTCCGGGTCGAAGGGAGCGACCTGCACCGAAGCTGGTGGTCCGGTACCGGAAAGCCTCAAGGGCGCACGAAGTCCTTCGATCATGGCCACGCGGCGCGCGGGGCGATGGAGAAGGTGGTCTCCGAGAAGATGCGTGACGGATACGCCCTGCTCCGCGACCTCGCCACGGCCGAACCCGGCGAGCTCGTCGCCCAGTGCGCGACGCCGGAGAAGAACGGGGTCGTGACCTTCGCCCTGCACCCGGACGGCCACACCGTCGCGGTCGCTCGCCGCTTTCCCGACCACTTACGAAGGCCCGGCTGGGAGGTGCAGACGGTCGACCTGCTGACCGGCGCCCGGAAAGTGGTGTACACCGAAGCTCACCAGTACACCCAGATCGTCAACATGGCGTTCGAACCGGACGGGTCGCACCTGACGTTCACCGTCTTCACCACGCGCACCGGGCATGTGAGTTATACGACGGCGCTCGCCACCGGTCATGTCCAGCGCCTGCCCCACATCCGGCTGGGGTGGGACAGCACCCGCCAGCGGATGCTGGTGTCCGACGATGACGTGGTGCGAGTGCTGGGGCCGGATGGGACTTCGTGCCTCGATCTTCCGACGGGCGAGCCCTTCCGGGCCGGTAAGGCCACGCTGTCGTCGTCGGGCCGGCTCGTCGGTCTCGCCAATCACCCGGACAGCGATGTGGAGTACGGCCTCGAGATCTGGGACGTCGACGCCGGCCGCCGAGTGCTCGCCACCCCGTTTCCCCTCCCGGCGGGGTTCGAGGGAAGTCGCTGGTTCGACATGCTGATGTTCGACGGGTCCGAGCGGATCCTGGTCGCGAGCGGTACGTCAGGATGCTTCGGCGTCTCGGTGGAATCCGGTGCCTTGTGCTGGGCGATCGAGGGCGAGCGGGGCGAGTACGAGTCGTTCAATGATGTCGCACTGTCCCCTGACGGCACCCTGCTCGCCGGCGTCCTCTGCCGTGGCCCGGTCATCGTTTACGACGTCGCGACCGGGCAGCCGCTGACGCCGCGCTTCGAAGTACCCGGCCAGGACGGGACGGCCTGGTATCAAACGGTCGGTTTCTCGGCGGACGGCCGCTTTCTGGCGGTCGGCGACTACCCCGGCCGCGTCACGGTGTTCCGGTTCGACGGCGTGGAGTTCACCAAGCCCGGCGGCTGAGCGCTCAGCGCCCGCGGACAGAGGGGATCGGCGTTCGTGTCGGGCCGCGCCGCTCAGGACGTGCCGCGCTGGTCAGGGGCGTAACGTTCGAAGGAGAGCGTCGCGGAGCGCAGGCGGGGCGGGGCCTCCCGCGAACGCGAGTGGTCGCGCAGTTGGGCTCGGGACAGCCGGAGGTTCTTCGGCCGGCGGAGGTGCCGGAGTCCGCACCGGAGTCGGAGCCGTACGCCCGGACCCGGGGGACCGTCCGCGGGCCCGCCAGCGCCCGCACGGCCAGCGCCGCGACCTCCGGGACCCGTCAACGTGGGGGGTGCGGCGCTGCGCTGGTCGGTGCGGGAGGCGTCACGCGGCCGGAGCGGCTCTCGTCCGCGCGCGGTCGCCGCCCTGGCGCAGGACCAGGAATACCTCTACCGTGGTGAGGCAGGGACCGGCACGTCGCATTCCTTTTCCCTGCGCCACCGGGCCGCCATTCTCGGACGGCGCCATTTTCGCGACGTCGAACCCGGCCCCGGTGACGACCACAAGACACCCGCGGGCGGCCGTGAACGGGAGCATTTGTGCGTTCCATCGAGACGGAAAAAGAGCTGTGGATCCGGCGGTTCCATCCCGGCCGGAACGACATGCGGCTGATCTGTTTTCCGCACGCCGGTGGCTCGGCCACCGCGTATTTCGCCATGTCCCGATCGTTGTCCACGGAAATGGAGGTGCTGGCGCTGCAGTATCCGGGACGCCAGGACCGCCGGTCGGAGAGGTGCGTCACCGACCTCCGCGCCCTGGCGGACCGGATCCACCACGTCCTGCGCGACCAGGCGGACGCGCCGACCGCGTTCTTCGGCCACAGCATGGGCGCCGTCCTCGCCTTCGAGGTGGCCGAACGGCTCCGGGGCCGGAGCCCCGTACTGCTGTTCGCCTCCGGGCGGCGGGCCCCGTCCGAGTTCCGCGGCGGCGACGTGCACCTGCGTGACGACGACGCCGTCATCGCGGAGATCGCCCGGCTCGACGGCACCGACTCCCGCCTGCTGGACGACGACGAGGTGCGCCAGATGGTCCTCCCCACGATCCGCGGCGACTACGAGGCGGTCGAGACCTACGCGCCGAACGAGGCCGTGATCGACGTTCCGATCGTCGCGCTGGTCGGGGACGCCGACCCGCAGGCGACCGTCGAGGAGGCCCGACGGTGGGAGCGGCACACCACGGCCGCCTTCGACCTGCACGTCTTCCCCGGCGGCCACTTCTTCCTGAATTCCAATCTCGCCGCCGTCGCCCAGGTGGTCGTCGCGGCCATGAAAGCCCACACCTGACCGGCGCGCTTTCGCGCGGAACTCGCGCCGGATTTGGTGAACGAAGGTTCAATGTACGGGTGGCGGACCGTTTGGTACGAATGGGATTCGTCGGAGCAGGGTTTCGCCAAAGAGATGGGATGCACCGGGGAGTGAAGAGCAGACGGGAACGGGTGAAGCAGTTCGACGTGGCGGCGGAGCGGTACGAGCGCTCCCGGCCGAGCTATCCCGA
This sequence comes from Nonomuraea sp., assembly GCA_036276095.1. Classification (GTDB taxonomy): domain Bacteria; phylum Actinomycetota; class Actinomycetes; order Streptosporangiales; family Streptosporangiaceae; genus Nonomuraea. The sequence goes on along the minus strand of DASUCK010000517.1, from coordinate 1,774 downwards.
TGACGTCATCGACGACATTCTCGGCCCGTCCCCGCGTCATCTGTCGGTGCTCGACGTGGGCTGCGGCACCGGTATCGCCTCGCGGCTGATGGCGAAACGGGGCGCGCGGGTTCTCGGCGTCGATGTGAGCGCCGGAATGGCGAAGGTCGCCGAACGCCACGGCATCCCGACCGAGGTGGCCGCGTTCGAGACGTGGGATCCGGCCGGCCGCACGTTCGACCGCGTGACGTCCGCGCAGGCATGGCACTGGCTGGACCCCGTCGTCAGCGCGGAGAAGGCCGCGTCGATACTCCGGCCCGGCGGGAGGCTGTGCCTGTTCTGGAGCGTCGGCCATCATTCGGACGATCTCGCCGACGCCCTCCAAGCCGCGTACCGGCGGGTGCTTCCGCCCGGCTCTCCCAGGCTGACGATCGGCTACGCCGTGAACAGGGCGAGCGACCTGCCGGCGGCCGACTTCACCGTGGTGACGCAGGCTCCGCGCGCGTTCAGGAAGCTGAAGGAGCAATCGATCAAGTTGTTTCCGTGGAGTCAGACCTACACGCGCGACCGCTGGCTGGAGCAGCTGCGCTCGCACACGGACCACGCGGCACTGCCGGACGAGGTGCGGGAGCGCCTGTTCGAGGAGATCGGCGACACCGTCGACCGGTTCGGCGGCGAGTTCCGCATGGCGTACACGACGGTCCTGATCTCCGCCGAGGTGGCCGGGTGACGCGAGGCCCGGGGCTGCGTAGCGCGACGCACGGGGGCTGGGTGTGCGCGAGGCGTGTCTGGGTGTGCGCGAGCTGTGTCTGGGTGTGCGCGAGGCCTGCCATTCGGTCCGGGTGTGCGCGAGGCCGCCATTCGCCGCGGCGATCGGTCACGATCCGGGGCGTTCTGCGGCGATCAGGACGTACCCGATCTCCGGGGTCCACTGAAGCCGGCGCGCCTCCTCCAGCCGCCGTTCGAATTCCTCCTGGCCGATGATGCGCACGTACTCGTCGCGGAAGGACTCCGTACGGGCCAGGCAGTAGGGGATGGAACGGTAGGTGTGCTCGCTGATGTCCGTGACCTCCAGGGGCACGAGCCCGGCCTCCTTCACGCGCGCGCCGTACTCGTCGATGCGCTCCATCGAGTACGTCGACGTCGACAGCGCCGCCTTCGGCCGCCCGCTCCCGCCGTCCTGGCCGGGAAGGGTGCGCAAGGCGATGTCGGCGAGCGCCAGGCGGCCGCCGGGCCGCAGCACGCGGGCGATCTCCTTCAGCACCCGTGCCTTGTCCGGCATGTGCATCATCGATTCCAGCGACATCACGGCGTCGAACGACTCGTCCGGGTAGGGCAGGCTCATGGCGTCGGCCACCTCGAACGTGACCGACCCGGTCAGGTCCTTCGCGGCACGGGCGCGTTCGGCGGCGACCGCGATCTGGCGCGGGCTGATGGAGACGCCGGTGACCCTGACGGGGTGGTCGCGGGCCAGTTTGAGCGCTGGCGCGCCGAGACCGCAGCCCAGGTCGAGCACGTGCCGGCCCGGCCGCGGGTCGAGCCGGCGGATGACCTGCTCGGTCATCTGGTCGAGGGCCTCGTCGAAGCCGCTGTCGTCGTCGGCGCCGGTCCAGTAGCCGTAGTGGAGGTTGCCGTTCCACTGGGCGTGGATGGTGGTGATCTCGTCGTACATGTCGGCGACCTGACTGCTGCTGGGTACGTTGTCCGGCGCCATCACATCCATGCCTCTCTCCGTGGCGACAATCGGCTCGGGCACGTCTATTTCTAGGCGTGACCTGCGCCCCCCGTAAATTGG
>DASUCK010000516.1:0-4671 GCA_036276095.1 Nonomuraea sp. | reverse complement strand
GCACGCTCGCCGCGAGCTGGCACCTGAACGCCTTCCTGAATCCGTCGACGGACGGCACGGTGCTGCCGATCCTCAACCTCAACGGCTGGAAGATCGCGAACCCGACGGTGCTCGCGCGCATGCCCGAGTCGCGGCTGGTCGAGCTGTTCCGCGGCTACGGGTACGCGCCGGTGATCGTCGGGGGCGACGTCGGCGTCGAAGAGGTCCTCGGGGTGGTACGAGCGCAGCCAGGTCTCCAACTGCCGCAGGTGTTCGGGGTTCTCCCGTACGCCGGCGAGCGGGACCTGGTGGGCCCGCCAGGTGCCCTCGACGGGCTCGCCGTCGACCTCCGCGGGGCCGGTCCAGCCCTTCGGGGTGCGCAGCACGATCACCGGCCAGTGCACGCGCTCGGTGACGCCGTCCTCGCGGGCCGTGCGCTGCATGAGGGCGATCCGGTCCAGCGCCTCGTCGAGGGCCGCGGCCATGGCCCGGTGCACCTGCGCCGGGTCGTCGCCGGTCACATGGATGGGGACGTGGCCGTAGCCGCGCAGCAGCGTGTCCAGCTCGGACTCGGGCACACGGGACAGGACGGTCGGGTTGGCGATCTTGTAGCCGTTGAGGTGGAGGATCGGCAGGACCGCCCCGTCGTGCACCGGGTCCAGGAACTTGTTCGAGTGCCAGGCGGCCGCCAGCGGCCCGGTCTCCGCCTCGCCGTCCCCGATCACACAGGCGACCAGCAGACCGGGGTTGTCGAAGGCGGCGCCGTACGCGTGCGCCAGCGAGTAGCCGAGTTCGCCGCCCTCGTGGATGGAGCCGGGTGTCTCCGGGGCGACATGGCTCGGCACCCCGCCGGGGAAGGAGAACTGCCGGAACAGCCGCCGCATCCCTTCGACGTCCTGGGAGACGTCGGGGTAGCGCTCGGAGTAGGAACCCTCCAGCCACGCGTGCGCGACCGCCGCCGGGCCGCCGTGCCCGGGGCCGCAGATGTAGATCATGTCCTGGTCGCGTTCGCGGATCACCCGGTTGAGGTGCGCGAAGCAGAAGTTCAGGCCCGGCGTGGTGCCCCAGTGGCCGAGCAGGCGCGGTTTGACGTGCTCGGGGCGCAGCGGTTCGGCCAGCAGCGGATTGTCCAGCAGGTAGATCTGCCCGACGGACAGGTAGTTCGCCGCCCGCCAGTACGCGTCGATGTGGTCCATGCCTCTGGTGCTTCCTCCACACACCCTGCTGAATCCTGATTGTCGATAAGGTGCAGGCCATGACGTTCAGGAGTTCGCGCTGGTATTCGGGGCACGACCGCAACTCCTACATCCATCGGGCGTGGATGCGGCGCGGGCTGCCCCGGGAGGCGTTCGAGGGGGAGCGGCCGCACATCGCGATCGCCAACACCGCCTCCGACCTCACCCCCTGCAACTCCCACCTCGACGAGGTCGCGCGGAGCGTGGCGCACGGCGTCTGGGAGGCCGGCGGGGTGCCGCTCAACCTGCCGGTCGTCTCACTGGGAGAGACGAACGTCCGCCCCACGGCCATGTTGTGGCGCAACCTGGCCGCCATGGCCACCGAGGAGATGCTGCGCGCCAACCCGATCGACGGCGTGGTGCTGCTCGGCGGCTGCGACAAGACCATCCCGGCGCTGCTCATGGCCGCCGCCTCCGTCGACCTGCCGGCCGTCGTCGTCCCCGGCGGCCCCATGCTGACCGGCCACTTCCGGGGCGCGCCGCTCGGCTGCGGCACCGACGTGTGGCGGCTCAGCGAGGAAGTACGCGCCGGCACGCTGTCCCGCGAGGCGTTCCTGCGGTCGGAGTCGTCGATGATCCGCAGCCGCGGCCACTGCAACACGATGGGCACCGCCTCCACCATGGCCTGCATGGCCGAGGCGCTCGGCATGACCCTGCCCGGCACCGCCGGCACCCCGGCCCCCGACAGCCGACTCCTCGAACGCTCCCACGAGACCGGCTGCCTCGCCGTCGACCTGGTCAGGCAGGGGCGCCGCCCCAGCCAGGTCATGACCAGGGGATCCTTCCTCAACGCCATCGTCACCCTGGCCGCCGTCGGCGGCTCGACCAACGCGGTCGTCCACCTGCTGGCCATCGCCGGCCGGCTCGGCGTGGGCCTCACCCTCGACGACTTCGACCGCGCCGGCGCCGGCGTCCCGCTGCTCGTGGACCTCCAGCCCGCCGGCCGGCACCTCATGGACGACCTGTTCCGCGCCGGCGGCCTCGCCGCCGTCCTGAAGGAGGTGCGGGACCTCCTCGACCCGGCCGCGATCACCGTCACCGGGCGCCCGCTGGTCGAGCACGTCGCCGACGCCGAGATCTGGGACGAGGACGTCATCAGGCGCCGCGCCGACCCGCTCCTGCCCGACGCCGGCATCGCCGTCCTGCGCGGCAACCTCGCGCCCGCCGGCGCCGTGATCAAGCCCGCCGCCGCCTCGCCCGAACTGCTGCGCCACCGCGGCCGCGCGGTCGTCTTCGACAGCATCGAGGACGTCCACGCCCGCCTCGACTCGCCCGACCTGGACGTGGACGAGACGTCGGTGCTGGTGCTGCGCGGCTGCGGCCCCAAGGGCTACCCCGGCATGCCGGAGGTCGGCAACCTGCCACTGCCGCGGAAGCTGCTGGCCAAGGGCCTACGCGACATGGTCCGCATCAGCGACGCCCGGATGAGCGGCACCGCGTACGGCACGGTCGTCCTGCACGCCGCGCCCGAGGCGGCGGCCGGCGGACCGCTGGCCAGGGTGCGCACCGGCGACCCGATCGTGCTCGACGTGCCCGCCCGCCGTCTCGACGTCGACCTCCCGGCCGCCGAGCTCGCCGCCCGGCCCGCCGTCGCCGACGGCCACGCCCGCCCCGCCCGCGGCTGGGAACGCCTCTACGTCGACCACGTCACCCAGGCCGACCGCGGCGCCGACCTCGACTTCCTCATCGGCTCCAGCGGCGACGCGGTGGGCCGCGAATCCCACTGACCTGGCGAAGAACCGGATCGCCCGCGCCCCGGCGGGTAAGGGGGTACGGGAGAATGGACCGGCTTGATCGGTTTGGCGACGCGAGGAGGACTCCGTGACCGGCGACATCACCCAGAGCCAGGAGTGGGCGGCCCTGGCCAAGCACCACGAGGAGCTGGCCGGCCGCCACCTGCGCGACCTGTTCGCGGAGGACCCGGAGCGGGCCGGGCGCATGACGGTGACGGCCGGCGACCTCTACCTCGACTACGCCAAGCACCGCGCCACCGGCGAGACGATCGACCTGCTGGTGGCCCTGGCCGAGCGGGCGGGGCTGCGCGACCGCGTCGAGGCGATGTTCTCCGGGGAGCACATCAACGTCAGCGAGGACCGTGCCGCGCTCCACGTCGCCCTGCGCCTGCCGCGCGCCGCCGAGCTGGTCGTCGACGGTCAGGACGTCACGGCCGACGTGCACGCCGTGCTCGACAGGATGAGCGACTTCGCCGGCCGGGTGCGCTCCAAGGAGTGGAGGGGCGCCACCGGCAAGCCCATCGAGACCGTGGTCAACATCGGCATCGGCGGCTCCGACCTCGGCCCCGCGATGGCGTACGAGGCGCTGCGCGACTACGCCGACGCCGGCATCTCGGCCCGATTCGTCTCCAACATCGACCCGGCCGACATCGTCGGCAACCTGCGCGACCTCGACCCCGAGACCACGCTGTTCGTGGTCAGCTCCAAGACCTTCACCACGCTCGAGACCCTCACCAACGCCCGGGTCGCGCGCCGCTGGCTGGTCGAGGCGCTGGGCGACGAGGCGGTCTCCAGGCACTTCGTGGCCGTGTCCACCAACGCCGGGAAGGTCGCGCGGTTCGGCATCGACACCGACAACATGTTCGGCTTCTGGGACTGGGTCGGCGGGCGCTACTCCTACGACGGCGCCATCGGCCTGTCCCTCATGATCGCCGTAGGGCCCGAGCGGTTCCGCGAGATGCTGGCCGGCTTCCACACCATCGACGAGCACTTCCGCACCGCGCCGTTCCACGCCAACATGCCGGTGCTCATGGCCCTGCTCGGCATCTGGTACACCGACTTCTTCGGCGCCGAGACCCGCGCCGTGCTGCCCTACAGCCAGCGGCTCCACCGCTTTCCCGCCTACCTGCAGCAGCTCACGATGGAATCCAACGGCAAGTCCGTGCGCGCCGACGGCTCACCCGTCACCGTCGCCACCGGCGAGATCTTCTGGGGAGAGCCAGGCACCAACGGCCAGCACGCCTTCTACCAGCTCCTCCACCAGGGCACGCGCCTCGTCCCGGCCGACTTCATCGGCTTCGCCGAGCCGTACGAGGACCGCGAGGGCATGCACGACCAGCTCACCGCCAACCTCCTGGCCCAGACGTCGGCGCTGGCGTTCGGCCGGACGGCGGAGGAGATCGCCGCCGACGGCACCGCGGCCGACATCGTGCCCCACAAGGTGATGCCCGGCAACCGGCCCACCTCGACGATCCTGGCCCCCAAGCTGACGCCGTCCACGCTCGGCCAGCTCGTCGCCCTGTACGAGCACATCGTCTTCGTCGAGGGCACGATCTGGGGCATCGACTCCTTCGACCAGTGGGGGGTTGAGCTCGGCAAGAAGATGGCCCTCGACCTGGCGCCGGCCCTCACCTCCGCCGAGCCGCCGGCCACGTTCCCCGACCCGTCGACCGAGCGCCTGGTCCGCCGCTACCGCGAGCTCCGCGGCCGCCCGGTCTGATTCC
>DASUCK010000515.1:0-7791 GCA_036276095.1 Nonomuraea sp. | reverse complement strand
GCGCGGATCGTCCCGCGGTTCGGCCAGTTGCCGGGCCGCCGCCCACACGCCCAGGGCGAGCAGCGTGGCGACCTCGGTGACCGCCAGCCCGCGTTCCACCAGCCCGAGCGGCATGGCCCGCCACCACGGCATGCCGTTCTGGGACGCGATCAGTATCACCGCGCCGATGCCCGCCACCCACAGCACCGAGCACACCCCGAGCCCGAACGCCACCAGCCGGGCCCGCGACCGCTCCCGCCGCCACGGCCAGGCGATGATCAACGCTGCCAGCGGCAGGCTCAGGAAGGCGATGAAGCTGCCCACGCGGTGGATGCTGCCGCTCATGCTGGGCCCGACCGACCAGTCGTGCTTCTCGAACCAGGCGGTGATGAACAGGCCCACGCTCCACCCCATGAGCGCGAGGGTGCCGACGACTCCGGCGAGCCGTTTGCGGGCCAGGGACACGCCGATGCCGATCGACCCGGCCGCCAGCAGGCCCACGCCGAGCGCGAAGATCCAGCCGTCGGGGCCGAGGCCGTGCTCGCTGATGGTCCGCCTGATCGGGTTCAGCTCGTCGAGGCTCGCCAGCTCAAGGCCGACGATCACCGCGACGCCGGTGGCTGCCGCGCCGAGCCCCCATCGTGCCGGTCGATGCACGTACACCTCCCTTTGTCCGGTCAACGGCGCGGGATGCGGGAAGATTCCGGGGATTTCGGACCAATGTCATGCGGTGTCGCCTCCTCAACCGCCACGCCGAGGCGAACGGCCACCTGGCCGAGGGGATCGCCTGGATTGGTCGTACGAATCCGGTAGTAGCGGTCGATTGAGGGTGAGCGAATCCGGCGGTCGCCGGATATCGTCAGAAGTGTGAACGAACGCGCGGGATCCTGGTTGCCCAAGCTGCAGGAAGTCGGGGAGCGCCTGGCCGAGGAGTTCGTGTCGGCCCGCCGCCAGCCCGCCGCGGGCGACGTGCCCCAGCCGCACGAGCTGCGGGCCTCCGACGCCGACCGCGAGCGCATCGCGCAGGTCCTCCAGGACGCCCACGCCGACGGCCGGCTCACCCTGGAGGAGCTGGAGGAACGGCTCGGCGTCCTCTACTCCGCGCGTACGCTGGGCGAGCTCGCCCAGCTCACCGGCGACCTCCTGCCGGCCGACCAGCAGCCGCTCAACCTGGACGGGCGTCCGGTCTCGGCGATCTTCAAGCAGGAGCGGCGCGGCGGACGCTGGGTCGTGCCCGCCGAGCTGGCGGTGACGGCCATGTTCGGCACCACCAAGCTCGACCTGCGTGACGCGATCCTGCAGAACCACCGGATCGTCATCAACGCCACGCTGGTCTTCGGCGGGCTGGAGATCCACGTGCCTGAGGACCTTGAGGTGATCAGGGTCGCCAAGGGCAAGACGGTCCGCCTGACCAAGCAGCCGACCGAGCCGGGCGCGCCCGTGGTCGAGGTCCACACCACGAACTTCGCCGGCGAGGTCAAGGTCAAGGAACCACCCCGCCGCAAACGCCGCCGCTGAGGGGGCACGGACCCGGCCCACCGACCGACGGCGGCCAGGCCGTGGCCCCGTGTCACGCAGCCGGCCGTGGTCAGCGGCCGTGGTCAGCCGGCCGTGGTCAGCCGGCCGTGGTCAGCCGGCTGTGTCGAAGTTGATCGCGCTGTACGCGCGCAGCTTCCCCAACTGGTGCTCGCTCTCGATCCTGCGGATGGTGCCCGACCGACCGCGCATCACCAGCGACTGCGTGATCGCGGCGCCGGCGCGGAACCGTACGCCGTGCATGAGCTCGCCCTGCGTGATGCCGGTCGCGGCGAAGAACACGTCGTCGGAGCGCACCAGGTCATTGGTGGTGAGGACGCGGTCGAGGTCGTGGCCGGCGTCGAGGGCGCGGGCGCGCTCGGCGTCGTCGCGGGGCCACAGCCTGCCCTGGATCACGCCGCCGAGGCACTTGAGCGCGCACGCGGCCACGATGCCCTCGGGCGTGCCGCCGATGCCGAGCATGAGATCGATGCCGGTGCCCGCGCGGGCGGCCATGATCGCGCCGGCCACGTCGCCGTCCGTGATGAACTTGATGCGCGCGCCCGTCTCCCTGATCTCCTTGACCAGCCGCTCGTGCCGGGGCCGGTCGAGCACGACCACCGTCACGTCCGACGCCGAGCAATGTTTGGCCCTGGCCACCGCGTTGATGTTGGCCGACACGGGCGCCTCGATGTCGACGACGTCGGCCGCCTCGGGCCCGGTGACGAGCTTCTCCATGTAGAACACGGCCGAGGGGTCGTACATCGAGCCGCGCTCGCTCACGGCGATCACCGACACCGCGTCCGGCATGCCCATCGCGGTGAGCCGGGTGCCGTCGATGGGGTCCACGGCCACGTCGCAGTCGGGGCCGCTGCCGTCGCCCACGCGCTCGCCGTTGTAGAGCATCGGGGCGCGGTCCTTCTCGCCCTCGCCGATGACGACCACGCCGTTCATGGAGACCGTGTTGATCAGCTGGCGCATGGCGTTCACGGCCGCGCCGTCGGCGCCGTTCTTGTCGCCGCGCCCGACCCACCGGGCCGCGGCCATCGCGGCGGCCTCGGTGACGCGGACGAGCTCCAACGCCAGGTTGCGATCGGGTGCGTGCTCGCTCGTGGCGAGCGGGGGCGGTACCGACTCGGACATCATTGGCCTCCTCGTGGACGACTCTCTCGATCGTAGTTGCCCCTCACTTCCCGGTCAGAGGGGGATAATCTGCCCAGCCCGGTTTAGTCCTCTGCCTGCTACGAGGCGCAGGCGGATCGGTAAGCTTCGACGTGCGCCAGCACAACGGAGACCGGACTTCGCGTCATCGCGGCCACGCGTCGAGGATCTCGCCTCCACCATGAAAGCCTGGCGCCGCGCCGTGGAGGAGGGCGAATGAGCGAGGTGGAACCCGCGGTGGCTCAGCCGCGCACGTCCGAGCGGGGAGCCGCGACGCGCAGCTCGCTGCTCGCCGCCGCCAGGGAGGTCTTCGTCTCCAAGGGTTTCGCCACGGCCGGCGTGACCGACGTGGTCAACCGGGCCGACGCCAGCGTGGGCAGCCTCTACCACCACTTCACCGGCAAGGCCGACCTCTACCTCACGTTGTTCGAGGAGTGGCAGGGCCGGCAGTCCCACCGTACGAAGCAGGCCGCCAGGGCGGCCCGCGCCGGCGGCGAGAGCGACCCGATGCGGGTGTTCGTCGCCGCCGCCCGCGCCTACCTGGAGGGCTGTCTGGAGGAGCGTGAGCTGGCCGCGCTGTTCCTGCGCGGCGACGGCCCGCCCGGCTTCGAGGTGGTGATGCGCGACCGGCTGCGCAAGTGGGCCCAGCTCAACGCCGCCCTGTTCGAGGACGAACCCGCGCTGGTCGTGGTCATCACCGGCGCGCTGGCCGCGGCCGTCTCCGAGGTCGTGCACTCCGGCGACCGCAACCTCGCCGAGGAGGTGCTCGCCATCATCGGCCGGATCCGTCCTGCCGGGTCGGCGACCGCCCCCGCCAACGGGTAACCTCGCCAGATGTGCGACGGTTCACCCAAGGTCTCTACGGTTACGCGGTAGCGCTGCTGGTCTGCCTGGCGGGCGCCGGCCTGTTCCTGCTGGCCGCCCCATCGGGCGGTGAGGGGCACGTCCCGCGGCGCGAATACTCGATCACCGTCGCCAACTTCGCCCACACGGTGCCGTACGCGGTGTGGGCCCCGCGCCAGGACCCGCCCGGCTGGGTGCCCAACAGCAACAAGATCGCCAAGGGTGAGAGCGGCGCCCAGGCGCTCTTCCTCGGCTACGCGACCGCCGAGGGAGAGCACGCCATGTTCGTCCAGAGCGACGAGCGGCCCGCCGCCGGATTCGCCAGCCGCATGGCCAACACCGACAAGGCCATGGGCAGCCAGCAGGTCGGCGGGGTCGCGTGGGAGCGGCGCTACCGCGAGGACAAGAAGCAGCGCTCGCTGGTGCGCGTGCTCCCCGACGTGACGCTCGTGATCACGGGCACGGCCGACTGGCCCGAGCTGGCCCGGCTGGCGGCCACCCTGGAGCCCCGCCCCAGGGCCTGACTCAGACGTTGAAGCGGAACTCGACCACGTCGCCGTCGCGCATCACGTAGTCCTTGCCCTCGATGCGGGCCTTGCCGGCGGCGCGGGCTGCGGCGATCGAGCCGGCCTCGACCAGGTCGTCGAACGAGACCACCTCGGCCTTGATGAAGCCGCGCTGGAAGTCGGTGTGGATCACGCCCGCCGCCTCGGGGGCGGTGGCGCCCTTGGGGATCGTCCAGGCCCTGGTCTCCTTCGGGCCGGCCGTCAGGTAGGTCTGCAGGCCGAGCGTCTGGAAGCCGACCCTGGCGAGCTGGCGCAGCCCCGACTCCTCCTGGCCGACCGAGCGCAGCAGGTCCAGCGCCTCCTCCTCGTCGAGCTCGACCAGCTCGGACTCGATCTTGGCGTCGAGGAAGACCGCCTCGGCCGGGGCGACCAAGGCCGACAGCTGCTCCCTGAGCGCGGCGTCGGTGAGCTCGTCGGCGTCGAGGTTGAAGACGTACAGGAAGGGCTTGGCGGTGAGCAGGTGGAGCTCGCGCAGCTCCTCGCGGTCGAGGCCGGTCTCGAAGACGGTCTTGCCGGTCTCCAGGACGGCCTTGGCGGCCTCGGCGGCCTCCAGCTCGGACTTCTTGTCCTTGTTGTGGCGGGCTTCCTTCTGCAGGCGCGGGATGACCTTCTCGACCGTCTGCAGGTCGGCCATGATCAACTCGGTGTTGATGGTCTCGATGTCGCGCTTGGGGGAGATCTCGCCGTCGACGTGGGTGACGTCGGGGTCGCCGAAGACGCGGATGACCTGGCAGATCGCGTCGGTGTTACGGATGTTGGCGAGGAACTGGTTTCCCCGCCCCTGGCCCTCCGAGGCGCCCTTGACCAGCCCCGCGATGTCGACGAACTCCACCTTGGCGGGCAGGATGCGCGCCGACCCGAAGATCTCGGCCAGCACGGGCAGGCGGTCGTCGGGCACGCCCACGATGCCCACGTTGGGCTCGATCGTGGCGAACGGATAGTTGGCCGCGAGCGCGTTGCCACTCTTGGTCAGCGCGTTGAACAGCGTGGACTTACCCACGTTGGGCAGGCCGACGATGCCGATGGAGAGACTCACGGAGTCCGAGTCTACTTGGCGGCGCCGAGCGCTCCGCCCAGAGCGTGTCGGACCGATGCGCGCCCGATGTCCTGCAATCATCGATCGGGTGGACGTCGTGTCGCTTCTCCTCGGTCTCGCCGTCGGGCTGGTCGTCGGGTTCCTGCTGGCCAGGATGCGGGCGGCGGTCCGGGTGGCCGAGGCCGACGCGCGGGCCGGAGCCGCCGCCGACAAGCTGCTCTACGTCGAGGAACGGCTCGCCGAGCGCTTCCAGGCGCTGTCCACCCGCGCGCTCGACGTCAACAACGTCCGGTTCCTCGAACTGGCCGAGAGCCGGCTGGCGGCCGGCCGCGCCGAGGCGGCGGGCGAGCTGGAGCAGCGCAAGCAGGCCGTCGAGCACCTGGTCGAGCCGCTGAAGGACGCCCTGGCGAGGGTCGAGGCCCAGCTGCGCGACACCGAGTCAGGCCAGCGCGCGGCCCGCGCCGAGCTGGCCAAGCAGATGGAGTTCGTACGCCAGAGCAACGAGCAGCTGCGTTCTCAGACCACCGCCCTGGTCCGGGCCCTGCAGCGCCCCGAGGCCCGCGGCCGGTGGGGCGAGCTGCAGCTGCGCAGGGTCGCCGAGATCGCCGGCATGCAGCGTCACTGCGACTTCGACGAGCAGATCACCGAGGGCCCCATGCGGCCCGACATGGTGGTGCGGCTGGCCGGGGGCAAGAACATCGTGGTCGACTCCAAGGTCTCGCTGGCCGCCTACCTGGAGGCCGCGGAGGCGTCCGACGAGTCGCTGGCCACCGTACGCCTCGACGCGCACGCCAGGCACGTCCGCGAACACGTCGACCGGCTGGCCGCCAAGGCGTACTGGCAGGCGTTCAACCCGTCCCCGGAGTTCGTGGTGCTGTTCATCCCCGGCGAGGCGTTCCTGGCCCCGGCCCTCGAACGCGACCCCGGCCTGCTGGAGTACGCCATGGCGCGGCGGGTGCACATCGCCACCCCGACGACGCTGATCACGATGCTCCGCACCGCCCACTACGCCTGGCAGCAGGCCGCGCTGAGTGCGAACGCGCGGGCGGTGTTCGAGCTGGGCAAGGAGCTGTACGAGCGGCTGTCGTCCATGGGGCGGAACGTCGAGTCGCTCGGCAGGGCGCTGGGCCGGGCCGTGGAGGCGTACAACAAGTCGGTCGGATCGCTCGAAAGCCGTGTCCTGGTCACCGCGCGCAAGTTGCACGATCTGGGCGTGGTGGACGGCGATCTGGACGCTCCCGAGATGCTCGAAGACCTCCCCAGACCCCTGGCATCCCCCGAACTACTCGAAACGCCGCCTCTGCTCTCCGGCTCCAACGGTAAGTTGGCCAACGGATCGCAGTGACACCAGGGGGAGGACCGGTGGGGGAGAAGGGCAGGCGTCCGGCCGTCCGGCTGACCGCTCGGGGCGCCGTCGCGCTCGCCCTGGTCGCCACCCTGGCGGGCTACGTGCTGGCGGCCCTGCTCGACATCCAGCACCTCGTGGGCGGCGCCTTCGTGGCGGCCAGCCTGCTCGGCGTGCTGCTGATCAACCGGCGCGAGCTGCTGTCGCTGGTGGTGTCGCCGCCTCTGGTGTTCTTCTGCGCCACGTTCTGCGTCGAGGTCGGGCGGGCGTTCGGGTCGATGTCGATCGTGCAGTCACTCGCGCTCGGCCTCTACACGTCGCTGACGCAGGGCGCGCCGTGGCTGTTCGCCGGGTCGGCGATGGTACTCGGGGTGGCGTGGCGGCGCGGGCTGTGGGACAACGTGCGCGAGCTGCGGGAAGAGCTGAAGGCGGGCGCGGAGGTGCCGCGCCCGCGCCAGCCGTTCGTGCCCGAGCCGGAGGGCTACTTCGAGCCCAAGGTGTACGGCACCCCGCGCGGCGACGACTGACCGGCCACCTACTGGCCGACCACCCTCAGCTCCCTGCGCAGCTCGTGGGGGAGGGCGAAGCGCATGCTCTCCTGCACCGGCTCGATCTCGGTCACGTCGCCGAAGCCGCGCTCGGCCAGGTGCGCCAGCACCTCCCGCACCAGCTCTTCCGGCACCGACGCGCCGCTGGTCACGCCGACCGTGGTGACGCCGTCGAGCCACTCGTCGCGGATGAAGTCGGCGTTGTCGACGAGGTAGGAGTCGTCGGCGCCGTAGTCCTTCGCCACCTCGACCAGGCGCTTGGAGTTGGACGAGTTGTCGGAGCCGACCACGATCACCAGCTGCGCCTCGGCGGCGATCTCCTTGACCGCGGTCTGGCGGTTTTGGGTGGCGTAGCAGATGTCGTCGCTCGGCGGGTCGATCAGGTCGGGGAAGCGCTGCTTGAGCCGGGCCACGGTCTCGGTGGTCTCGTCGACCGACAGCGTGGTCTGCGACAGCCACACCAGCTTGCCCGGGTCCTTGACCCGCACCTGGTCGACCGAGTCGAGCCCGTCGACCAGCTGGATGTGCTCGGGAGCCTCGCCGGAGGTGCCCTCCACCTCCTCGTGGCCCTCGTGGCCGATCAGCAGGATCTCGTAGTCCTGGCCGGCGAAGCGCTTGGCTTCGTTGTGCACCTTGGTGACCAGCGGGCAGGTGGCGTCGATCGTGCGCAGCCCGCGCTGCCTGGCCTCCTCGTGCACGGCGGGGGATACGCCGTGGGCGGAGAACACCACGATCGAGCCCTCCGGCACCTCCTCGGTCTCCTCCACGAAGACGGCGCCCCTGGCCTCGAGCGTCTTG
>DASUCK010000514.1:0-3183 GCA_036276095.1 Nonomuraea sp. | reverse complement strand
GGCTCTACTTCGACTCCCTGCACGTGGCACACCATCTGCTGCTCGCCCACGGCCGCGCGGTGATCGCCCTGCGCGCCGCGGGCGCCACCAGCATCGGGTGCGCCAACAACCACGCGCCGATCTGGCCGGCCAGCGACGACGACGCCGACGTCGGCGCCTCGAAGCTCTTCGACACCATCTGGAACGGCATGTTCATCGAGCCGATGCTGCTGGGCCGCTACCCCGCCGACCTGGCCTTCATGATGGACGACCTGGTGCTGCCCGGGGACCTCGCGACGATCCGGCAGCCGCTCGACTTCTACGGGGTCAACTACTACAACCCGGTCAAGATCGCGGCCGCGCCCGAGGAGGCGCCGATGCCGTGGGAGCAGCTCGAGCCCCTGGGCTACCCCCTCACCGACATGGGCTGGCCGGTCGTTCCCGACGCGCTGCGCGAGTGGCTGATCATGTTCCGCGCCCGCTACCGCGCGGCGCTGCCGCCGATCATGATCACCGAGTCCGGCTGCGCCTACTCCGACGGGCCGGACTCGTCCGGCGCGGTCGACGACCAGCGCCGGATCGACTACCTCGACGCCCACCTGCGCGCGGTGGCCACCGCGATCCAGCGGGGTGTCGACGTCCGCGGTTACTACACCTGGTCGCTGATGGACAACTTCGAGTGGGCCGAGGGGTTGTCCAAGCGGTTCGGCCTGGTGCACGTGGACTACGAGACACTGCGGCGTACTCCGAAGAAGTCGTTCCAGTGGTACGCCGATGTGATCGCGGCCCAGTCGGAGGAGCGGGCCAGCAACGGTCCCGCCTCCAACCTGTGACGCCGGGTGGCCCCCAACGCCCGGTAGTCCAGTGGCATCTGGTCGTGATCTGGCCGGTTCGACGACCATTCCCGACTGGACTACCGCCCCAGGGTCACCTCATCAGGACGTGAGGGCCGCGCCGAGCCGGCGGACGATCTCGGTGAGCCGCTCGGGCGAGGTGGCCAGGTTGAGCCGGGCGTGCCCGTCGAGGCCCGGGTGGTAGGCGTGGCCGGGGGAGAGCAGGACGCGCTGCCTGGCCAAGCCCACCCCGGCCGGGTCCCGGTGGTCGTAGGCGCGCAGGTCCAGCCATGGCAGGTACGTCGCCTCGAGCCGCCGCATCCGTGCCTCGGGGAGGTGCTCGGAGAGCAGCCGGTCGAGCAGCGAGCGGAGCTGGGCGAGCCGCTCGACGAGCGCGGCCAGCCAGGCGTCGCCGTCCTCGTAGGCCGCGATCGCCGCGACGGCTCCGAGTGACGACCACGAGTCGTTGCGGGCCATCGGCACGTCGAGGAGCCGCTGGCGCGTGTCGTCGTCGGTGGTCACGATCTGCGCGCAACGCAGCCCCGCGGTGTTGAACGCCTTCGACGACGCCACCACGGCGACGGCGTGGTCGGAGGTGCCCTCCAGCGACAGGTACGGAACGTGCGACGCCCCGGGCAGCACCA
Organism: Nonomuraea sp.; assembly: GCA_036276095.1. Taxonomy (GTDB): domain Bacteria; phylum Actinomycetota; class Actinomycetes; order Streptosporangiales; family Streptosporangiaceae; genus Nonomuraea. Next base: position 1,727 of record DASUCK010000514.1, on the reverse strand, counting down.
GCGGCGCGTGGATCTCGTCGCTGATCACCCGCGCCCCGTGCCGCACCACGACGTCGCGGATGCTCTCGAGCTCCTCGCGGGTGTAGACGTGCCCGCACGGGTTGTGCGGCTGGGTCAGCAGCAGCGTCCGTGCGCCGCCGGCGAGCAGCCGGTCGAGGTGGTCGAGGTCGAACATCGCCGTCCCGGCGTCCGGGTCCACCGGCAGGTCCCAGCGCTCCCGGCCGGTGATCTGGGCGACGTCGAGCTGCGGGTGGTAGGCCGGGAGCGGCAGCACCATCGGACCGGGGTCGCTGAGCACGTCCAGCGCCAGCCGCACCCCCGCGGTGACGTCCACGGTGCCGATCACGTGGGCGGGGTCGATCCGCTGGCCGAAGTGCCGCGCGGCGAAGCCGGCGTACGCCTCGCCAAGCCGGCCGCCGGGCTCGAATTCCGGGTAGCCGGTGATCCCCGTGTTCACTGCGTCGAGGAGTGCCTCGCGGATCGGCGGCGCCAGCGCGTAGTCCATCTCCGCCACCCACGCCGGCAGCACGTCCGGCGCGACGCTGCCCCACTTCAGGACGATGGCGCGCCGGGCCTCCTCGTCGGTCAGGTCCTTGATCACCCTCAGAACCTAGCCAGTGGTCCGGGCCGCTGGACCAGCGCCTTGACAGATACCCCTAGGGGGTATAGGTTCCCTCGTCATGAACACCTGGCGCACCGCAGTCTCCGCGACACTCCACTGCCTCACCGGCTGTGCCGTCGGCGAGGTGCTGGGCATGGCCCTGGCCACCTGGTGGGGGTGGGGCGACGCGGCGAGCATCGCCCTGGCCGTCGCCCTGGCCTTCTTCTTCGGCTACCTCCTCACCTTCGTCGGCGTGCGACGGGCCGGCCTCGACGTCGGTACGGCGGTGCGCACGGCGCTGGCCGCCGACTCGCTGTCGATCGCGGTGATGGAGATCGTCGACAACGCCTTCCTGCTGGCGGTCCCGGGCGCGATGGAGGCGGGTCTGGCCGACCCCTTCTTCTGGTTCGCCCTGGCCGCCGCGCTGGCCGTGGCGTTCGTCCTGACCGTGCCGGTCAACAAGTGGATGATCGGCCGCGGCAGGGGCCACGCCGTGGTGCACGAGCTGCACGGCCACGATGCACACGCCGGTCACCACTGAGACCTGAGACACCGCCTCCTACCGTGACAGCGCACCTGTCATGATGCGGAAGCATGGGTGTTGAACTCGGCCAGGGCACCGGCCCGCTGCGCGGCATCAAGGTCGTCGAGCTCGCCGGGATCGGGCCGGGCCCGCACGCCTGCACGATCCTCGCCGACCTCGGGGCGGACGTGATCCGCGTGGAGCGGCCGGGTGGGGCGGCGACCGCCGGCGGCAGCAGGGAGACCGACCTGCTCACCCGCGGACGCCCCAGCGTCGCCCTGGACCTCAAGCACCCGGCCGCCGTCGACGCGGTCCTCCAGCTGGTCGAGACCGCCGACGTCCTGGTCGAGGGCATGCGGCCCGGCGCCACCGAGCGCCTCGGGCTCGGTCCCGACGAGTGCCTGGCCCGAAACCCGCGGCTGGTCTACGGCCGGATGACGGGCTGGGGACAGACCGGCCCGCTGGCCCACGCGGCCGGCCACGACATGAACTACATCGCCATCACCGGCGCCCTCCACGGGCTCGGCCAGGACCCGCAGCGGCCGCACTTCCCGAGCAACCTGGTCGGGGACTTCGGCGGCGGGTCCACCTACCTCGTGATCG
>DASUCK010000513.1:0-47323 GCA_036276095.1 Nonomuraea sp. | reverse complement strand
AGGGCAGGAGGCGGCCGCGTACTGCGACGGTCCGCTTGGGATCAGGTACAAACCGTAGCATCACAGCAAAGACTAAGGGACGCACATGCGGCTTTCACCGACCATCGGCCACTTTTATCCGTGGACACGACTCCCCCAATTCTCACATTTACTGACATGGCAGAAATATCCTGACAGATAGCGCGATAGCCGGGCATATAGCCACTTTTGGGATGAATGGCTAGAATCGTCCCGGGGGTGGCATCGATCCAGCGTTCCGGCTGCGGGCGGAAGGGTTCAGGCGTCCAGCAGCGTGCGGATCTCATCCGCCTTCGGGCTGCCGATGCCGGTCAAGAGCTCCAGGGCTTCCTCCCAGCGGCGCACGGCCGTCCGGAGATCGCCGCTATCGCGGAGCACGTGGCCCATCACCTGCAGAGCGCGGGCCGCGCCGAGGTGGTGGCCCGATTGCCGGTGGAGCTCCAGGGCCTGCCGGACGTGGGTGAGGGCCTGGTCGTGGCGTCCGAGCCGGTGGTGGGCGGCGGCCAGCGTGGTACGGGCGTGACCCTGCAGGATGCGCATGCCGGCCACGGTGGCGATGCTCAGCGCGTGCCCGGCGCAGTCGATGGCCTGCCGGGGCTGGTCGAGGGCGAGGCAGACCTCGGCCATCCCGTGCCGCGCGCCGGCCTCATGCACCCGGCTCGAGATCTGCCGCGCCAGCTTGAGCGCATGCGCGTAGTGGTCGCCGGCGTCCTGGGCGTGGCCGAGGTGCAGCCGGATGCCGGCCAGCACGATATGCACCTTGGCCTCGCTGGACAGGTCGCCCATCTCCCCGGCCAGCCGCAACGCGTCCGTGGCTTGAACCAGCGCCTCCTTCGGATGGCCGAGATCGAGGTTGACCGCGGCGAGGGCACGCAGAAAGTAGACGTGGCCGAACCGCATGCCCAGCTCCTCATAGAGCCGCAGGGCATGGGTGAGGCCCCCGCGGGCGGCCTCCAGCCGGCCCAGGCCGTGGTCGACCTCGCCCATGCCGCCCAGCACGACCGTCTCCCCGAGGCGGGACCCGAGCCGGCGGACGAGGTCGAGCGCCTCGGTGAGGTGCCGGGCGGCGTCGTGCAACCGGCCCTGGTACGTCTCCGTCAGGGCGAGGTCGAACAGCGTGTCGGCCTGCCCGCCCAGCCAGCCGCTCCTGCGGTACAACGCCAGTGCCTGAGCCAGTTCGTCGGCGGCCTTATGGAGCTCACCCGAGATCGCGGCCACGTTCGACCGGCAGAACAGGGCGGCGGCCTGGCCGTCGGCCCAGCCGGTTTCGCGGGCCAGGCTGAGCGCGGCGCTGATGTGCCGGCGCGCCGGCTGGAGGCGACCGGCGGCCCGGTAGGCCTGGCCGAGGCTGAGGTGGCCGGGGACCTGGGCGCGCACCTCACCGGCGACGGCGGCGGCGTCCAGCCCGGCCCGCGCGATCAGCAGCCATTCCACCATGGGACGCCGCTGCCACAGGTAGCCGCGCAGCGCGTCGGCCAGCCTCCAGGCGGCCGGATGGGGGCCGTGGTCGGCGGCGTACAGGACGGCGGCGACGAGGTTGGCCAGCTCGGCCTCCAGCCATGCCGACGCCTGCGAGAGGTCGACGAACTCCGGCGGAGAGGGCGCCCCGACCGCCGGCGGGAGGGGCAGCCGCACCTCCCACGGGTACAGCAGCTTGGCGGCGGCGTCGATGCCGTGGAGGTACCACTCCAGCAGCCGCTCGACAGCCGCTTCGCAGTCCGCGGGGCCGTCGTGCTCCTGCGCCCGCCGGCTCGCGTAGTCCCGTAACAGGTCGTGCAGGGCGTACCGGTCGCGGCCACGCGGCTGCACCAGGTGGGCGTCCACCAGTTCGCTCAAGGCACGTCTCGCGTCCTCCGCCGGCAGGTCCGCCAGCGCCGCCGCGCCCGCCACGCTGATCTCCGGTCCCGGGACCAATCCCAGCAGCCTGTACAGTCTCCGGCGGTCGGAGGCCAGCCGGTGGTAGGAGTGGTCGAAGGCCCGCCGGACGGCGACTCGGGGATCGTGGGCGACGGTCAGGCCCTCCAGCCTGTCACCGGCTCGCAGCTCCGCCAGATAGCCGGCGATCGGCTCCTCCGGGCGGCTGCTGAGGTTGGCCGCGGCGATCCGCAGGGCCAGCGGCAGGTGGCCGCACGCCTGCGCCAGCGCCGTCACGGCCGAAGGCTCGGCCGCGACGCGCTCCTGCCCGACGATGCGCGTCAGCAACGCCACCGCCTCGTCGGGGTCGAGCACGTCGAGGGACAGCCGGCGAGCGCCGTGCGTGGCCACGAGCCCGGTCAGCCGATCCCTGCTGGTGACCACCACCATGCATCCGTCGCCGCCGGGCAGCAGCGGGCGCACCTGCTCGGCGCTGAGAGCGTTGTCCAGCACCACGAACACCCGCTTGCCGGCCAGCAGCGACCGGTACAGCGCGGCGGCCTCCTCCAACTCCGTCGGGACGTGGTCGGCCATGACGCCCAGGGCGCGCAGCAGCACGGCCAGCGCCTGCATCGGGGACAGCGCCGGCCCGGAGGCGTACCCCTGGAGGTTGATGTAGAGCTGCCCGTCGGGGAATCGGTCCGCCAGGCGGTGCGCCCAGTGCACGGCCAGCGCGGTCTTGCCCACGCCCCCCATGCCGTCGACGGTCGCGATCGTCACCGTGTCGGCGGCCCAGACCTCGTCGGCGAAGGCCAGCTCCCGTGCCCGGCCGATGAACGCCCCCACATCGGCGGGCAGCTGCCGCGGCACCACCTGCGCAGGCGCCGGCCCTGGGCGTTGCGGGGCCGGGTTCAGCGCACGCGTCAGGATCGACAGTTCGTCGGCGTCCAGGTCAAGGGCCTCCGCCACCAGGTGCATCGACGAGGTGCGCGGCCGTCGCAGGTCATTGCCCTCCAACCTGCGGATGGTGCGCACGCTCAGCCCGGACCGCGCCGCCAGTTGCTCCTGCGTCAGCAGGGCGCGCTCGCGCCAGGCGCGCACCAGCTCGCCCAGTTCCGGCTCGTCCTCACCGACGGCCGGCCGGCCGCCGTCGCGTGCCCGTGACGGCGCGGGCAGCTCCGCTCCGGGCGCCGCCGCTGCCGGCCGCGCGGTGCGAGCGGTCCTGGCATCCTCCGCTCGTATGGGTGCGTCGCCGCTGATCCGCTCGCGGGAGCGGGAGTGGGAGCGCGCCGAGGGCAGCTGCTCCTGGGCGAGGATGGCCTGGTGCAGCCGGCGCAGCTCGGGGCCGGGGTCGATGCCGAACTCCTCCTTGAGCAGGTGGCTGACGGCGCGGTACGCGTCCAGGGCATCGGCCTGCCGCCCCGTCCGGTACAGGGTGGTCATGAGCTGGAGCCACAGCCGCTCCCGGAGCGGATGTTCCGCGGTCAGCCGGCGCAGCTCCGCAACCAAAGCCGGGGCCTTCCCCCGGTCGATGTCGAGGTCGATGCGGCGTTCGAGGGCGTGCAGACGCTGCTCGGCGAGCGGTGGGACATCGACCTGGTGGAGGACGTCGGAGTCGACGTCGGCGCACACCGGGCCGCGCCACAGGGCCAGCGCCTGGTGCAGGAGCCGGTTCTCCCCCGCCGGCGTCGCCGCGTCGGCGGCCAGCCGCGTCAGGTGCTGGAACTCCAGCAGGTCGAGCTGATCGGGCTCCAGGCAGGCGCGGTAACCACCGGACTCCGCCCGGATCACCTCGTCCAGGTTCAGAGCCTGCCGCAGACGTACGACGTTGGTCTGCAGGACCCTGCGCGGGTTCGACACGGGCCGCTGGTCCCACAACCGTTCGGCGAGCTGGTCCTGGGAGACGAGCATGTTGGGCCTGAGCAGCAGCGCGGCGAGCAGAATGCGGACCTTGCCGCCCGGGACGGGCAGCCGCGTCCCGTCACACGTCACCGTCAGGGCGCCGAGCACCGAGAACCGGAGCGCGGGCATCAGACCTCGCTCCCACGCCCGGCCGCCCATCGAACCTCGGCCGGCGCCGGTCTCCGGGCGGACGACCGCTCTGCCGCCAGGTCGAACACCGGGGCAGTTGGCTGGAACAGCCGCCCAGAGGCCGGCGCGATGCGTCGCGTCATGAGCGCCCACAGTACTGCCCTCGGCAAAAGGCCGTCGACGAATTGCCGTGTCGGGCTCGCTGTCCGCACCGGCAGGCCCCATCACGCGGCGGCTCCTGGACAACGGCCACCGGTCGTTCACCACCCGGTGGCTCGCTGCGACGCTGAGGCTCCCGGTTGCCTCCCCCGCGCAGGCCGTCACGCGCGGCTGATCATCGCCGGGGAGCTCGGCTTCCCGACCTGGCTGGAGCTCGTGTCGTGCACGCGAGAGATCCCGGCGCGAGCTCGACGAACGCCGGGAGAGATCGTGGGAGAGGCGTTCGTCCATGCCTGCCAGCACGGCCGGATCGAGGTCGTGCGCTGGTTCCTCGACCGCGGCGTCCACCCCGACGTCGCGCCCTGTCTCTGGCGGACCGGCCTGCACCGGGCGATCCCGCCGGGTCAGCTCCACGTGATCCGCCTGCTCCTGGAGCGCGGCGCCGACCCGTCCATCCGCGACGACCTCGTCCAGATCGACGCCGACGGTTGGCTGCGCATGTCCCACGCGGCTCATCCGCGCCATCCCGTGACCCAGCGGTTCCGCGCGCTGATCCAGGCTCGATCGCGCTGAATGCCGCCGCGGCCGGATGTAACCCACCGCCACTCCCCCACGACGCTCCGACCTCGGGGACGACCGCGGCACCATCACCGGATCTCTCATGACGATCGGCCAAATGTCCGGCGAATGTCCTATTTTTGACCTTGTATCGTCCTGTCCGACAATCCAGAGTCTTGCGAACGCATCGCAATCAGCCGCGCGTGCCCGCACCCAGGGGAGAACCCCGGCATGACCGTGCCTTCGCCAGCCGGCCACGACGAACGGCGGGCCGCTTCGGTGGCTCGTCACCGGCTGCCCCTCCCGCCGACGGGCGTGACGCTTCCAGGGACCCTTCGAGGGCGGAGCCTTCCCCCTCGCACGCGTGGTCTCGGCCACGTGTCGAGAGGATCCCGCTCGTCGTGACGTCGCCGACGCCTCATGACGCCTTCGGCCTGGTTGCCGGTGATCGACAAGCCGCTGCACAATCGAAGGGCTGACATGCAAATTCCGAAGGGCGGCCGGGAGAACGATCGCCGCCAGAATCGTCCGATCGTCGACCCGCCGTCGTCCGCCACCTTGCGGCGGCGTCGGCGCCGGCGGGACCACCCGCTGGAACAGCTCCCACAACTCATCGGGCACAAGCCGTAGAAGGAACGCATCCACGAACGAACTAACGAGCAATCCCAAATGAGTCACGCACGTAGCTGTCACGGTGGCGAGGAGGGGGAAGCACCCCTGCGCGGCCGTGGGCCGCGCAGGGCCCGCCGCCTCACCGGAGAGTCCCCAGGACCGGACGGTCACATGCGGGATGAGCTGTCCGGTCACGACACCGGTGGCGCGGCCGTGACCGGACGGAGTGGCCGACCGGCCCTGGGGCGGGCGCCTACCGCGGCGTCATGACGGACAACCCGCAGGGCGAGGGGTGCTGGGGTAGACCATGGCCCGGGTGTAATACGTGCCGTTGTTACGCCGGACGCCGAATTCCCAGTAGCAGCGGAAGCCGGAGTCGACGGCAGTGGTGTTCACCGTACCGGCGCTGGCGTACCGGTATGCCGTGCTGTACACGGGCCCGCTCCACGTCCGGACGTAGACGATGCGGACGCGCGCCATGCAACTCCCCCTTCCCGCCCCGGCGAACGCGTAGAGCCCCGAGGGCCGGCCGGGCGCACCGCCGACCGGTCTGAACCAGCCGTCGGAGCCGGCGCACTGGTTGGTCGCCAGCCGGACGTCGGTGTCGCTGAAGCTGATCGTACGATCGCCCGTGTCCGCGTGCGCGGGCGTTCCGGCCAGCGTGATCGCCAGCGCCGCCGCGCCGGTTCCGAGGATTTTCCGCGTCCTGCCCATTTCTCTTCTCCGTTCGTTTTCTTGCCATTTCCTTTGACGTCACTCGTTGTTCATCGATTCGCAAGAAATCGATTTTTCTTGACCCCTTCCCGCATAGAAGACCAATGGAAATGAGCCTGATCCAGGGCGCCGTCCGGACATTAGCCGGGCATATCGCCGACTTGCCGGCGATCAATAAGCGTTTTCGTCCTGTCCGATCCGGAATTCGGGTGTCGCGCCACAGGGACGCGTTTCGCCGGCGGTCGCCGCGGACGCCAGGGCGGCGCGCCGACCGGGGCCGCGCGCCGTGGCGCCGGCGAGCCGACCCGCCCTGGCCGTTGCCCGAGGGCGAAGGCCAACCCCTTCGACTTGACCTCAAGTTAAGTTGAGCTTTTATCCTCGTGGCGTTCGAACGTCTCGAAAGGAGCGATAAGCGTGAACACCGTCCCTGACCGCTACCGATACGCCGCGATTCCGCACCTCATGGTGGACGGCGCCGCCGAGGCGATCCGGTTCTACACAGAGGCGTTCGGCGGCGAGGAGCTGTTCCGCATCGCCGACCCGGCGGGGCGCATCCTGCACGCCGAGGTCGGCGTCAAGGGCTCGACCTTCATGATCGGCGACGCCGACGATAGGTTCACGACCCCCGCCGCCGCCGGCGGCTCCACGGTGGGGCTGCACGTCTATGTCGACGACGTGGACGCACTGAGCGACCAGGCCGTCCGCGCCGGGGCCGAGCTGCTCCAGCCTCCGACCGACATGTTCTATGGAGACCGGTCGGCCATGCTGAGAGATCCCTTCGGACACGTCTGGGTGTTCCTCACCCACGTGGAGGACCTGCCGCCGGAGGAGATCGCCCGCCGCGGAACCGCGTTGCTCGCCGCCGGTTCACGACAGTGATCGGCTCAGGCGGGGGCGCCGAGCGGGGGTAGCGCGTTGCTCCCGGTAGCGGGACACCGCCGGGCGGCTGCACCGGTACGACGCCTCTTCCAGCGGGGGACGACGGCCATCGGACCTGGTCGTTCGAGATCGGCCCCGTCCCCCCTGGGGACATTCCGGCGAACCCGCGCATCCCGGTCGGCCTGCCGCGCGACATGGACGGCAGGGGTCCCGCCGGCTTCCCGCGGTGGGGCTTTCCTCGCCCATCGGATCCGGCGTCGCCGGAAAACCTCGCCTTGCTACACCTGGCGCTCCGGAGAAGGCCGCCTCACCGAATTTCGCGTCACCGGCAAAGACAGTCGCGCTGGATCCGGGTCGGCGAAGGGCGCGCCGCTTGATGTGACGCGTTTGAACGTGATGCGTTCGCGGTGAGGCGGGCCTGACGCTCGTCGTCCGGATCGCGCCCGCGTGGGGAGGTGGACACGCCGGCGGCGGTCCGCGGCACGGCACTCCCTACCAGGTCTCCACCGAAGAGGCGCGATCGTTCCAGCCGACCGAAAGGAGTTCCAGCACTTTCCTTTCGGGTGGCGGATAGGAAAGCACCGTGCTGTGCGTCTGCCCCGTCCAATTGACGTGCTCGTGAAGTACCGTGACTTGTGTGCCGATCATGTAGTAGGACGATATCTTGTCGTTCCAGTCGCTGAACAGCCCGTCGCTGACCTCCGTCAGGTCCTTGTACCCTCGATTCTTGTTCAGATAGATCTGGCTGCCCCCCAGATTGATATGTTCATAGAACCACGTTCGAGGGTAGAAGGTTTTGAGCAGCTGACCGTCGCCTGCCTTGGACGGGCGTCCCTCTGCTTCGGGGTGATGCAGCTCCGACCGGTACCGTTCCAGGTAGGTCAGTCGCCACCACGATTCGATCACCTCCCGATCATCGATCGCGAGCATGTGATCAGCGTCAGGAGTCGCCACCGTGTGCAACTCCTGACCATTGAACCGGGTGATGTCCTGGGGGTCGTACATAACCCCGTTCAGGAGGAACGGTATCGTCGGGATTCTTTGCACGATGCGGGCGGTGAGCTCGGGCGACGGCTTCTTCCTGGCGCGCAGGGGGCTGACGGGCTGCATGGCGTCAGCGCGCATGAGCTCGCGTTCCCGCACTCCGCGCTTCAAAACGGCGAGCAGCTGGTCCAGCGAGTCGATCCCTTCGTTTCGGAGTTCCGCGACCCCGTCTTCGATGGCCGCGTCACCGGTCACGATGGCGGACAGAAGCGTGAACGCCTCATTCTGCCGGGTCTCCAGCTTCATGATGCCGTCTCCTTTGACGTTGCTCTTGGTTTGGCCGAGGAAATCGAATCCGGCGTCATGGGGGCGGCGCGCGTGACAGATGTGAGCAGCCTCCGCCTCGCCTGTTCGGCCCAGTCTGGCTATTCCACGACGGCGTGACCCGATAACGCCCACCCGAGTAATCTGTTGACAATACTCAAACCGTTGTCGTCCCCTTGCGCCCGGATCGGCCAGGCGATGGCCGCGGCGCTCGGGCACGCGGCGGCCGTGTCCACGTCCATAGCTGAGGTGCGAAATGCGAAAGCGCGCAAATAGCGACGGAAGTGTCATTCCGGACCCGCGCCGGGTGCGGGTCACTGCCGCCACGAACCAGCTACGCCGCTCTCCCGCGTGTTCACCAGTTTGAGCAACGCGACCGAGGTGCGGCCCCGCATCCCGGGACATCGCGGCCCTCAGGTGCCGGACCGGACGATGCGGTCGAATTGCTGACGGCGGGCACTATCGTCGTCGCGTGGACATCATCGAGACCCCGCTCTTCTTTCTCGTCCCCCTGCGTCCCGAGCACGCCGACGAGATGGCCGCCGTCCTGGCGGATCCCGCGTTGCACGCATTCACCGGCGGCACCCCGCTCACCCTGCCCGAGCTGCGCGCCCGCTACGAGCGCCTGGTGACGGGGCCGCCCGGATGGCGCAACTGGGTGATCCAGCTGCGGGAGGAGAAGCGGCTGGTCGGATACGTGCAGGCGACGGTCGACGAGACAAGCGCGGAGGTGGCGTGGGTGATCGGCACCGCGTGGCAGGGCCGCGGCCTGGCCACCGCCGCGGCCAAGGCGCTGGTGGACCGGCTGCTGGAGGACGGCGTCACGACCGTCGTCGCCCACATCCACCCCGACCACGCGGCCTCCGCCGCCGTCGCCTCCGCGGCCGGCCTGCGCCCCACCACCCGATGGCAGGACGGCGAGCTCCGCTGGGAACGCACCGCCGCACCCGCGACCTGACAGGAACTAATGACCGATCAGGGCCACCGGGCACCGCGAGCGGTGCAGGACCCCGGTGCTGACCGAGCCGAGCACCGCCGCGGTGAACCCGCCGCGCCCGCGGGTCCCCACGACCACGAGGTCAGCGGTCCGCGAGGCGCCGGCCAGGGCCGGTACCGGGTTGGCGTGGACGATCGACTCCACGATGCCGGCCTCGGGATGTTTCTCCCGCCAGAGGGCCAGCCGCCGCACGATCTCCGCTGTGTCGTCGACGGGGACGGGCCCGTAGCCGACCGGGTGCGCGCCGACGAGGGGCTGCCTGCTGCCGTAGAGCGCGCGAAGACGCGCCCCGCGCGCGGCCGCCTGCCGTACGGCGTACTCCATCGCCAGGTCCGCGTCCGGGGAGCCGTCGTAGCCGACCACGACCTCATCGTGGCGCTCGCGCGGGCCCGTTCCGATGACGACCAGTGAGCTGCGGGTATGCCCGGCCAGGCCGCGTCCGACCGAGCCCAGCACGAGCCCGGCGAATCCGCCCAGTCCCCTGCTCCCGACCACCAGCGTGTCGGCCGTCTCCGCCTCGGTCCTGAGCCGCTCGACCACCGCGCCGATGACCAGGGCGGTGGTGATCCGCGCTTCCGGGGCGAGCGCCCGCGCCCGCTCGGCGGCGTCGGCCAGCAGGCGCCGGTCGCGTTCGGTCAACGTCTCCCTGTCGGTGGAGGCGCGCAGCGGGTGCTCGGCCGCCCAGGGCTCGCGTACGTGCACGATGCGCAGGGGCACGTTCCTGCGCGTGGCGTCCTCGGCGGCCCATTCCAGTGCCGCCCACGCCGTCGGTGAGCCGTCGATCCCCACGACGATCGCTCTGTCCATCCTGCAACCCTCTTCCCGAAGCGGCGGCCGCGGCCGGGCGGCCTCACAGGACGGCTCTCAGCGGTGCGGCTCGGCGGCCCTGCGGGCTTCTCCCCCCGGATGTCAGGATGTGCCCGGACGGCCGGACCCCGAACATCGCCCGGTTGCCGAACGCCGGCGGTGGCCACGTCAACGGCTGGGGTTCGCCCACGCGTCGCAGGTGGTGACCCGTTGCACGTCGACGGGCTTGCTATGCCCCTCTTCCAGCACCTTGTCGTTCACGGTGATGAGACAGGTGAGGCTTCCCTTGGGCTGAGGAGTCCTCGCGTACGCCCACAGGGTTATCTCGGAAGGATCGCCGACCGTCAGTTGCTTCCGGAACGGAAGCCGCGTCTCGACCTTGGCGACCTGGGCTTCGACGTCCGCTGAGCTCTTGACGCTGTATTCCACCTCGGCCGTGACGGGACCGTCCTGGCCGATCACTTCGAGGACCACGGTGGAGGATCGTCGTGCCGATGGGGTGGCGGTGGGGCTGGGTGAGGCCGAGCCGGGTGACGGCGCTTGGGTGGACGGCGTGGGAGCCGTGTCGTCCCGTGCGAGCACCTGGGGATCGGGCGATTGCGGCGCCAGCGACTGCACGAACAGGACGACCGCCATCGGCACCGCCGCCAGGCCCAAGACCACGCCGCCGGCCGCGAACATCCTGCCGCCCAGGCCCTTGGTGACCCAGGTGACCACCCCGAGTGTGGCCGCGACCAGTCCGGCGAGGGCGCCGGGCAGGCGCAGGATCGGCACCAGCGTCGCCGCCACGCCGATCACCCCTATGACCAGTGAGATGATGCCGAGAACGGGCGTCGGAGGCGACAGGACAGGCGGCTCGGCCGGCCGTCCCGGTGCGCCCTGCGCTCCGTGCCGGTCCGGCGGCTGCGGCGTGTCGTCCGGCTGCTCACCCGGTGGGTGCCACTGCTGCGTCATCGCCAGATTCCTCGTCGGGGGACGAACGTGTATCGGCGCATGTTTACTGATGATAACGCCGCATTACCTGCTAATCAGCCCCACGATGCCAGATCTCCGGCAGGACGACGTTGAGACAACGTATCGTTCCCCCGGGCCGCGTGCGGGCTGCCGGCCGGCCCGGCGCTGCGGAGATGCGCTGGTCGCCATGCGGGTTGCGGCCGGTCGAGGTCCGTCTCGGAGCTGGGCGACACGCCCGGACGGCGACGGTCGCAGCCACTCAAAAATGCCCGGTATATGCCCGGCCACGCGTCGTGCGGTCCGGCGCGACCTGGAGTTCGCCCATGATCAGCCGCAGGTGTTCCACCGCGCGGGCGCCTCCGGCCACGCCGTAGCCCACGAATCCGGCCGCGTCGACGACCTGGGCCGCGAGCCGGTCACAGGTCAACCCCCAGGTGCGCCCGAGGAAGCCCATGCCGCCGCCGAGGGTCAACCCGGCGATGAATGCTTCACGATCGGAAAACGACCTGGACGCCCTCGACGGGAACCTCCTCGACGAGCTGCAGGCCGATGCCCGCCTGTCCTACAACGAGCTGGCCAGACGGGTGCATCTCTCCGCGCCGGCCGTCGCCGACCGGTTCGCCGCCTGGAACGACGCGGCGTCATCTTCGGCTACCAGGCCCTGGTCGACCCCGCCGCGGCCGGGTTTCCCATCCAGACGTACATCCGGCTGCGCTGCGCTCCCGGCAGCGGCCAGCACTGCTCGATGCTCAGGGTCAGGGCCTCGTCGCTGGCCCATCTCGAAGGCGTGCTGGAACAGATCGGGAAGCACGGCGGGATGGACACGTACATCGTCCTGTCCACGCAGTACCACGACTCGCGCGTGCGGCGAAACCACCCTGACCGGCCGGTGACCGCCTCCGCGGGTTGGACGCGACAACCGTTGGGGACCGTCCGACTCGGCGGACGGCTGATCCTCCGGGGAGCGCGGGAGGACGTCGAAGCCGTCGGCCCCCTCGAAGCCGAACGGGCGCTCCACCGGGTTCCACCTGCCCGATCATGCGGGCTGCAGCCGCCGTGCAACCGGCCGCTGGTCGACTACCGGCGTCGGAACGGGCCGGGGCCAGTCGCGCCGGGCTCGCCCTTCAGCGTGAGGAAGAAACGATGGCATCGACCGTCTTCGGAATATTCGCCGTGCTCATAGCGACCGTGGGCGTGGTGCTGTTCCTCGTGTTGCGGCGGCGGCCGCACACCAGGGTCGGCGCGTACGCCACGGGGGTGTTCTCGCTCCTGGCCGCCGGGATGCTCGCCATGGGCTACCTCTCGTTCTCGGGCCTGGAATCCGCCGCGCTGAACACCTTCACGCCGGCTGAGCGCGCGACGGCGCTGGCGTGCGACGCAACGGTACTGAAGGCCGACAAAACGGACAACAAGCTCAACGGACGCTACATCTGGTGGTTGCGGCTCCGGGTGACCCCGCGGGCCGGGAGCCCGTACGAGATCGAGCGCACGGCCCGGCTCACCTCACCCATGGGGGATCGCTTGAGTCGGGGGAATGTCGCGCTTGCCTGCCTGGTGTCCCCCGCCGACCGAGCCCGGATCGAGATCGCCGCCCTCGACTGAGCTCCGGCCCCGCCTGTCACGCCGTACGTACAGGTCAGGCGGCTGATGGGCTCGGCGCCGCGGCGCTGCCGTCGCGATGCGTAACGCCTGCCGAGCGCGCGGTAGGCACGGCTGCGGAAGGCGAGCAGCACGACGATGAGCATGACCAGACTCGCGAGCACGAACGTGAGCGCGAGCCCGCGCGCCTGCCCCTCGCCCAGGAGCCAGCCGAACGCGGCCCGCCCCGGCTCCGACGCCATGTAGGGAATGAGCAGGAACTGGGCGGCCGGGCCCACGACGAACGCCGCGACGGGGGTGGAGGCCGACTCGACGCTCTGGGCGAAGCCGAACACGCGGCCCTGCTTCTCGAACGGCACGACCCGCTGCAGGATCGTCTGCTCCGCCGCCTCGCCGACGGGGATGACCAGCATGAATCCGAACATGCCGACGACCAGGAGCCACTGCCATTCGCGTACGCCTGAGGCCATTCCGATCAGGGCGATCGCCACGTTGACCAGCAGCAGGATCCGCAGCGGCCGGCGACCGAGTCCCCATCGCGCCACCGCCGCGCCGCCGGCCATGAAGCCGATGCTGGTGACGCCGAGGACCACTCCCCAGACCTCGACGGAGAAGAGGTTCAGGCCGTACGGATCCATCAACGTCATGAACACGCCCATGACCAGGTTGTTGAAGGTGCTGAAGAAGACCAGCGACACCAGCCCGGGAACGGCCCGCATGGTCCGCCACGCGCCACGAAGGTCCAGCCGGAGCGGGTGGCGGCCCGCCGGCCGCGGTCGCGGTTCGTCCATGCGGATGGACAGGAGGTGGCCGAGCGCGACGGCGGTCAACGCGACGGCTATGGCGGCCGTCCCGCCCATGCCGAGGAAGCCGACCGACAACCCGGCGAGAACGCTGGTCGTCATGTGCGCCAGGCCGTTGACCGTCCCGACGAGCCCGTTCGCGCGGTCGCGGCGGTCAGCGGGAATGAGCAAGGTCACCGACGTCGACAGAGCGATACTGCGAAGCTGTCCGGCGACGCCGCCCAGGAGGATCAGGCCGGCGAACGCCCATAACCACGGCCCCCTCCAGTCCCCCAACTGCTCGCCAGGGACGGCCAGGGACACACCACCGGCGGCGGCGAAGGCGGCGCAGGTGACGGAGCTCGACGCCACCATCGCCGTCTTCTTGCGGGACGCGTCGACCACCGCGCCGAACGCCGCTCCGCACAGCGCGCCGGCCAGCATGGAGACCCCGGACACGATGGACGCGACCAGGACCGAACCGGTCTCCAGATAGATCCAGAACGCCAGCGCGAAGGTCGCCAGGCTGTTCGTCACGTTGGCCACCAGGGTGTTCACCAGGAGTCGCCGGAAGACGGCGACACCGTCGGTGTGTCCCGGCGGGTCAGCCGGCTCGCCGGGATCGATGTCCCGGTCGGCCGCCACGATGCTGCTGATGTGCTCGTTCATGGGAAGTCTTTCCGCCTCGGTTACCGCTTTCGCGCCGCGACCGAGGCGATCCACGGACAGCGCAACGTGTGGCTTCTCATCCGCCGGCGACCCGGGCGGCACGCGTCGTCGCGCCGCCGCCCCGGCGGGCGTCAGGAGGTCAGGGCTTGGACACGCGGTAGCGCAGGTGGGTCACGGATCCCGTGACGGGCTTCCCCTCCGGGACGAGCTCACCCTGGTTTCCCGCGAACAGCGGCGTGCCCGCCCCCAGCAACACGGGAACCAGGTGGATCCGCACCTCGTCGAGCAGGCCCGCTTCCAGCAGCTGCCGGGCGACGTCCGCGCCCAGGACCCAGACGTCCTTGTCGCCCGCGGCCTCCTTGGCCCGCCGGGCCGCGGCCTCCAGGCCGTCGAAGACGAACGTGCCGCCATTGTCGGCGGGAAGGTCCTCCCTGGTCCGGTGGGTGACGACGAAGCTCGGCACGCCGGGCCACGGCGTGCCGCCCCATGGGCCGACGCCGAGGTCGAAGGTGCGCCGTCCGATCAGCGCGGCCCCCACCGTCTCGTTGAGTTCCTGCATGAGGTTGACGTCGATCTCGCCGTCCGGGCCCTTCCCCGTGTGCCACTCGTGGAGACGCTCGCCGCCGTCCCCCATGGGCTCCTCTGGTCTGATGTTCGGTCCGGACGTGAACCCGTCCAGGGAAACCGACACATCCAGCACGATTCTGCTCATCGCGAGCTCCTTCCGATATCGGCGCAGCCGCGCCTCCTGATGGGTGGCGGGGACAAGGCCACCCCGCCTTGGACGGCATTTGCGCCAGGACCTAAACTGTGTCTTACGGACACTGTGTATCATAGAGACGGTTTCGACGCGTTGGCAAGACGGAAGGACGGCGATGTCGGCTCACGAGGATCCGAAGGCAGTGGCCGAACTGCTGTGGGGCCTGCGGAAACCGCGTACCAGAGGCCCCCGGCCCGCCTTCGACGTCGACCAGGTGGCCGACACCGCGGTGAAGGTCGCCGACGCCGAAGGGCTGGAGGCGATCTCCATGCAACGGGTCGCCGCCGAGCTCGGCCTGACCAAGATGGCCCTGTACCGCTACGTCAACGGCAAGACCGAGCTGATAGCCGTCATGGTCGAGGCGGCCGTCGGCACGCCCCCCGACCTGAGCGCGCTGACCGGCTGGCGGGCCAAGCTGGAAGAGTACGCCCACCGGCTGTCCGCCGCCTGGCGGCGCCACCCCTGGCTGCCGTCCGTCACCGTCGGCGACCGCGTCATGGGTCCGCGTGAGACCAGATGGCCGGAAACCGCCCTCAGCGCCCTGTCCGACACCCCCCTGACGGACAGGGAACGGCTGGACGCGGTCATGATGGTGTCCCACCTCATCCGCGCCACCCACACAGCCGCCACCCCCGGCACCCAGACGTGGACGCCCGGCAGCGCCGCCCCGATCATGCGCGACCTGCTCCTCAGCAACGCCGACCGCTTCCCGCTGCTGGCCGGCACCCACGCCACCCCGTCGGCCACCATGACCCAGGAGTTCGGCCTCCAGGCCATGCTCGACGGCCTCGAACACGCCATCACCCGGCGCACCCGATCCAGTGACGACGAACGCGTGATCGCGACGAGGCAGTAGGTTCATTTCCGGAGTTCGCCCAGGTATTTCGCGAACCCTTCGAGGCGTCGATGTTGCGCGGCCCGCTGATATGACCTCCGGCTTGGCTCGGACGACCGCCTCCCAGGTGACCTCGCTCCAGCGGGCGTCGAGGTCGGCGAAGATGTTGCGCCCGCCGGCGAAGCGGATGATGTCGGTGGGCGGAACCTGGCCGCCGGCGGTGAACGAACGGCGTGACCCGCTCGGGGTGGCGGCGCCGCCGCCGCTCTTCACCTGCGCGCCACACCCGGCCAGCAGGAGCGGGCCGCCGTGGCGGCAGTCGCCGAAGGCGGGCAGAAGGGCGTTAGCACTGAAGTCATGCATTGACCACAAAAGCGCCCTTCACGGTGTTTACCGCAGTCCTTCACCCTGGAAAGTTTCGCTGTCGTCTTTGGTGCGGGGCGGCGGTCGTGAAGAAACCCCGGGGAGGCGCGGTGCGGGTATGAGGCGCTGACTGTGTTATCCCGAAATATCCCTGGCCCGGCGGGTTTTGCTCAACGCGCGGGCCTTCACATGGTGCTGTCATGTCCGGCAAATGCCCGGTTGAAGTCCTGGCTCCGAAATCAGCGTCACCTTAGGGTCACAAATGTCCGACGCAAACTCGGTGGCCGCAATTTGGTGCAATCTCCCGCACTGTCCGCCGGCAATAGGAGGAGCCATGTCACTGAACTTCCGGAAGGCCCGACTGGGCATAACGCTTGCCGCTACCGTTACCGCTGTCGTCGCGCTTTCCCCGCTGCCCGCGCAGGCCGCGATCTTCGAGAAAATCTGCCCCGGCGGAACTATCGTAACCGGCTCACTGGCGTGCCAGGTCAACTATTCCGGCTTCCCCGGCGGCACAATATCCTTCGACGTCGAACAGACCGGCTCCGACACAGCTACGCAGGACATCATCCTGGCTTCGGGCGGCAGGATCATCTGCCGCACCACGTACAAGGCGGTAGATCCGCCGAGGTCGTGGATCTGCAACAACGTGCCCAGGGGAAGCGGCACGCTGACCGCCGCCAAGCGTCCCTACAACGTAGGCAGAGTCGCAGTTCGCTGGTGACGATCAGGTCAAAGCACGCCCCCGCAGGCCCTGCCCGGCGCGCATCCCGCGCGCCGGGCGGTCCGGCGGATTCGCATCGCCAACGGCGCCGCCGGACCGGCGGGAAGTCCTGGGGCTTCCGTCTCGCTAGTCGCGGACGGCCAAACCCGAGTTGATCTCAGTGAGCGCCAAGGTGGCGTCGGTGTAGCGCAGCGGGTTCTGCGGCACCGGCAAGGCCAGCGTCGCCTGGGCATACCGGGCGGCCTCGGCCACCGTCCCCGCGCCGATCTTGCGTAGCGTCACGGTGAACGCCGCCGTGCCGGCGTTGATGCGGCGGGTGGACAGGTTGAGCAGGGTCGCCAGCAGCTCGGCCCTGAGCGTGCGCGGCTGCAGCAGCGGCAGTGCCAGTGCCGCGGCCGCCTCGGACTGCGACAGGTCGCCGTCCTGGTCGGTGTCGTAGCGCTGGTCGGTGGCCTGGACGCGGGCCAGCGTCTCGGCGGTGCGCAGGTCGGTACGCAGCCCCCACAGGGTGGAGGTCAGCGGGTTCCGGGTGGGCGCCACCTGGGTGATCCGCGTGGTCGCCTGCGCGGTGGCGGGGCCGAAGGCGCAGCCGGCGGTTCCGCCGTACCGGAGCGAGGTGGTGGCGGTGAGCTCCGCGCCCGCGGCGAGCAGCAGGCTCGGGCGGGCGGTGACGGTCACCGTGCCCGAGGCGCCGGCGTCCAGGCTGCCGAGGTTCCAGGTGAGGGTGGTGGTGCCGTCGGCGTTCCTGGCCACGGTGCCGGGCTCGGGTCCGGCGCCCTGGTCGAGGGCCTGGCTGTAGTAGACGCCCGCGGGCAGGGTCTGGGTGAGCGTCGCGCCGGTCGCGGTGGCGCCGCCGGTGTTGCGGTACGCGAGGGTGTAGGTGAGCGCCGCACCGGCGTCGACCGCCGGCGTGGCGCTCTGCTCCAGCGCGATCTTCGGCGCGTGGATCACGGTGCCGGCCGTGGCGGTGTTGTCGGCGAGCGTTTCCGCCGGTTCCGGCTCGCCTCCGGCGGTGCGCCCGGCCACCTCGGCCCTGTTGGTGATCGTGCTGCCGTCCGCGGCGGCGCACGGCACCTCGTACGTGAAGGTCTGCGTGGTGTCCTGCCCGGGCGGCAGGTCGGCGAGGGAACGGGTGATCGCCTCGCCGGTGGGCGGGGTGTCGGTCACCGTCACCCGCGTGGCCGTCGTGGAGCTGGAGTTGGTGGCCGTGACGGTGTACGTGAGGGTCTGGCCGCCGGTCGCCTCGGCCTGGTCGACGGTCTTGGCGGCCTTCAGGTCGACGGCGGTGACCCTGATCACGTCGTCGCCGCTCAGTTCCTTCTCCACGCCGCCGTGTGCGCCGTCGGAGAAGTAGCGGCTGCCGGTGAAGCTGTAGACCAGGCGGTCCCAGTCAGGCCGGCCGACCATCGTCCGGTCGGGGCTGGCCACCGCGCAGTCCTCGCCGTAGACGGGGATGAAGTCGATGTCCTCCCTGGCCGTGGTGGTGTCGTTCCTGGTGTCGCCGTTCCAGTCGATCTGCCCGTCGGCGCGGTGGGTGACCCACCTGCCGGCCACGCCGTGGATGACGAACCGGTTGCCGACGCCGGCGATGCCGGGCTTCACGATCTCGTCCAGGGCGTCCTTCTCGTCGAGCGGGGCGGTGGCGGCTGTGGAGAAGTCCAGTGGGCGGTTGCCGTCGACGTCCCTGAACTGCAGGGGGTAGTTCATCACGCTGAAGTAGTTGGGTTTGCAGTTGTCGAGGTCGACGGTGCCGTTGTCGCGGCGGCCGCCGTGGCCCAGCCCGAGCGTGTGCCCCAGTTCGTGCAGCAGCGTGCTCATCTCGGCGTCGGCCAGGCCGCCCACGTTCGTGAGCATCTGCGTGGTCCACCGGCCCAGCGAGACGACGAAGTCGTTGCCGCCGCGGTCGTCCAGCTCGGCCTGGCCGGAGGTCCTGCCGAGGCCGGTGAGACCGTTGATGAACATGCCGTAGCGGAAGCGCAGCCTCTTGTACTGCAGGATGTCCTGGCACAGGGCGCTGGAACGTTCCTGCGGGCGGCCGAACGTCCCGTCGCACGGCCTGGCCGGATCGCCGGTCTTGTAATCGTCGAAGTCGTCCTGGCCGCCGCTCGGACGCGTGCCGCCGTCGTAGGTGAAGACGATGCCCTCGGCGTACGGGACCTGCTCATCCTTGATCAGGTGCAGGGCCAGGCCGCGCCGGCCGGTCTGCGGGTTGGTCACCGGCGCGTTGTCGAACACCCGCTCCACGGCCGCCAGCACGCCGCCCTGCGGCTCCCGGCCGGTCATGTAGTCGACCTCCACGAACAGGTCGCGCCGCCCGGGGTCGGCCAGTTCCTGCAGCGGCAGGTCGACGATGTCGTCCTTGTTGACGTCGACTCCTCGGTACTCCTCGTAGTCGGTGAACCCGTCGGAGTCGGAGTCGGTGACGGAGTTGGGAGTGATCTCGATGCACACCTGGATGGCCGGCTGCGGGTCCCTGCCCAGCGGCCCGCCGCCCGGCTCGCCGTTGCCGACGAGGCACTGGACGGAGTCGGTCATGTCGCCCGAGACCGTTCCGCGGATCAGGTTCACCTTGAAGCGGGCCACCGCGTCGTCCGCGCGGGGCGAGGCGTCGCCCCAGTCGTCGCCGGACGTGGAGTCGTGATCCTTGATGAGCACCGAGATGTCCTGCTCGACGACGGTGGTGGGGATGTCGTGGGTCAGCGTCCAGAAGGGCGCGACCTGCTCCTGATCCTCCGCCGCCCGGGGAGTGGTGTAGGTGTCGAACCCGGCGAACGTGATCTCCCCGTAGAAGTCGGGCGCGCTTTCCCCCGCCGCCTCCAGGCCGGTGTTGCGGCAGGGGTCGACGCAGCTCACCAGCAGGATCCGGACGGTGAGCGGCTGGGTGGCGGGCGCTTCGGCCTGGGCCGGCGACGTCAGCGATAACAGGCCGGCCGCCGCCACGACCAGGGCGGCGACGGCGCGGGTGATGCGGGATGTGGTCTGCATACGGCCACCCTGCGAGAGCCTGGCCGATCCCACATGAGTAAGGGGTGCTCAGCCGGATACGTGGCGTCAGGCGGATCCCCGCCGGCCTGGCGCGCGGTCCGGGGCCGTTCCAAGATGGCGAGCGACGTTCGCATGGTTACTCTGAGTTATGGGCATAACGCTCTCCGTGTCATCAATAGCACTGTCTAGTCCGAAATATGCCTATTTGTCAGTGGATTGGAGGCGGCCGTGATGCGGAACGGCGGAGCCATAGTCGTGGGCACGGCCCTGGTGGTGCTGCTCCTGGCCGCTGGATGCGGCTCCGGCGGCGACTCGTACACGCCGCCGCGGGACGCGGCGCCGGGACGAGCGGCCACGCTGTCGATCACGCCCGTGGACGGCGCGAAGAAGGTCCCCCCGGACACCGGGATCAGCGTCAAGGTCACCGACGGCAAGGTCGTCCGGATGACCGTCGCCGACGCCACGGGGGCGGCGATCAGCGGAACCGTGAGCGCGGACGGTACGTGGCGGCCGAGATGGCCGTTGCGGCCGTCAACGGCGTACACGGTGAGCGTGCAGGCCACCGGCACGGACGGCAAGCAGGTGACGAAGCAGTCCGGGTTCACCACGCTGAAGCCGAAGCGGGTGCTGGAGAGCGGCATGTCGCCGCTGAACGGCGAGAGGGTCGGCGTGGGCATGCCCGTCCAGCTCCTGCTGTCACACCCGGTGACCGAGCATAAGGACCGGGCGGCGGTCGAACGGGCACTGACCGTTGAGATGTCCAAGCCCGTCGAAGGCGCCTGGAGCTGGGTGAGCGACCGCGAAGTCCAGTTCCGGCCGCGCGAGTACTGGCCGTCCGGCGAGCAGGTCAAGGTGGTCGCCCACCTGGCCGGCCTGCGGGTCGGACACAACCTCTGGGGCACCAGGGACCGCAGCCTGACCTTCACCGTCGGCCCCGAGCACATCACCAAGATCAACAACAGGACCCACCGGGCAGTCGTACGGAACAACGGCAAGGTCGTCAAGACGATCCCGGTCAGCCTGGGCAAGCCCGGCATCGAAAGCTACTCCGGCACCATGATCGCCCAGGAGAAGGCCGCGACCTTCCTCATGGACTCGGCCACCATCGGCCTGCCCGGCGAGTACGTCACCCGCACCAGGTGGAACGTCAGGATGACCTACAGCGGCATGTTCTTCCACGCCGCGCCCTGGTCGACCGGCGCGCAGGGCAACCGCAACGTCAGCCACGGGTGCGTGAACGCCAGCACGTCCAACGCCCGCTGGTTCTACAACTTCACCCAGCGCGGGGACATCATCGAGGTCAAGGGCACGTCGCGCAAACTCCGCTTCGGCAACGGGCCGACGCCGTGGGTCAAGTCGTGGGAGGAGTGGCTCGCCGGCAGCGCCCTCGGCACCCCCACCACCCCGGACGCCCGCCTCTGACCCACCCGCCACCCGGGCTCGGAGGCCGATCGGCGGCGAGAGAGGCTTCCCGGCGATGTTCGGCCGCGAGACGCGCTCCGGTTCGATCGGGCCGCGGGTCAGAAGCCGATCTGAAGCAGGCGACTGCTGGACTTACCGCAAAAGCCCCCGCGGGCGGTGAATCGGAGAACGGAACAGCCGCGGCGCAACGTGCTGAGCACCGGGGCGGAAACGGCGCCGGGGTGGGGAGGTTGACGTTGTCTTATCTTCTGGACGCCGCGCACCGTGGCGGCATTCTGGACGAGGTGCGTCTGAGGCTGGACGTGACACGCGACCTTCACCGGGACGCGGACGGCTGCGCCGCCGTGCTCGATGAGCTGCTCGCCATGGCGGCGCCCCGAGGGCCCAGGAAAGTCTGGGTCGGCACCGCGCGGCACCATACGGGCCAGTACCGAAAGGTGGTCGACGTTCTGACCCACCGGGGAAGCCCCGTCGAGCTCCTGGCACTCGGCGACTTCGTCTACCCGGACAAAGGCAGAGAGCGGAACACCAGCTGGAAGACCGACATCCCGCTCCCTGAACCATTCTGGACGGCGATGAGCTGCCTCCGAGAGCTGGTCGTTCACGGCGACAACCTGTGGATGGCGGGGATCCGGTCCTCGACGCTGCACCGCCTCGCCGTCCGCTGCACGGCCTTGAACCCCAAGTGCGTGGCCGCCGTCGGCCTGGCCGAGCTGCCCGCGCTCACCGAGCTGGAACTGTGGATCGGCGACTACTACGACCAGTGGGACGGCACCGTGGCCGACCTGGAGACGCTGCTCGCGGCCGACGGGCTTCCCGCGTTGCGCCACCTGAAGGTGTGCGCCGACATCGCCGACGACCTGGCCGCGGCGCTCGCCGACGCGCCGCTGCTGCGCCGCCTCACCACGCTCGACCTCTCCACGAGCACGCTCACCGACCAGGGGGCGCGGTCCATCGCCGCCAACCGGGCCGCGTTCGCCCACCTGGCCTGGCTCAACCTCGACGGCAACCTGCTCAGCGACACCGGCCGGAGCCTGGTCGCCGACGTGTCGCGAACGGTCTACGTCGGCGACCAACGCGAGGAGCCGGCCACGGACGACGACGAGCCGGAGGCCGAGCTCGACTGGCGGCCCACCGTACTCGACTGGCGGGGAAGGCCATGGACGCCTTGATGCGAACGCCTGACGGGGCCGTGTGTCGGCGGCACCTGTCCGCCCGTCAGCCGGTGAGGCGGAAGGTGGCGTCAGAGCGGTCGGTGGCCGTGCTGATCGGGTCGATGCGCAGCAGGTAGTCGAAGTGGCGCAGGTACCGGTCGGGCACGTTGTACGAACGGAACGACGACCAGGCCGGGTCAGCCAGCCCGGCGACCCGGTAGAACGTCGCGTCGGCGCGGAAGGTCGCGGTGTTGTCGCTCGCGTCGAGGCGGATCTCGTAGGTGCTGTGGCGCAGGTAGCGGCCGGGGAAGTTGACCGACTCGAACGACACCCCGGCCGGGTCCGCCAGTCCTGGCACCATCCGCCACATCTGGTCCTGGTACGGGTCGAACGGGTAGGCGTCGATGCGGCCGGCGTAGTCGGCGTGCCGGACGTACCGGTCGGGGAAGTTGGCGGACTTCAGCCGGGTCCAGTTCGGCAGGCCCCACCGGGAGACCAGGCCGTTGTACTCGGCGGTGGTGATCCCGGCGATGGAGCCGTGCTTGGCGTTCAGCGGCGGGGTGTAGGCGCGCTGGTTGACGACCGTCCAGGAGTTGCCGCCGATGTTCGTGGACGACCAGGCGTAGTAGTCGTTGTTGACCGGGCTGAAGGAGTCGCCCCACAGCCACCACCCGGTGCCCGCGTTGCTCTTGACCAGCAGCGGCGCCTCGATGGCGCTGCCCTGGCGCAGGCCGCTGGTGTAGGTGGCGTAGCTGTTGGGGGCGCCGGTGGCGGACCTGGCGCCGTACAGCAGGCCGTTGGACAGGTTCTTGTAGTAAAGGTAGAAGGTCGAGCCGTCCACGACGATGTCGCCGTCCAGCACGGGGAAGCCGGGGTTGAAGTACACCTGGTTGGCGGTGACGGTGCGGAAGTCGGTGGTGTAGTTGACCATGAAGACGTCGGTGGAGCCGTTGTTGGCCGAGTAGACGATGCCGTACTGGCCTCGGGAGGCGTCCCAGAAGGCGGTCGGGGCCCAGGTGTGGGTGTTGAGGGTGTGCATGCGGATGCGGCGGTAACCGGTGAAGGCGGTCAGGTCGGCCGAGTCCCACACGTGCAGGTACTGGTTGTTCTGGCTGAAGTCGGTGCCGTTGAGGTCGGTGGCGAGGATGACGAACGTGCCGTCCTGCTTGCGCAGGATGAACGGGTCGCGCAGGCCCAGCGTGCCCGCGGTCGGGGTGGCCACCGGGTTGTTCTGGTTGAGCGGGTTCCAGTTGAGGCCGTCCTGGCTGACCGCGAGGTGCAGGCCGTAGTTGGAGCCGTTCCGGTTCGGGGTCTCGGTGAAGTACGCGAAGACGTAGGCGCTGTTGGCGGCGGCGGCCGGGGGCGCGTTGATCGCTCCCAGGGTGACCAGTGCGGTGCACAAGGCGGTGAACAGGGCGAGTGCTCTTCTGCGTGACATCGCGGTGACAGCCCTTCTTCGAGTGAGGCGACTGTGTTATCGCTAACATTTCTGCCGTGAATCTCGTGCTGACCGTCGAGCAAGAGGAGCTGTGCACGAGTGTTAACGCGACCATCCCGGCCGTCAAGGGTCACGCCGGCCGCGTTCGGCGAGTGCGCGGAGGCGGGCGTGATGCGGGCGTGATGCGGGTGTGATGCGGGCGGGAGGTCAGGCGAGGGTTCTGACGACGCTCGTGAACACGCCGGGCAGGCGGTGGGCGGCCGGCACCACCAGGCGGGCCGTGGCGGGATGGCGGGCGGCCTGCACCAGCGCGGACGTCAGCAGCCGGTGCGTACGGGACAGCCGCCGCCACCCGGCGTCGTAGTCCTCGGGCCGGTTCTCGGCCAGGCACCTGACCAGCAGCTCGGCCGAGCGGACGGCCAGCGAGACGCCCTCGCCGGTGAGCGCGTCCACGTAGCCGGCGGCGTCCCCGACGAGCAGGACGCGTCCCGCCCGGCGAGCGCGGACGGCCTGGCGGAGCGGGCCGGCGCCGCGTACGGGGGTGACGGCCGGGCCGCGCAGGCGGCGGCTCAGGCCGGGGAAGCCGCGCAGGTGCTCGTCGTAGCCGCGCCGGACCGAGCTGAGGATCGCGACGCCGACCAGGTCGCGGGCGACGGGCGTGACGTACGCCTCGCCGGTGCCCGACCAGTGGACCTCGACGTAGTCGGTCCACGGCGCGATCCTGTAGTGCCTGCGCTGGCCGTACCGGCGGGGTCCGGACGCGGGCCGGGCGAGGCCGAGGGAGCGGCGCAGCGGCGAGTGCAACCCGTCGGCGGCCACCAGCCAGCGGGCTCGCAGGCCGGCGGCCGCCACGCCGTCCCGGTCCTGCCCGACGCGGGTGATCTTGCCGGTCACCGTCTTGACGCCCAGCTCGGCGGCCCGCCGGGCGAGCGCCGCATGCAGGTCCGTACGGCGTACGCCCAGCCCGGGAGCGGCGGAGAAGGCGGCCCGCGCCTCCCGCCGGCCGTCGAGGTAGTGGATGCCGCGCAACCGGCGTCCCTCGACCTCCACCCCGATCGCCTCCAGCGCCGCCACCCCGCCGGGCATGATGCCCTCGCCGCACGCCTTGTCCACCGGCGAGGCGCGCGGCTCGACGACGACCGCCTCCATTCCCGCCAGGGCCGCGTGCACGGCCGTCGCCAGCCCCGCCGGGCCGCCGCCCGCGACGAGCACGTCGATCACGCCCTCACCGCCTTGAGGCGAGAGCGAGAGCGGCGTTCTCGCACCGGATCCGCACCACCATGAGCGCGGCGTTCAGCACCGTGAACGCCAGCGCGGTCACCCAGGCCGTGTGCACCAGCGGCAACGCGAGCCCCTCGACGGCCACCGCCACGTAGTTGGGATGCCGCAGCCACCGGAGCCGGTAGGGGCCGCGCGTCACCAGCGGCAGGCCGGGCACCACGATCACCTGCGTGTTCCAGCGCGGCCCGAGCGCGGCGATACACCACCACCGCAGCCCCTGGGCCGCCACGACCAGGGCGAGCATCGGCCAGCCGAGCGCGGGGAGGAAAGGCCGTCCCGCCAGCGCGACCTCCAGCGGCGCGCCGGCCAGCAACCCGGTGTGCAGGGCCACGATCCACGGATAGTGCCCCTGACCGGAGACGACGCCGCCGCGCGCCACGCTCCACGCCGTGTTGCGCCGGGCGACGACCAGCTCGGCCACCCGCTCCAGGCCGACCAGCGCGACGAGCACCAGATACCAGGTCATAGAGCGGCCACCAGCGGTCGGGTCGTGGAACCGGTAAGGAGGTCGGTCGCGGGGGCGGTCGTGGGTCGCGTGGTCATGGCGCGGTCACCAGCGGATCAGGACGAGTTCCGAGCAGAAACCCGGACCCATGGCGATGATCAGCCCCCAGGTTCCCGGCTCGGGCGCCCGGGTGGCGAGGGTTTCGCCGAGAACGTGCAGGACCGAGGCGGAGGACAGGTTGCCGTTGGCCGCCAGGGAGCGCCACGTCACGTCGAGCGCGCCCGCGGGCAGGCCGAGCACGTCCGACACGGCGTCGAGCACCTTGGGCCCGCCGGGATGGCACACCCACGCCGTCACCTCCTCGGCGGCCACGCCGTGCTCGGCCAGGAAGCCGTGCACGTCGTCGGCCAGGTAGCGCCGCACGACCGCGGGAACGCTCGCGTCGAGCATCACCCGGAACCCGGTGTCGCCCACCTGCCACCCCATGACGTGCTCGGACCCCGGGTACAGGTGGCTGCGCGTGGCCACCACGGTGGGACCGGCCGCCGCGCGCCCGCCGCCGCAGGCCACCACGGCGGCCGCGCCGTCGCCGAACAACCCGCTGGCGACCAGGTTCGCGGGCGAGGAGTCGCCGCGCTGCACGGTGAGCGAGCATAACTCCACCGACAGCAGCACGGCCACGTGGTCCGGCCAGCCGCGCAGGTAGTCGTGGACTCTGGCGATGCCCGCCGCCCCGGCCACGCAGCCCAGGCCGAAGACGGGCACCCGTTTGACGTCGGGCCGCAGGCCGAGCGCCGCCGCCAGCCGGGCGTCGACGGAGGGCGCGGCGATGCCGGTCACCGACGTGAACATGATCAGGTCGACGTCGGTCGGCTCCAGCCCGGCCGCGTCCAGGGCGGCCTTCACGCTTTCGAGGCCGAGGTCCACGGCGACGGAGACGAAGGCGTCGTTGGCGGCGCCGAAGCCGTTGAGCTTCTCGTACCGCTCGATGGGCAGGGCGAGGTTGCGGTGGTCCACCCGGGCGTTGCGGTGCAGGCGGTCGAGGAGGCGCCGGTCGGCGTTCTCCGGCAGGCACACGCGGGCGGCCATGTCGGTCAGCTCGGACTGCGGGTACCGGTGGGGAGGGAATGCACAGCGGACTGCGGCGATCCGGGTCATGCCGTTCTCCCTCGGCGGCCGATAACTCCTCCTCCCCGCACGCTTCCCGCCCAAATGGTCATTTAAGCCACACATACGCGCGGGATTCTCCGCGGCGATCACCCGGTCTACGATCGCGTTGTGACCGACCCCGACCCCGCCGCCGTACGCGAAGGGCCGGGGCGGCGGGCCGTCGGGCTGGTCCGCGCCTGCCATCCCGGGCCGACCGCGGCCGTGACCGCGCTGGTCACCGCGCTGGCCGCGGCCACGGGCCGCAGCGCGACCGGGTGCGTGCTGGTGGGCGCGGCCGTGCTGGCGGGGCAGCTCTCGATCGGCTGGTGCAACGACGCGATCGACGCCGAGCGGGACACCGCCGCCGGGCGCGCGGGCAAGCCCGTCGCCGACGGCACGGTGAGCGCGCGGGCCGTCCTGATCGCCGCTCTGGTGGCGCTGGCCTGCTGCGTACCGCTGTCGCTGGCCTCCGGGTGGCGGGCGGGCACGCTCCACCTCGTGGGGGTGCTGGCGGCCTGGGGCTACGACCTCGGGCTCAAGGCGACAATCCTGTCGTGGGCGCCGTACGCCGCGGGGTTCGGCGTGCTGCCGGCCTTCGTGACGCTCGGCCTGCCCGGTGCGCCGTGGCCCGCGTGGTGGGCGGTCCTGGCCGCCGCGCTGCTCGGGGTGGGCGCCCACCTGGCCAACGTGCTGCCGGACATCGCGGGCGACCTCGACACCGGCGTACGCGGCTGGCCGCAGCGCATGGGGGCCGCCCGCGTGCGCCTCCTGGTCCCCGTGCCGCTGCTGGCCGCCACCTGCCTGCTGGTCTTCGGACCCCGAGGCGCCGACCCGGGAGTGGCGGGATGGCTGGCCATGGCAGCCGCGTCGGGACTCGCGGTCACCGGGCCGGTCATGGCCGCCAGGTCGTCGCGGGCCCCGTTCGTGACCGCCGTCGGCGTGGCGGCCGTGGACGTGACCCTCCTGATCGCGGGCGGCTCCTCCATCGTGGCGTCAGCCGCGTGACCCGCATGCCTGTCGCGCGTCGTGAGCCCCGTGAGCCCCGTCAGCCGCGTGACCCGCTTGGCCGCAGGCTCCGGTCAGCGCGCGGCCGCGGCGCGCAGCGAGCCGCGCAGCCACCGCATTCCCACGGCGAGCGCGAGCGGCGCGGGGACCGTCCCGGCGCCGAGCCCCACCTCCACCAGCAGGTCGAACACTTCCTTGCGGCGCGCGGCGGTCTCGATCGCCGCGTCGATGAAACCGGGCGACTGCGCCAGCCGGGCCAGCACGTCGGTGGTGCGCAGGTGCCGTCCGAGCGCGCCGCGCAGCTTGGCCCGGTACGGCGGCAGCGGGTCGTCCGGCGACTCCACCGCCGCCTCGGCCGCGAGCCGCCCGGACAGCAGCGCGTAATAGATGCCCTCGCCGGTGAGCGGGTTGACCAGCCCGGCGGCGTCACCGGCGAGCAGGACCCGCCCGGCACCGGGCGTCGGCCGCCCGGTCGAGAGCGGCAGGTGGTGGGCGCGCAGCTCGCGGGCGGGCCGGTCGGGCAGCAACTCGGCGAGCCTGCCGTGCAGCACCCGGCGTCCGGGCTCGCCCGCCGCGCGCAACCGGGGCAGGAGCATGCCGAATCCGACGTTCGCGGTGCCGTCGCCGATGGGGAACGACCACGCGTAGGCGGGCCAGCCCGCCTTCTGCATGGCGATGAGCTGGACGTCGTCCTCCTCGGGCACGTCGGCGTAGCCGCGCACGGCGATCGCGGTGTGCTCATCGGCGTGTCGCTCGACGGCGGCCAGGGCGAGCAGGCGGCGCACGGCCGAGCCGGCCCCGTCGGCGGCCACCACCGTACGGGCCCGCAGCCGCCCGTCGATGACCACCCCGGACCGGTCGGCGACGAGATCCTTGACCCGGTGGCGGCGTACCTCGACGCCCCTGGCGCGCGCGGCGGCCACCAGCCGAGCGTCGAACACCCGGCGCGGCACCACGTGGTTGGGCCGCGCGGCCTCGGCGGAGACCCGCGCGCCACCCGGCGAGACCACGGTCAGGCGGGAAACGGGCCGGTAGTCGTCGATGAGCGCGGGCACCCCGAGCCGGGCCAGTTCGTCGCGCCCGTGGGCGGCGATGCCGTCCCCGCACGGCTTGTCACGCGGGAAGTCGTCCTTGTCCAGCAGGAGCACGCGCAGGTCGGGGCGCAGGTACGCGGCCCGCAGCGCCGCCGCCGAGCCGGCCGGTCCCGCCCCCACGATCACCACGTCCCACATGTCGCCCATGCGAGGTCTGTCCCACCGCGCGGCCGCGCGGAAACTCCTCCCGCTCCGCCCTCCACGTGCATCGCTGTGGTGGCCCGCGACCCGGCAGATAGGCTTCGCACCGTAATGATCCGTCCTGTCCCGTCGACACCCCCGGAGGCCGCCATGACCGAGGAGCGCCCTCGCCCGCGGATCGACACGTCCGTGCCGCACTCGGCCCGCGTCTACGACTACTGGCTGGGCGGCAAGGACAACTTCGCCGCCGACCGGGCGGTCGCGGAGGCCACGGCCACGGCCTCGCCCGGGGTCATCCAGGGAGCCCGCGACAACCGCGCCTTCCTCGGCCGCGCCGTACGCCACATCGCCGCCCGGGGTGTCACCCAGTTCCTGGACATCGGGACCGGCATCCCGACCCAGGGCAACACGCACGAGGTGGCCCAGGCCGCGAACCCGGCCGCGCGGGTGGTCTACGTCGACAACGACCCGATCGTGATGGTCCACGCCCGCGCGCTGCTCAAGGGCACCTGGGAGGGGCGGACCGCGTACATCGAGGCCGACCTGCGCGAGCCCGACTCCATCCTCAAGCACCCCGACCTGCTGGCGACCATCGACCTGAGCCGGCCGGTCGGGCTGATCATCGTCGGCACGCTGATGTTCATCAAGGACCGCGAGGACCCGTTCGGCCTGGTCGCCCGCTACAGCGCGGCGCTGGTCCCCGGGAGCTACCTGGCCGTCTCCCACGTCACCGCCGACTTCGCCCCCAAGCTGGTGGGGGCGAGCGCGGACGCGTACAACAGCGACGACCTGGCCTTCACGCCGCGCACCGGCGAGCAGATCAGGCGCTTCTTCGACGGGTACGAGCTGGAGGAGCCCGGCCTGGTCCCGGTCTTCGACTGGCGCCCCGACTCCCCCGTCAACCGCGTCCCCGAGGACGCGGGCGCGTACGGCGCGGTGGGCCGCAAGCTCTGACCCGCCGGCCGGGTTCGACCGGCATGATCTCCGCGCCGCGCCCTCCCCGGCGCGCCAGGGTGCGCGCCGCCCGGGCCCGACGGTCACCGCCTGGGGCCTCCCCGGTCACCGCCGGCTCCCCGAGGTGATCGCCGGCTCCGGGCGCGCGGGCGCGAGCCGTTCGTGGAACCCGCCGTCCGGAGCCCGCGTGATGAT
This sequence comes from Nonomuraea sp., assembly GCA_036276095.1. Classification (GTDB taxonomy): domain Bacteria; phylum Actinomycetota; class Actinomycetes; order Streptosporangiales; family Streptosporangiaceae; genus Nonomuraea. The sequence continues at coordinate 17,437 of DASUCK010000513.1, read as the reverse complement.
CCCGGTCTCCACTCCGTGCTCGGCCACGTGGCGATCCGTCTGCCGGAGCCCGAGACAGATCCACCGGGTGAGGACGAAGGCGACGACGGGCCCGATGACCACGGCGAACCTGAAGAAGATCGTCACGGCGTCGACGGTGAGGTGGAACTGGTGGGCGATCTGGTCGTTGGCCGCGGCCGCCCACAGCAGGCCGTAGAACGTGACCCCGGCGGCCGCGACGGCGGTCTTCACCGGCGTCTCGCGTGGCCGGTCGAGCAGGTCGCACGCGCGCGTCCCGCGGCCCGTGCGGCCCCTGGCCCCGGGCCGGCCCAGCGCGTCGCGGCGGCCCCGGCGCGCGGCGAGCAGCCGTTCGGCCGCCGGGTACGCGGCCAGGGCGGTGAAGAAGACCCCCGGTATCACCAGGGTGGGGACGAGGACGGCGAGGCTGAGCGTGTGGTCGCCGAGGGTGAGCTCCCAGCCGGGCATGACCCGGAGGGCGCCGTCGAGGAACCCCATGTACCAGTCGGGGACCGAGCCCGCCGAGATCTGCGTCGGCCGGGCGGGGCCGTACAGCCAGATCGGGGCGATCTGGAACCCGTACCCGAGGATGACCAGCATGCCGATCGTGGCGGCCGCCATCGTCGGGCGGGCGCCGCGCCGGGCCGGCAGCGAGGCGGCGAACCGGGAGTGGCCGTGCCGCCGCACCAGGAGCTCGCGGGCGGCCAGCAGAGCGGCCAGGACGGCCGAGATCAGCAGGTGTCCCCCGTACATGACCGGGATGATCCGGTCACCGGGGAAGTCCGGGCCGAACAGCAGCGACACCGCCCAGTCCCCGACCACGGGGACGGACTGCGCGACCGACATGACCAGCCACAGGCTCCCGCCCGAGAGGACGTCGTCGGGCAGCGCGTTGCCGGTCTCGCCCGCGAGCATGCCGAGCGCCAGCAGCGTCACCCAGATCAGCCACTGGCCGGTGCGCGGCCGGCGGAACGCGCCGGTGAGGAACATCCGCAGCAGTTGGAGCGCGACGGCCGCCACGAAGACGAGCGCCGCCCAGTGGTGCGTCTGGCGGATGAGCAGGCCGCCGCGCACCTCCAGGCTGAGGTGCATGGTCGAGTCGAAGGCCGCGCTGACGAGGAGCCCGCGCAGCGGGCCGTACGAGCCGTCGTAGGTCACCCGTGACATGCCCGGGTCGTAGAACAGCATCAGCGCCGCCCCGGTCACCAGCAGGACGACGAACGACCAGACGGCGATCTCCGCGAACATGAACGACCAGTGGGAGAACTGAAAGGAGCGGCGCCTGGCCACCAACGAACGCATGGGGTCCCCCTAACCATTGCCTACTCACATGACGGGCTCGGGCCGGCCGCCGTGACAGGGACGCGGCGCCGGCGACGGTGATTCGCGTCACCGTGGCGGGCTCGCGTTCGGGTACGTGATGAACCGCGTCCAGGAAGGGGTGCCCGACCCGCCGTCCGGCCGCCTGTACGCCGCCGTCAAGGAGGCGATCTCAGGGGCGGGCGGCGCGTAGCCGGGCCGCGGCGCGGACGGCGGCGCGGCGGATGCCCGCGTACCCGGTACAGCGGCACAGGTTGGCGGAAAGAACCTGGTCGAGCCTGCGCGCGTCCCGGTCCAGGTCCGGGTCCTCGGCCAGCGCGCCGGCCAGCAGCATGAGGAAACCGGGCGTGCAGAAGCCGCACTGCAGCGCGTGCTCGGCGGCGAACGCCTCCTGCAGCGGGTGCGGTTCGCCGTCCCGCGCGAGCCCTTCGACGGTGCGGACGTCCGCGCCGCCCGCCTGGACGGCCAGCGTGAGGCACGAGCGGACGGCGGCGCCGTCCAGGAGCACCGTGCACGAGCCGCAGACTCCGTGCTCGCAGCCCAGCGTCGTGCCGGTGAGGCCGAGCTCGTCGCGCAGCGCGTCGGCGAGGCTGGTCCTGGGCTCGACCTCGATCCGGTGGCTCGCGCCGTTGACCGTCAGCTCGACGTTCACGCCGCCTCCGTGCTGATCAGCGCCTAGGCGAGGCAGCGCCGGACGAGGACGCCGATGGCGTGCCTGCGGTAGGCGGCCGGCGCGTGCGGCTCGGCGGGCGGGTCGGACTCGGCGGCGGCCCGCGCCGCCGCCTCCGCCAGCAGCTCCGGCTCCGGACGCTCGCCCGCGAGGAGCCGCTCGGCCCCCACCGCGCGCAACGGCACGTCGGCCGCGTTGGCGAGCCCGATGCGCACCCACGCGACCCGGCCCTCGGCGAGGTGCGCCACGACCATCGCGGCGGCCAGGGCGAAGCTGCCGCGCGTGCGGCGAAGCTCGGCGAACGCCGACGTCGCCCCCGCCGGCGGGCGCGGCAGCCGCACCCCGGTGACCAGCTCATCCGGGCGGCAGGCGGTGGCGAACGGACCGCGGAACCAGGCGTCCGCGGGCACCGTGCGCCGCCCCGCCGGGCCCTCCAGCTCGATCCCGGCGCCGAGCGCCATCGAGAGCGCGCACCACTCCGATGCCGGGTGCGCCCACGCCAGGCTGCCGGCGAACGTGCCCCGCACGCGGATGGGCGGGTGCGCGATGGCCGGCGCTACCTGGCGGAACAGCCCGGCCAGCGGGTCGTCGAACCGGGCGTGCTCCAGCCCGGCGTGCCGGACCAGCGCCCCGACGCGCACCGAGCCGTCCTGGACCGTGATGTCCGACAGCCCGGGCAGCCGGTTGACGTCGACCAGCAGCGCCGGGCGCGCCGTCCGGTAGCGCAGCTCGATGAGCAGGCTCTGGCCGCCGGCCAGGACGCGGCTCTCCGTGCCGCGTTCGGCCAGCACGGCCACCGCCTCCGGTACGGAGGCAGGCGCGACGTAGTCGAATGGTGGCGGTTTCATGTTCCCCGTCCCGGGCAGCCGATGCCGTCATTGGTACCAATCACGGGGGTGTCCAAACCTTGCGGTACATCGGGGTGCCGCTCGCGCGGCGCGAGGATCGCGACCTGCTCACGGGCGGCGCGCGCCGGGTCTCCGACCTGCGCCTTCCCGGCACACTGGAGCTGGCGTTCGTCCGCGCCCCCGTGCCGCACGCGCTGATCCGCGGGGTCGACGTCGCCGCCGCCCGCGCCGAGGAGGGCGTGGCCGGCGCGTGGTCCGCCGCCGACCTGCCGTACGTCGCGGCGCGGGAGGTGCCCGCCGCGCACGGCATGCCGCCGTGGCCGCTGCTCGCCACCGGACGCGTCCGCCATCCCGGCGAGGCGCTCGCCGTGGTCGCCGCCGACAGCCGCGCCCGCGCCGAGGACGGCGCCGAGAGCGTCCGGCTCCGCCTCGACCCGCTGCCGTTCGTCGTGGACCCGTCGGCCGCCGCCGCCCCGGACGCGCCGCGCCTGTTCGACGACCGCGGCAACGTGGCCGTCGAGCGCACGTTCGGGGCACCGGCCGACGACGTGTTCGCGACCGCGCCGGTGGTCGTCGAGGCCGCCTACCGGGAGCAGCTCGTGCTCCCCACGTCCCTGGAGCCCCGTGCCGTGCTGGTCGATCCCGGCCGCGGTGGCGGCCTCACCGTGTGGGCCTCCCACCAGGCCCAGCACCGGCTGCGCGACGCGCTCGCCAGGGCGCTCGGCCTCGACCGTGACCGGATCAGGGTGATCGTGCCGGCCACCGGCGGCGCGTTCGGCGCCAAGAGCCAGACCTACCCCGAGTACGTGGTCGCCGCGCTCCTCGCCCTGCGGCTCCGCCGCCCCGTACGCTGGTCGGAGGACCGCGCGGAAGCCATGCTGACCGGGCCGCGCGGCCGCGGCCAGACCCAGCGCGTACGCCTCGCGGCCGACGACGACGGCGCCTTCCTCGCCTACGAGCTGCTGATCGACGCCGACGTCGGCGCCTACCCGCACAACGGCGCGTCCGTGCCGTTGATGACCGGCGCGATGAGCACCGGCGCCTACCGCACGCCGAGGGTGCACACCCGGATCAGGTGCGTGCTCACCAACACCGCGCCGACCGCGGCGTACCGCGGCGCCGGGCGCCCCGAGGCCGCCTACGCCCTCGAACGCACCGTGAACCGGCTCGCCCGGCGGCTCGGCATGGACCCCGCCGAGCTGCGCCGCCGCAACCTCATCCGGCCCGGCCAGCACCCCTACCGGACCCCGACCGGGCGCACGTACGACTCGGGCGACTACGCCGCCGCGCTCGGCAAGGCCCTCGACGCCGCCGGCTACGCCGAGATCCGCGCCGAGCAGGCCAGACGCCGGGCGGAGGGCGGGCCGCCGCTCGGCGTGGGCATCGCCACGTACGTGGAGCGCTCCGGGGGGCCGCCGGACAGCGACGAGTACGGCAGCGTGGAGGCGTGCCCGGACGGCACGTTCGTCGCCCGCGTCGGCTCCACGTCCACCGGGCAGGGCCATCTGACCGCGTTCGCCCAGGTGGTCGCCTCGGTCCTGGACGTCGGCATCGACCGGGTCCGCGTCGTCGAGGGCGACACCGGCGAGGTGCCGTACGGCTACGCCACCTTCGGCAGCCGCTCCATGCAGGTGGGCGGGGCGGCGCTGTGGCGGGCCGCCGAATCGCTCGTCGCCGCCGCCCGCCGCCGGGCCGCCGCGCTGCTCGGCGCCGACGAGGAGGACGTCTCGTACGCCGCCGGCCGCCTGACCGCCCGGGAACCCGGCCTGCCCGAGGCGGGCGGGCCCGCAACCGAACCCGGCCTCGCCGACCCCGACCTGGAACAGCCCTTCCATGACACCGGCCGGGAAGAGCGCCTCCACGGCGCCGGCCGGGACCAGCCGGGCGCCGGAACGGGTGCGGGCACGCGCGGCGGGCTGACGTTGGCGGAGCTGGTGGCCCGCACCGGTCCGCTGCGCGCCGACGAGATCGTGGCCCCTCCGCAGGCGTTCCCGTACGGCACGCACATCGCCGTCGTGGAGATCGACCCCGACCTCGGCACCGTGCGCGTGCTCCGGCTGGTGGCCGTGGACGACTACGGGGTGGTGGTCAACCCCATGATCGTCGACGGCCAGGGGCACGGCTCGATCGCCCAGGGCGTCGGCCAGGCCCTCTACGAGCAGGCGGTCATCGGCCCCGACGGCATGCCGCAGGCCGCGACCCTGCTGGACTACCTCCTGCCCACCGCGGCGGACATGCCGCCGGTGACCCTGCTGGAGACCGTCACGCCCAACCCCAACACGCCGCTCGGCGCCAAGGGTGCGGGCGAGGCGGGCTGCATCGGCATCCCACCCGCCGTGATCAACGCCGTGTGCGACGCCCTGGACGTCGACCACGTCGACATGCCCGCCGCCATCATCCCCGACGCGATCGCCGGCGGACGCCGGTGACCGCCGCGGCTCACCGAGGGGCGCGTGAGCCGGGCGCCCGGTACCGCTCCTCCGGCGCGGCGGCCGAGGTCGGGAAACCGCTGAGGTAGATCGCCAGGAAGCCCCGCTCCCTAGCCAGCCGCACTCCGCCATGACCGCATAGTGCGGATAGTGCTGATAGTGCTGATGTTTCGGATGTTTCGGGATATTGCGGGATAACACAGCCAGCGTCTCATACCCGCACCGCGCCTCCCCCAGGGGTTCCCCACGACCGCCGCTCCGCGCCAAAGCCGACATTCCGCCACAGCAAAGACTTCACCCAAATCAACCGTAATGTCAGCTGAAATCAACTCTGGCGGGAATTGATCCTACCTGCTGCTTAATAGACAAAAATCGCACTAGTCGGGATTTGGGCGCCAGCAGGCCTCAAAGAAATCCGGGGAGAAACATGAGCCGCCAGCTCGGTGTCACCGTCGCCACCGCCCTGACCGCCCTGGCCGTCATCGCCAGGGCCGCGTGCGCCTCCCCGCACGAGGTCGACAACATCGCCCACCGGGGCGCCTCCGCCTACGCGCCCGAGAACACCATCGCCGCCTGCCTCCTGGCCCAGGCCCAACGCGCCGACCTGTGCGAGTTCGACGTCCAGCAGACCAAGGACCACCAGCTCGTCCTGATCCACGACCAGACCCTGAGCCGCACCACCGACGCCGAGAAGATCTTCCCCGGCCGGTCGCCGTGGCGGGTCTCCGACTTCACGCTCGCCGAGATCCAGCGGCTGGACGCCGGGTCGTGGTTCTCCCCGCGCTACCGGGGCGAGCGGGTGCCCACCCTCCGCCAGGCGCTGCAGGCGGTCGGCGACAGCGACATCGGCCTGCTGCTGGAGATCAAGCATTCGCCGCACAACCCGGACATCGACCGCCGGGTGGCCGCCGAGCTGCAGGAAGACCGCGACCTGTGGGACGGCAACCGGCTGGCCGTGCAGGCGTTCGACTGGCGGTCGATGCGGTCCTTCCACACCCTCATGCCGCAGGTGCCGATCGCGCTGCTCGGCAGGCCGTCGCTCACCCAGCTCGGCGAGCTCGCCGAGTACGCCCAGGGCGTCAACATCCCGCACTCCCGGCTCACCGCCCAGTACGTCAAGGACGCCCACGGCAAGGGCCTGCGCGTCTACACCGGGACGGCCAGGCGGCCGGCCGTCATCCGCCGCCTGATCTCGTACGGCGTGGACGGCATCATGACCAACCGCCCCGACCGCCTCGACCTCGTCAAGCGCGACCGGTGACCGCGCCCCGGGCGTTGACCCAGGACCGCGCACAGGCGACGCGCGCCGACCCCGCCCGCGGCTGTCCTCCCGCGCCTATACGTCGTCCGCGACGCGGATGATCGTCTTGCCGGGCGTGCGCCGCGTGGGAGCGAACGCGGCGGGCGCCTCGGCGAGCGTGCGCACGGCGCCGACGAGCACGCGGAGCCGTCCGTCCCGGACGCGCTGGACGAGGTCCGTGAGCCGGGCGCGGTCGGGTTCGACGACGAAGAAGAGCGCCCGGCCGTCCCGCGGGCGTACCGCCGGTGGCGCGGCGATGGTGACGAGGGTGCCGCCGCCGCGCACCAGAGCGGCGGACCGGTCCAGGATGTCGCCGCCGATCACGTCGAGCACCAGATCGACCTGGCCGACGTCTTCCAGGCGGTCGGCCTGCAGGTCGAGGAAGGCGTCCGCGCCGAGACCGAGCGCGGTGTCCCTGTCGCCGGCCCTGCCGGTGCCGATCACCCGGGCCCCGGCCTGGCGGGCGAGCTGCACCGCGACCGAACCGACGCCGCCCGCGGCGCCGTGGATCAGCACGGTCTGGCCGGCGGCGAGGCGGGCGTGATCGAACAGGCCCTGCCAGGCGGTCAGCCCGGAGATCGGCAGCGCGGCCGCCACGAGGTGGTCGATGTCGGCCGGCAGGGGGGCGAGGTTGCGGGCCTCCACGGCCACGTACTCGGCCAGGGAGCCGTTGCGGGCCCAGTCGGTCGGCCCGAACACGCGCTGTCCCACGCTCAGCCCGGTCGTCCCGTACCCGAGCTCGACCACGACCCCGGACACCTCGTGCCCCGGCACGCTCGGCGTGCGGTCGCGGCCGGCGCGATCCGCCCACGTGCCCGGCCAGTCGAGCTCCCCGCGGGTGAACCCGGCGGCGTGCACCCGCACGATCACGTCGTTCTCGGCGGCGTGCGGGTACGGTTCCTGCGTCAGGGACAGCCCGGCCAGGCCGGCGGAGCGGTCGCGGACGGTGATGGCTTGCATGACAGTTCCTCGCCGACGGTGGGACGAACCAACGGTGGGGGCGATGGGCGCCGCGGACCGAACCCGGCCGTACCGGGACGACGCCACGCACCCCACCATGCCCGGGCCCGTGATCCATATGCGGCCGGTCCGGTTCGAGCCGGCGCCGGGGATGCTCTACGGCCGTGTGCCGGCGGTGAGGGTACCGCGGCCGGAGGGGGAATGGGCGCCGGCGCGGGCCTCGCCGCCGCAGTAGCGGCAGATCAGCAGCGGGTCGAGGACCTGCCCGCACGAGTGCCGCCACCGGACGGGCGGGTCGCCGGGATGGAGGTGGCGATCACCCCACGCCATCAGCGTGATCAGCACGTCGCACAGCTCCACGCCGGCGGGCGTCAGGTGGTATTCGTGGCGGACCGGGTGGTCGCTGTAGCGCCTGCGCTCGATGACGCCGTGGGACTCCAGCTTGCGGAGGCGGACGGTGAGGATGTCGCGCGAGGCGCCGGTGTTGCGGACGATCTCGTCGAAGCGCCGCACGCCGTAGCTGAGCTCGCGAATGGCCAGGAGGCTCCACCGCTCGCCCACCAGGTCGAGTGTGTCGGCGATGGAGCACTCGCGCGGCTGTGCGGCCTTCGGCATGCGGCGTAGTTTAGCCCTCGCCCGCGGCATCAGAGCCGTTCGACGACGGTGGCGTTGGCCAGCCCGCCGGCCTCGCACATCGTCTGCAGGCCGAACCGGCCGCCGCTGTCCTCCAGGGCGTGCAGCAGGGTGGTCATGATGCGCGCCCCGCTGGCGCCGAGGGGGTGGCCGATGGCGATCGCGCCGCCGCGTACGTTCACCCTGGCCAGGTCCGCGCCGGTCTCCCTGGCCCAGGCGAGGACGACGGGCGCGAACGCCTCGTTCACCTCGAATAGGTCGATGTCGGACAGCGCGCGGCCGGCGCGGGCCAGGACCTTCGCGGTGGCCGGGATGATCGCGGTGAGCATGAGCAGCGGGTCGTCGCCCACGACGGCGAAGGAGTGAAACCGGGCGCGGGGGCGGAGCCCGAGGCGTGCGGCGGTGTCGGAACCCATGACGAGCACGGCGGCGGCGCCGTCGTTGACCGGGGAGGCGTTGCCGGCCGTGATCCTCCACCCGATCTCCGGGAAGCGGGCGGCGATCGCCGGGTCGTGGTAGGCCGGTTTCAGCCCGGCGAGGATCTCGGGCGAGGTGCCGGGGCGCACGGTCTCGTCCCGCTGGCCGGTCCAGGCCACCTCGCGGTCGAACGCGCCGTTCTTCCACGCCTCGGCGGCGCGGCGGTGGGACTCGCAGGCGTAGACGTCGAGCTCCGCGCGGGACAGGTTCCAGCGCGCGGCGATCAGCTCGGCGCTGACGCCCTGCCCGACCAGGCCGTCCGGGTAGCGCTCGGCCAGCATGGGGCCGAACGGGTCGCTGCCGGGCCGCACGGCCGAGCCCATCGGCACCCGTGACATCGACTCGACGCCGCAGGCGATGGCGACGTCGTACGCGCCGCTGAGCACGCCCTGGGCGGCGATGTGCAGGGCCTGCTGGGACGAGCCGCACTGCCGGTCCACGGTCATGGCCGGGACGCTCTCGGGAAACCCGGCGGCCAGGACGGCCGTGCGGGTGAGGTTGAGTGCCTGCTCGCCGGCCTGCGTCACCACGCCGCCGATCACGTCGTCGACCAGGGCCGGATCCAGGCCGGCGCGGTCGACGAGCGCTCGGAGCGTGCGGGCGAGGAGGTCGGCCGGGTGGTCGGCGTGCAGCGCCCCTCCCGGTTTGCCCCTGCCCACCGGGGTGCGTACGGCCTCGACGATCACCGCGTCCCGCATCGCGCCTACCTCCGTTTGATTTTCCAACTCCCTCGTTCCAGTGTGCGGCGGCGAGAGCGAAAGCACAACGTTCGACGCCTCACACGGGCGGAATCACGGGCCGGAATCACGGGGCCGGAATCAGGCCGGCGGGCCGGCCTCCAGGGTGATGCTAGTGCCGTCGGGGCCGGTACGCAGGGTGAAGCCGGCGACGTTCCGGCGGGCGAGCCAGAGGCCGCGGCCGTTCATGCTGTCCGGCGGCGGGGGCCGGTCGTCGTACGGGGGCGGCGGCGCCATGCCGGGGCCGCGGTCGTCGACGCGGCAGAACAGCCGCCCGCCCGCCCGCCACAGCGTCAGCCGGCCGCGCCCGCCGCCGTGCCGCACGGCGTTGGTCATGATCTCGTTGACCGCGATCAGGAAGCGGTACAGCGCCAGGTCGGTCAGACCGCGCTCGCGGCTGATGCGCTCCACCTCGCGCCGGACCGCGACGAGCGAGCCCCGGTCGAAGTCGCACGCCAGGTCCGCGTCACGGGACAGGCGGCCGGCCGGCGGCTCCATCAGCCGGTTCCGCGCACGGCTCCGGGAGCGGCTCCGCGGGCGGCTCCCAGAGCGACTCCGTAGGCGGCTCCGCGGGCGGATCCGGGAGCGGCTCCCTTGGCGGCTCCGGGGAGCGTCCGCACGGCGTCCCGGCTCACCGCTGGGCCACCCCGAACGCGGCGAGCAGTCCGGTCATGCGCAGCTGGTCGTACACCTTGGGGGTGGGGTTCTCCACGCGGAACCCGGCCTGGACCTCGCCGGCCGCCCGCATCGCGTCCACGAGCACGCCGATGCCCGTCGAGTCCAGGAACGTCACCTCGGCCACGTCGACCAGCACCAGCCCGGGCTGCCGCCCGGCCAGGGCGGCGCGGATGGCCTTGTGCGTCTCCGCCGCGTTCGTGAAATCGATCTCTCCCCGCAGCGTCACCAGGAAGGTGCCCTCGCGACTCGTATCGACCGACACTGCTTCCATGCGCGTTCCCTTCTGCCGGCCGATCTGGCCGGGGCCGGCGTGGTGGGCGTCGAGGTCACACCTGGGTCTTTGGGGCATTGTCCGTCAAGGAACCGGGTCTGTCAGGACGGCATTCGCGAGGACCCGGCGAATCGGCCGGCCCACGCCGTCGCACGCACCGCCGAGCCCCGGCACGCGCACACGCGAACCTCACGGCACACGGGGCAAATACGCCGATGGCACCACATCACGCACACGCGGCGAACGCGCTGACAAGGCGACATTGCGCAGTGGTGCCGATCCAGTAATGTCGCCTGCAGCGTACCAGTGCCCTTGTCCCTCTTTTGTCCGTAGGCGTCGACCCGGCCGGCGGCCACCCGCACCGGCCGGTGGTGAGGCAGAACAGCGAGGTTGACATGAGTGGCTCGACCGTCGAGGGCCCACGCGCCGGCGTGCCCGGCGCGGAAGTGGGCGAGTCGGAGCTGCGGCAACTGCTCGCCGGTCTGACGGCGATCAGGGACGGCAACTTCGGCACGCGCTTACCCGGCGACGCCGACGGGCTGTTCGGCGAGATCGCCTCGGTGTTCAACGGCATGGTCGACCAGCTGGCCCTGGTCACCTCCGAGGTGACCAGGGTGGCCCGCGAGGTCGGCACCGACGGCCGGCTCGGCGGCCAGGCCGACGTCAAGGACGTCTCCGGCACCTGGAAGGACCTCACGCAGTCGGTCAACGCCATGGCGGGCAACCTCACCGACCAGGTGCGCAGCATCGCCCAGGTCACCACCGCCGTGGCCAAGGGCGACCTCACCCAGAAGATCACCGTGGACGCCCGCGGCGAGATCCTGGAGCTGAAGAACACCGTCAACACGATGGTCGACCAGCTCTCCTCCTTCGCCGACGAGGTCACCCGCGTGGCCCGCGAGGTCGGCACCGAGGGGCAGCTCGGCGGCCAGGCCGACGTCAAGGGCGTGGCCGGCACCTGGCGGGCGCTCACCGACTCGGTCAACTTCATGGCCAGCAACCTCACCGACCAGGTACGCAACATCTCGCAGGTGGCCACGGCGGTGGCCCGCGGCGACCTGTCACAGAAGATCACCGTGTCGGCGCGGGGCGAGATCCTGGAGCTGAAGAACACCCTGAACACGATGGTCGACCAGCTCTCCTCCTTCGCCGACGAGGTCACCCGCGTGGCCCGCGAGGTCGGCACGGACGGGCGGCTCGGCGGCCAGGCCGACGTCAAGGGCGTCTCCGGCACGTGGAAGGCGCTGACGGAGTCGGTCAACGTGATGGCCGACAACCTCACCGCCCAGGTACGCAACATCGCCGAGGTCACCACGGCGGTCGCCAAGGGCGACCTGTCGCAGAAGATCAGGGTGGACGCCCGCGGCGAGATCCTGGAGCTGAAGTAGACCATCAACACGATGGTCGACCAGCTGTCGTCCTTCGCCGACGAGGTCACCCGCGTGGCCCGCGAGGTCGGCACCGAGGGCAACCTCGGCGGGCAGGCGACCGTGCGCGGGGTGTCGGGCACCTGGAAGGACCTCACCGACAACGTCAACGTGATGGCCTCCAACCTCACCAGCCAGGTGCGCAGCATCGCCCAGGTGGCCACCGCGGTGGCCAAGGGCGACCTGTCACAGAAGATCACCGTCGAGGCCAAGGGCGAGGTGGCCGCCCTCGCGCAGACGATCAACACGATGGTCGACACGCTGAGCGCGTTCGCCGACGAGGTCACCCGCGTGGCCCGCGAGGTCGGCACCGAGGGCCAGCTCGGCGGCCAGGCGCGGGTGCCTAACGTGGCCGGCACGTGGAAGGACCTCACCGACAGCGTCAACTCCATGGCCGACAACCTCACCAACCAGGTGCGCAGCATCGCCCAGGTGACCACCGCGGTCGCCAGGGGCGACCTGACCCGCAAGATCGACGTGGACGCCCGCGGCGAGATCCTGGAGCTCAAGACCACGATCAACACGATGGTCGACCAGCTGTCGTCGTTCGCCGCCGAGGTCACCAGGGTGGCCCGAGAGGTCGGCAGCGAGGGGCGGCTGGGCGGGCAGGCCGAGGTCGAGGGCGTGTCCGGCACGTGGAAGCGGCTGACGGAGAACGTCAACGAGCTGGCCGGCAACCTGACCCGCCAGGTGCGCGCCATCGCGGCGGTGACCAGCGCCGTAACCTCGGGCGACCTGACCAGGTCGATCACCGTGGACGCCGAAGGCGAGCTGGCCGACCTGAAGGACAACATCAACTCGATGGTGGAGTCGCTGCGCGAGACCACCAGGGCCAACGAGGAGCAGGACTGGCTCAAGTCGAACCTGGCCCGCATGTCGGGGCTCATGCAGGGGCACCGTGACCTGGCCACGGTGGCCGAGCTGGTCATGAACGAGCTGACGCCGCTGGTCTCGGCCCAGTACGGCGCCTTCTTCCTGGCCGAGGGCGGCGAGCTGCGGCTGATCAGCGCCTGCGGATACGCCACCGACTCCGCCCGGCCCACGCGGTTCGAGCTGGGCGAGGGCCTGGTCGGGCAGGCGGCGAGCACCCGCAAGAGCGTCGCGCTCACCGATCTCCCGCCGGGGTACGTCAAGGTCTCCTCCGGGCTCGGCGAGGCCCCGCCCAGCGCCCTGGTCGTGCTGCCGGTCATCTTCGAGGAGCAGGTGCTCGGCGTCATCGAGCTGGCGTCGGTGCACGCGTTCAAGCCGGTGCACCGGGCCTACCTGGAGCAGCTCACCGAGACGATCGGCGTCAACCTCAACACCATCGTGGCCAACGCCCGCACCGACGAGCTGCTGGCCGAGTCGCAGCGCCTGGCCGCCGAGTTGCAGGCCCGGTCGGAGCAGCTGCAGCTCCAGCAGGAGGAGTTGCAGCGGTCCAACGCCGAGCTGGAGGAGAAGGCGCGGCTGCTGGCCAGCCAGAACCAGGACATCGAGGCCAAGAACCTGCAGATCGAGCAGGCCCGCCAGGAGCTGGAGGAACGGGCCCACCAGCTCTCGCTGGCCTCCAAGTACAAGAGCGAGTTCCTCGCCAACATGAGCCACGAGCTGCGCACCCCGCTCAACTCGCTGCTCATCCTGGCCCAGCTGCTGGCCCAGAACCACACCCGCAACCTCACCCCCAAGCAGGTCGAGTACGCCGAGATCATCCATTCGGCCGGCTCCGACCTGCTGCAGCTCATCAACGACATCCTCGACCTGTCCAAGGTCGAGGCGGGCAAGATGGACATCAACCCCGAGCGGGTGTCCCTGCGCCGCCTGATCGACTACGTCGAGGCCACGTTCCGGCCGATGACCAGCCAGAAGAGCCTGGACTTCCAGATCGTCACGGCGCCCGGGGTGCCGGCGGACGTGCTGACCGACGACGCCCGGTTCCGCCAGGTGCTGCGCAACCTGCTGTCGAACGCGGTCAAGTTCACCGAGACCGGCAGCGTCGAGCTGCGCATCGAGCCGGCCGGCCAGGCGGAGCCGCCCGCCACCGTACGCCCCCACGGCGCGGCGCTCGCCTTCCGCGTCATCGACACCGGCATCGGCATCAACGAGCAGCAACTGGAGATGATCTTCGGAGCGTTCCAGCAGGCCGACGGCACCACCAGCCGCAAGTACGGCGGCACCGGGCTCGGCCTGTCGATCAGCCGCGAGATCGCCCACCTGCTCGGCGGCGCGATCACCGCGCGGAGCGCGCCCGGTCAGGGCAGCACCTTCACCCTCTACCTGCCGATCGCCCACCCCGACTTCGCCGACCGCGCCGCCACCGACCCGCCCGCCGAGCCGCAGGCGCCCGGCCAGGGCGAGCCCGAGGAGGACCCGTCCCCGGCGGCTCCCCCGCAGCACCGCCGGCTGCTCGTGATCGAGCAGCGGCCCCGCGGGCTGCTGTCGCTGGTGGCCGAGAGCGTCGTGACGGAGCTGTCGGGACGCTGGGAGGAGACGATCGAGCTGGTGACCGCGGCGGGGGTGCAGGAGGCCGCGACCACGCTGGCCGACCAGCCGTGCCACTGCATCGTGCTCGACCTTGACCTGCCCGAGGGGGCCGCCTACCACCTGCTGAGGACCATGGAGAGCGACCCGGCCCTCGCCGCCGTGCCCGTGCTGGCGTACAGCAACTGGCGGACCACCCAGCAGGAGCCGCGCCTGCCCGCGCACGCCGACGGCCAGCCGATCGAACTGCTGTCCAGCCTGGACGAGCTGCGGGAGCGCATCGCCCTGCACCTCACCGCCAACCGGCCGGGGGACGTGGTGCCGCTGATCCGCCGCGACACGGTGCCGGCGCCGGCCACCGCCGCGGGCGAGAGCCCGCTGTCCGGGCACACGGTGCTCGTGGTCGACGACGACACACGGAACCTGTTCGCGCTCACCAGCATGCTGGAGAGCCACGGCATGACCGTGCTCCACGCCGAGAACGGCCGGCAGGGCATCGACACCCTGATCGCCCACCCCGACACCGACCTCGTCCTGATGGACGTGATGATGCCGGAGATGGACGGTTACAGCGCCACCAGCGCGATCCGGTCGATGCCGCAGTACGCCGACCTGCCCATCATCGCGGTCACGGCCAAGGCCATGCCGGGCGACCAGGAGAAGAGCATCGCCGCCGGGGCGAGCGACTACGTCACCAAACCCGTCGACACCAACCATCTCATCGCGCGGATCCGGCACTGGCTCAACGCCTGACGTCCACCGGGGTCGCCGTCCGCCGGCAAGGAGTAGCGGAAGTTGCAGAGCCACGAGGAGCCGCCGGTCCCCGTCTCACCCGCGTCCGACGGCGCCGCCGCCAACGTGGGCCGGCTGGCGGCCACCGTCGAACGGCTGCGCGAGGAGATCCGGCGCGCCCAGCGCGCCGCCGACGGACGCGCGCTGATCGAGGTGGCCAAGGGCATCCTGATCGAACGGCTGCAGTGCGGTCTCACCACGGCCGCGCGGCAGCTCGCCACCCTGGCCGACCAGGCCGGCGTGACCCAGCTGGAGCTGGCCGCCGACATCATCAACCAGGCCGCGCACGACCGCATCAGCCAGGCCGCCCGCGACTTCCTGCACTCGGCGCGGTCGGGGCGGACCACCCGCGAGGCGGCCGACATCGCGGCCGACGTCGCGGTCCGGCTGCGTTCCGCGGAGATCGGCATGCTGACCGCCACCGAGTCGCAGACGGTGGCTCAGGCGCTGCTCCAGCACGCCCTCGCGCCGCTCGGCGCGACCGGCGTGGCCATCTGGGTGGCCGGCTCCGACGCCTCGCTCACCCTGGCCGGGCAGGCGGGGTTCGGCGCGGCGGAGGCCGGGCGGTGGCGCTACGTCCCGCCCGGCGTCGCCACGCCCGCCCAGCGCGCGCTGGTCAGGCGGGAGAGCGTGTGGACGCGGTCGCTGAGCGAGGTCGGCCTGCCCTCGATCGGGATGCGCGCGGCCCCGGACGGCGGGCGGGCGACCGTGCCGGCGGGCACCGGCGGCCGCATCCTCGGCGTGCTGGAGATCGCCTGGCCCGACCCGCTGGAGCCGCAGCCGCCGCAGGTGGTCAAGCAGATCGAGGCCCTGGCCGAGCTGTGCGCCCACACCCTCGACCTGCCGGACGACCCCGGCCCCCCGCCGGGCGCCCCGGAGCTGGTGGAGCTGGCCGACGCGCTGCCCGACGCCGCCTTGGTGCTGGCCCCGCACCTGGACGACGCCGGCCGGCTCGCCGACTTCCGCATCAGCCACACCAACCCGCGGTTCGTCGACCCGGCCGGCCGCCCGTCCTGGGCGGTCAGCGGCGCGCTGCTACTGGAGTCGTACCCGCTGGCGGCCGCGGAGGGCGGGCTGTTCTCGCTGGTCGAGCGGGTGCACGCGACCGGCGAGCCGTTCGTCGCCGAACAGATGGCGATCACGACGCTGGTGGACGAGGTCCGGCTGGACAGCATCGCGGCCGTCAGCATCACCCGCCACGGCCGGGACGTCCTGCTCATCTGGCGCCTCCATGACGAGACGACCCGGCTGGCCCGCCTGCTCCAGCACGCCCAGCGCCTGGGCCGCATCGGCGGCTTCGAGGAGAACGCGCTCACCGGCGAGATCGCCTGGAGCAGCCAGCTCTACACGCTGTACGGTCTCGGACCGGGCAGCGCCCCCATCCCGCTGGAGCGGCTCGCCGACTACGCCCACCCCGACGACGCCAACGCCATCGGCCGGTTCCTGCGCAAGCTGCTCCACCACCGACGGGCGGACTCCACCATGTTCCGGCTGCAGCGGCCCGACGGCATCGCGCGGCACTTCCGGGTGGTCGCCGAGCCCGTCCTCGCCCCCGACGGCCGATTACTCGCGATCAGGGGCGCCTACCAGGACATCTCCTCCCAGCACTGGACGGAGGTGGCCCTCGCCGCCACCCGCGACCAGCTGGCTCACAGCGAGCAGCAGGCCGCCGCCCGCGACCGGCTCGCCCTGCGGCTGCAGCAGGCCATCATGCCGCCGACGCGGGGGCCGATGGAGGCGTTCGACCTCAACATCGCCGCCCGCTACCGGCCCGCCGAGCAGGAGCACCTGGTCGGCGGCGACTGGTACGACGCCGTGGTCCTGCCGTCCAAGCAGATCCTGCTGTCGGTGGGAGACGTCGCCGGGCACGGGATCAAGGGCGCCACCGGCATGGTCGTCCTGCGGAACGCGCTGCGCGGCCTGGCGACCACCGGCGCCGGTCCGGCGAAGATGCTGGGCTGGCTCAACCTGGTCGCCCACCACCTGACCGAGAAGGTCACCGCCACCGCCATCTGCGCGCTCTACGACCCGCAGACCCGCGTCCTGCGCTGGGCCAGGGCCGGCCACCTGCCCCCCATCCTGGTCCGCCGGAACGAGGCCGCCGAACTGGACCTGATCGGCGGCATCATGCTCGGCGCGGTGTCCGAGGCCGAGTACGAGGAGGGGCGGGTCCAGCTGCGGCCGGGCGACGTGCTGCTGATGTACACCGACGGGCTGATCGAGCGGCGCGACCTGCCACTCCAGCAGTCCCAGGACCAGCTCCTGCGGACGGTGTCGCAGCACGCGGCCACGTTGGAGCACCGGCTCGACCACCTGCTCACCCACAGCAGCGCCGACACCGACGACGACACCTGCCTGGTCGGGATCGAGCTGCGCTGACGCCGCCGGGCCGGACGAGGGGCGGGCCCGCGAGGGGTGGCGGGCGGGCGGAGCCGTTTGGG
>DASUCK010000512.1:0-14334 GCA_036276095.1 Nonomuraea sp. | reverse complement strand
ACACCGCTTCCAGCCGGTTGATCAGGACCTCCTAGCCTCACCCCAAGCCGCCCGCGAGGACCCGCCGGTACGCCGGCGAGCGGGGCGGGCTGACGGGGCGGGCCGGGACGGCGTAGGTTACGGAGCGTGGATATCGACTTCGTCTGCGCCCGCGCCGGGCGTCCGGCGGCGGCCCTCACCCGCAGGGACATCGCCAGGGCGCTGCTGGCCGTGCCGTCCGGCGTGGCGCTGGTGGCGATGCCCGACCTTCGCCGCGCGATGATGTCGGCGGGAAACCCGCTCTCCGCCGTGTTCTGGGATTCGGCCAAGGCCACGCTCAGCTCCATCGAGGCGGGCGTCGCCACGGTCGGCGACGTGCAGCGCTGGGTCGAGTCCACCGGCACCGAGCCGATCCTCATGACGCCGAGCTACTTCGTCTGGCCTGAGGAGGACGAACGCGGGCCGGTGGCCGCGGAGATGTTCGCCCGCCTGGTCGCCCACCTGGAGGAGCGGGTGGTGGCCGGGGCGATCGACCCCGACGCGCTGGCGCGGGGCGAGCGCGAGGCCCGCGCGGCCTACGAGGAGCTGCAGGAGCGCTGGCTCGACACGCCGTTGCCCGACGGCCGGGTGCCGCGGCACGTGGTGAGCGAGGAACAGGACGAAGAGCTGTTCTCGGCATGGGACGAAGAGGAGGCGTTCGCGCTGGAGGAGCTGCGGCGCATCCTCGGCGAGCTGCCCAAGCAGCCCGAGTTCCCGGCCGCCGAGCTGGAGTCGGCCGCGGCCCGGCTGCGCGCGCTGCTCGCCCGGCCCGGCTATCCGGGCAACGTGCTGCGGGCCTGCGCCGGGTTCGAGGACCGGCCGATGCCGGCGGACGACGAGGAGCTGTGGCTGGCGGTGGCGGCCGGGATCGCCGGGCCGGTGTCGGATCTGTCGGAGGGCGGCGACGTGCTGGAGGAGTTCGCCGACCTCGAAGGCGAGCTGAGCGAGGAGGACGCGGCGCTGGCCAACCTCTGCGCGATCCAGCACGCCGACTGGCTGGCCGGGGTGGCGGCGCTGGTCCGGATGGGGCCGGGGGTGCTGGCCTCGCCGGAGCGGATGGCCCGGCTCATCGCCGAGTCTGAGGACATCGAGATCGACGACCAGGACGAAGACGACCTCGGCGCCACCGAGCGGTTGTTCACCCCGGTGGTGGCGCTGTGGGCCTGCCTCGGCATCGTGGACGACGACGAGGTGTTGACGCCGCTGGGCTGGTGGGGGCTCCCGAAGGCGCTGGAGCTCGCCTGGTCGCCCCAGGACTGATCACTCCTGGGCGTCGACCAGTTCCTGGAACTCCGGGTGCCGTTCGATGTACTTGGCGACGTACGGGCACACCGGTACGACCCGCAGCCCGGTGTCGGCGCTGGCCTGGAGCGCGTGGCCCACGAGCTTGCCCGCCAGCCCCTGGCCCTCGTACGCGGGCAGCACCTCGGTGTGGGTGAACACGATCTTGGTGGGCAGCAGGCGGTAGTCGGCGAACCCGGCGACCCTGCCGTCCACGATGATCTCGAAGCGGCTGTCGGCGGCGTTGTCGACGACGTCGATCGGCATCTACTCGGCTTTCCTGTCGTCCGACTCGCCTTCGTGAGGCACCTGGATCTTCGAGATCTGTTTGTTCATCGACTTGATCAACAGGTAGAGGGCCAGCCCGATGAGGGCCACGACGGTGAAGCCGAGCAGACCCGGGCTCACATCACCAGCTGCTAGAACGGTCACACTTCCAGTGTGCCACCGCGGGCCGGTGGTCCGTCCGGCGGCAGGCCGGGGGAGGCTCAGTGGCAGGCCGGGGAGACGTCCTGGGCGTGGATGCCGGCGAACAGGTCGTCCTCGGGCGGCTCGGTGTCGACCAGCGAGCGCGCCAGGTGGTAGTCCTCGGTCGGCCAGATCTCCTGCTGCAGCTCGCGCGGGCAGCTGAACCAGAACCCGTCGGGGTCGACCTGCGTGGCGTGCGCCAGCAGCGCCTCGTCGCGGATCTGGAAGTAGTCGCCGCACGGCACCCGCGTGGTGACCGGCCACTTGGCCGGGCGGTCCTCCCAGCGGGAGATCCAGTCGGCGTACGGAGACCCGAGCCCGCGCTCGGTCATGGCCTGGTGCAGCGCCTCGAAGCGCTCCTTGGTGAAGCCCATCTGGTAGTAGAGCTTGAGCGGCTGCCACGGGTCGCCGGTGCCCGGGTAGCGGTCGGGGTCGCCGGCCGCGTCGAACGCCTCGACGGACACCCGGTTGGTCATGATGTGGTCGGGGTGCGGGTAGCCGCCGTCGTCGTCGTAGGTGAGGATGACGTGCGGCCGGAACTCCCGCACGGCGGCCACCAGCGGCCGGGCGGCGTCCTCCAGCTTCTGCAGCGCGAAGCAACCCTCGGGCAGCTCCTCGTCCTCGTTCGCGGGCAGGCCCGAGTCGACGAAGCCCATGAAACGCTGCTCGACGCCCAGGATCTCGCGCGCCCGCGCCATCTCGGCCCGGCGCACCTCGGCGATGTCGGCGACGATCTCGGGCCGGTCCATCTTCGGGTTGAGCACGGATCCGCGCTCACCGCCCGTGAGGGTACACACCAGCACCGCCACGCCTTCGCGCACATAACGCGCCATCGTCGCGGCGCCCTTGCTCGACTCGTCGTCAGGGTGGGCGTGGACGGCCATCAGCCTCAAAGGTGCACTCACGGGCTCGATGTCTCCTCAGTCGGACCGGTCACTTAGTTTTGTCTGCGGGCGGTCGTGAGGGTCAGGTCGTGTACCGGGACCCCCGCGGGCGACAATTGTCTCGGATAACGCCGAGGGAGCGCAGGGAGATTCCACCATGGTCACCAGAGATGTCGGGAACGGGCCCGTTCTCGGCACACCCGACGACGTGCCCGATCGTCCCAGGCGTGGCGGCAGGCTCGTCGTGCACGTCGTGATCGGCGTGCTGGTGGCCATCGTCGCCGGCGGCTGGGGCTGGGTGATGTGGTCGATGACGGCCGGGGGCCGTTCTGACGCGCCGGCGCAGGTGATCACCTTCAAGGTCGAGAGCCCGACACGGGCCGAGATCACCTTTGAGGTGTACAAGCCAGACGATAAGGTGGCTGTCTGCCGCATCAGGGCTCTGGACGTCAACCACGCGGAAGTGGGCAGCAAGGAAGTAAGAATCCCGGCTGGTGAGGGTACCAATCAGCGCAAGGAAAGCCTCGACACCAGTGGTGAGGCCACGTCCGTCCACGTCCAGTACTGCAATCTCGTATAGTGAGACATTTGGGGAAGCGTTCGAGCGGTTAAGTTGTTAGCCTTTCGCAATTCAACCGTCCGAAACCTCAAGTGATCTCAGGGCCCCCTAGGCAAGCAAGGAGAACCCGTGGCCGACTCTCGCGATGAGAACGTCACATGGCTGACGCAGGAGGCGTACGACCGTCTGAAGGCGGAGTACGAATATCTCTCTGGCCCCGGGCGCGTCGACATCGCCAAGAAGATCGAGGCCGCCCGTGAGGAGGGCGACCTGCGCGAAAACGGCGGCTACCACGCCGCCAAGGACGAGCAGGGCAAGATGGAGGCCCGGATCTTCCACCTGCGGCAGATCCTCGACAACGCCCGCGTGGGCGAGGCGCCCAAGGCCGAAGGGGTGGTCGGCCCCGGCATGACCGTGACGATCCGGTTCGTCGGCGACGACGACGAGGTCACCTTCCTGCTCGCCTCGCGAGAGGAGAGCGGCGCCCCGATCGACGTCTACTCGCCCAAGTCCCCGCTCGGCGCGGCGATCAACGGTAAGAAGATCGGCGAGAAGGCGACCTACTCCCTTCCCAACGGTCGCCAGAACACCGTCGAGATCCTGGAGGCCGTGCCGTACATCGGCAACTGACCCCTTCTGAGCCGGAGGACCGCCGGGCCCCGATGGGTCCGGCGGCGTTTTCGCATGGTCAGGGCCCGCAGGGGTGGACGCCGCACGGTCACGTACCCCAGGGGTGGGGGCCGCACGGCCCGGGGCCGCAGGGTGTGGGCGGGCAGGGCTCGGGGATCCGGCAGGATCTCAGCTTCCTCGTCCGGTCGCGCAAGCGGCGTGACACGTTCAAGCTGGTGCCGTTCATCGTGGTGGCGCTGGTCGCGGTGCTGACCGCCGACGTGCTGCTGCTCGCGCAGCCCGAACGGGTCGAGCCCGCGGTCGCCCGCGAGCGGCCGGGGCCGAAGCAGACCCTGCTGGCCGAGCAGGTGCCGGTGCCGCAGCCGGCCCGCACCTTACAACCGGTGGCGCCGCTGAGGAAGCTCCACAAGCCCAACCTGTTCGTGCTCACCCGCAAACCGTTCACCAACGAGCTCCTGCAGAAGGTGGCCAAGGTGCGCGGGGTGCGGGCGATGGAGCTCGCCGACGCGGCGTCGATCACCCTCGACGGCAAGCGGGTGCAGACCCTCGGGGTCGACCCGTCCACGTTCCGCGCCTACACCCCCAAGGTGACCGCCTCCTCCGACCCGCTGTGGCAGAACGTCGCGGCGGGTGACGTCGCGGTGTCGTTCGTGCTGGGCACCGACGGCGGGCTGTCGCTGCACCGGCAGGTGTCGGGGCCGGCCGGGCCGCTGCGCGTCGGCGCGTACGCCACCACCGGCTTCGGCGCGGTCGACGCCGTCATCTCCAAGGAGGTCGGGCGCCGGCTCGGGCTGCCGCGCGACAACGCGCTCATCGTCAGCGCCCCCGACGTCAACTCCGTCGCACTCCGGAAGAAGATCCTCGACCGGCTGCCCAAGGGCACCCAGATCGCCCTGATCGATCCGGTGCTGCCGCCGCCGCGGCAGCAGATCCAGCGCGACTGGCCGACCGGCTCGCTCATGTCCGCCGACCAGATCACCGTGGCGCTCCGGGCCGCCGCCTCCAAGCTGGGCCGCCCGTACGTGTGGGGGGCCGAGGGGCCCGACTCCTTCGACTGCTCGGGGCTGGTGCAGTGGGCCTTCGCCCAGGCCGGCGTACGCATGCCGCGGGTCACCCACCAGCAGTGGGTGACCGGGCCGCAGGTGCCGCTCTCCCAGGCGCAACCGGGCGACCTGCTCTTCTGGCGCCACGACCCCACCAATCCCGGCTACATCTCGCATGTGGCGATCTACTGGGGTGACGGCAAGATGCTGCACGCCCCCCGCACCGGCGACGTGGTCAAGATCGCGCCGGTGAGCACCCGCAACCTCGCCGGCGTCGTCCGGGTGAGCCCGGCCGTCGCCGCCGGAGCGCGCTAGAGCGGCGGTATCCAGCGCCAGGCGGCCGGCGGAGCCTCTTTCCTCGTCGTAACACCTTTCTTCCCTCAGGCCGTGGTCGCATGCAAAGGTGTAATGTTCATTACATGGCAACGGATGAGGTAACGGCACAGGTGCGCGGGTGGTTCACCGGGCGGCTTCCCGAGGGCTGGTTCACCGGCGCACCCGAGATCATCAGGGACCGCGAGGAGATCGCGGTCATCGGCACGCTTCCCGGCCCGCCGGACGACGTGCCAGAGGCCGAGCGTTCGGCGCTGATCGAGGGGCTGGCGCGGCGGTTCAGGGAGGAGACGCGGGAGCGGCGCATCGAGATCGCCAGGGAGGCCGAGCGCCGGTTCCGGCAGAAGGTCTCGTGGGGGGTGACGTGCGGGGGCGAGACTGTGATGTTCACCACACTCTCCGTGCCCGTGATGACACGGTTGCGCCAGTCGGAGCGCCAGGTTCTCGACACGCTCGTGGCCGCCGGGGTGGCCAGGAGCCGCAGCGACGCCCTCGCCTGGTGCGTACGCCTGGTCGGCAAGAACACCGACTCCTGGCTGGCCGAGCTGCGCGACGCGCTGCAGCAGGTCGACCGGGTACGCTCCGCGGGCCCCGACGTCAATTCCTGAGGCGGGCAGGAGGAACGCCGCCGAAATTGGACTAAACCACTGCGGAAATTGGTTTAGACCAGCGCAATTGGGCTCGACCACTGCGTGTTAATTCTCTTTTAAATCCGCTCCGCCTGGGTAGGCTCCCTCAATCGCCGGGGCCCCTGCCTGCGACGACGGCCGGGCCGACAGGTCTACGCCAATTGGCTTTCCGGCCGCTTCGTCGTTAATGATGACTGGGCCCTGAGAGAGTGGAGGAGTCGCAGTCGTGTCCGTTTCCGTGGAAGTGCCCACGCCCACCAGCAATCGCGATTTGGTGGCGTGGGTGAAGGAGATAGCAGCCCTGACCCAGCCAGATCGGATCGAGTGGTGCGACGGGTCGGAGGAGGAGTGGACTCGCCTGACCAACCTCCTCGTCGAGCAGGGCACGTTCACACGGCTCGCCGCCCGTCCCAACAGCTTCTACGCCAAGTCCGACCCGAGCGACGTGGCCAGGGTCGAGGACCGCACGTACATCTGCTCCGAGCGGGCGGAGGACGCCGGCCCCACGAACAACTGGATCCCGCCTGCGGAGATGCGCCAGACGTTCGGCAAGCTGTTCAAGGGGTGCATGCGCGGCCGGACGATGTACGTCGTGCCGTTCTGCATGGGCCCGCTGGGCGGCGAGATCTCCCAGCTCGGGGTGGAGATCACCGACTCGGCGTACGTGGCCGTCTCCATGCGGATCATGACCCGCATGGGCGACCGGGCGCTGCGGCTCATCGAGGAGCGCGGTGACTTCGTCAGGTGCGTGCACTCGGTGGGCGCCCCGCTGCGGCCGGGCCAGGCCGACGTGCCGTGGCCGTGCAACTCCACGAAGTACATCAGCCACTTCCCCGAGACCCGCGAGATCTGGTCCTACGGCTCCGGCTACGGCGGCAACGCCCTGCTCGGCAAGAAGTGCTACGCGCTGCGCATCGCCAGCGTCATGGCCCGCGACGAGGGCTGGCTGGCCGAGCACATGCTCATTCTGAAGCTCACGCCGCCCTCCGGCGAGGTGCGCTACATCGCGGCCGCCTTCCCGAGCGCCTGCGGGAAGACCAACCTCGCGATGCTCCAGCCGACCATCCCCGGCTGGAAGGTCGAGACGATCGGCGACGACATCGCCTGGATGCGCTTCGGCGACGACGGCCGCCTCCACGCCATCAACCCGGAGGCCGGCTTCTTCGGTGTCGCGCCCGGCACCGGCCAGGTCACCAACGCCAACGCGATCAAGACGCTCTGGGGCAACAGCATCTTCACCAACGTCGCCCTCACCGACGACGGCGACGTGTGGTGGGAGGGACTGACCGACGAGCCGCCGGCGCACCTGACCGACTGGAAGGGCCGGTCCTGGACGCCCGACAGCGGCGAGCCGGCCGCCCACCCCAACGCGCGCTTCACCACGCCCGCCGCCCAGTGCCCGACCATCGCACCGGAGTGGCAGGACCCCAAGGGCGTGCCCATCTCGGCGATCCTGTTCGGCGGACGCCGGGCCACCGCCGTCCCGCTGGTGACGGAGTCGCTGAGCTGGGAGCACGGCGTCTTCCTCGGAGCCAACGTCGCCTCCGAGAAGACCGCCGCGGCCGAGGGCAAGGTCGGCGAGCTGCGCCACGACCCGTTCGCCATGCTGCCGTTCTGCGGCTACAACATGGGCGACTACTTCGGCCACTGGCTGAGTATCGCCCGGCGCGAGGGCGCCGTGCTCCCGCGGATCTACTACGTCAACTGGTTCCGCAAGAACGCCGAGGGGAAGTTCATCTGGCCCGGCTACGGCGAGAACAGCCGGGTGCTCAAGTGGATCGTCGACCGGCTCAACGGCGAGGCCAAGGCCGTGCCGACGCCGATCGGCCTGCTCCCCGCCGACCTCGACACCGAGGGCCTCGACCTGTCGGAGGAGGACCTGCGCGAGCTGCTGACCGTCGACAAGGACGTCTGGCGTGAGGAGGCGGCGCTGATCCCGGCCCACTTCGACAAGTTCGGCGCCCACCTGCCCAAGCAGCTGTGGGACGAGTACAACGCGCTGCTCGACCGGCTCGGCTGACGCACGCGTCGGGGCCGTACGAGCTGGTTTGTCTGTCCGGCGGGCCGCGTAGGGCGGTCGACACGGCGCCGGCCGTCTTCACGACGGCCGGCGCCGTCCGTGCGTCCAGGGGTCGCAGGTCTCGGAACCGTACCCGGCGGACGTCCCGGTGATCCCCGCACGGGGTGTCCCTGGGCATCGGCGGTGCCGAGCCGCCGTCGCCCGCCCGGCTCGCGCACCTGGCCGCCTGCGCGGAGGCCCTGGACGCGCCGCTGGTCAGTGAGCACCTGGCGTTCGTCCGCGGGGGCGGCGTGGAGGCCGGTCACCTGCTGCCCGTGCCGCGTACCAGGGAGTCGCTGCTGGTGATCGTCGACAACGTGCGCCGCGCCCAGGACGCGCTGCCCGTGCCGCTGGCCCTGGAGAACGTCGCGGCCATCTTCGCCTGGCCCGACGACGAGCTGACCGAGGGCCGGTTCCTGGCCGAACTGGTCGAGCGCACCGGGGTGAGGCTGCTGATCGACGTGGCCAACCTCTACACCGACGACGTGGACGCTGGCGACGTGGACGCCTGGCGACGCCGTCGCTGACGCCGCCGCCGGTGAGGCGGACGACCGTCGGGTTTAGGGGCAATTCGCCAGGAAACGGAGGGGGAATGGGGGGACTGCGCTGCGTGGACGGGTCATATCTGACCGTCACGCCCGTGCCGTGTACGGACAGCGTCGGCACGCCGTACGAGGTCACCCTTGAGCTGAGCCGGGACGGCGCTCCGTACGGCACGGTGGGGGAGCGGTGCGGCTGGTTGCTGACGCGGCTGGCACGCGGGGTCGAGGAGGCCCGCCAGGGGCGCGGCCCGGCCCGGCGGTGGGCCGACCCGGACGACAGGTTCCCCGGCGAGGAGCCGGACGGCGAGTTGTTCTCCTTCCGCTATCGCAGCAGGTCGAAGCTGGTGGGCGGGGGAGAGCTGTGCTGCCGGCTCCGTACGATCCCGCTCTGGGAGCCGGGGCGGCGGGGTGGGCGCGGCCGGTGGCGGCTGACCAGGAGGGCGTACGTCGAGGCCTGGGGTCCCACGGGCGTGGGCATGCGGGCGGTGCTGACGTCGGCCGAGTTGTCGGCGTTCGTGCGGGGTCTCGTCGAGGAGGCCGAAGGGTGTCTGAAAAGAGGAGATCTGGTAAGGAATTTGCGAGAGGGAGCAGGCACGGGCGAAACGCGGTGATAATTGCCTGTTAGTTCATCGACAAAGGCACAGCACCGCTGGGGAGGACACTCCGTGGGCCTGCGCGACCTGGTCTACCGGCTGTACGAGCGCCGGCTGGAGGCCAAGCTGTCGAAGGACAGCATTCCCCGGCACGTCGGGGTCATCATCGACGGCAACCGCCGCTGGGCCCGCGCCATGGGCATGAGCGACGTCTCGACCGGCCACCGCAAGGGCGCCGACAAGATCTCCGAGCTGCTCACCTGGTGCAGGGAGACCGGTGTCGAGGTCGTCACGGTCTGGATGCTCTCCAACGACAATCTCAACCGGCCGAGGGAGGAACTGGAGCCGCTCCTGCGGATCATCGAGGACGTCACGCGGGAGCTCGTGGCCGACGGCTGGCGGATCAGCCCGGTCGGCGCGCTGGACCTGCTCCCTGACCGCACGGCCAATGTCCTGAAAGACGCAAAAGAAGCGTCATGTAACCGTCCCGGCCTGATTGTGAACGTTGCAGTTGGGTATGGAGGAAGGCGTGAGATTGCCGATGCGGTGCGCTCACTGCTCCAGGAGCACGCGAGCAAGGGGGCGAGCATCGAGGACCTCGTCGAGGTGCTCGATGTGGAGCACATCGCGGAGCATCTCTACACTCGCGGCCAGCCCGACCCGGACCTCCTCATCCGGACCTCGGGCGAGCAGCGGCTGTCCGGCTTCATGTTGTGGCAGAGTGCTCATTCCGAGTTCTACTTCCACGAGGCCTACTGGCCGGACTTTCGCAGGGTGGACTTCCTGCGGGCGCTGCGTGACTACGCTGCGAGACACCGACGTTACGGTTCATAGCACGACATTCGGGCATCTAGGACGTAACGTTAGAAGTGTCCGGCCACAGGTCGAACACTCCGGAGAGGCCCGTCTTTGCACCAACACTTGCCGAGGGGGCCGGAACCCGGCACCGACGGCACTTCGCGGTCGGGGAACGCGGGTCCGGTCCGATTCCCGCCTCGTCTGCAGGGCGCCTGCTCGTTGGGCGCCCGGGGGAGAACGTGTGGCAGTGTCCTCGAGCAACCCTACGACCCAGCCCAAGCGCACGTACGTGCTCGACACCTCGGTCCTGCTGGCCGACCCGGCGGCGATGACCCGGTTCGCCGAGCACGACGTGGTCCTTCCCATCGTGGTGATCACAGAGCTGGAAGGTAAGCGGCATCATCCCGAGCTCGGTTACTTCGCCAGGAAGGCCCTGCGCTTCCTCGACGACCTGCGCGTCCAGTACGGCAGGCTCGACGAGGCCATGCCCACGGGGGACGGCACCATCAGGGTTGAGCTCAATCACAGCGATCCGTCCATCCTGCCCGTCGGGTTCCGCCTGGGCGACAACGACACGCGCATCCTGACCGTGGCGCGCCATCTGGCCGCCGAGGGCTGCGACGTCGTGCTGGTGTCGAAAGACCTGCCCATGCGGGTGAAGGCGGCCTCGATCGGCCTGGCGGCCGAGGAATACCGGGCCGAGCTGGTGCACGAGTCCGGCTGGACCGGCATGGCCGAGATCCAGGTGACGACCGAGGACGTCGAAGGGCTCTTCGAGCACGGCACCGGCGACCTGGAGGAGGCCAGGGAACTGCCCGCCCACACGGGCCTGCGGCTGCTGTCGGCCAAGGGCTCGGCGCTCGGCCGGGTGCTGCCCGACAAGTCCGTACGCCTGGTGCGCGGCGACCGCGAGGTCTTCGGCCTGCACGGCCGCTCCGCCGAGCAGCGCATCGCGCTCGACCTGCTGATGGACCCGGAGATCGGCATCATCTCGCTCGGCGGCAGGGCCGGCACCGGCAAGTCGGCGCTGGCGCTCTGCGCGGGCCTGGAGGCCGTCCTGGAGCGCCGCCAGCACCGCAAGGTCGTCGTCTTCCGCCCGCTGTACGCCGTCGGCGGCCAGGAGCTCGGCTACCTGCCGGGCACCGAGGGCGAGAAGATGGGCCCGTGGGCGCAGGCCGTCTACGACACCCTCGGCGCGGTCACCACGCCCGAGGTGATCGAGGAGGTGCTCGACCGGGGCATGCTGGAGGTGCTCCCGCTGACGCACATCCGCGGCCGGTCGCTGCACGACGCGTTCGTGATCGTCGACGAGGCCCAGTCGCTCGAACGCGGGGTCCTGCTCACCGTGCTCAGCCGCATCGGCGCGAACTCGCGGGTCGTCCTCACCCACGACATCGCCCAGCGCGACAACCTGCGGGTGGGCCGGCACGACGGCGTCGTCGCGGTGGTGGAGAAGCTGAAGGGCCATCCGCTGTTCGCGCACGTCACGCTGACGCGCTCCGAGCGCTCCCCGATCGCCGCCCTGGTGACCGAGATGCTGGAGGACATCACCATGTGAGCGGCGGCTACTTGAAGTCGCCGCAGTCGTACCGCCCCTCGTTCTTCGGGGGGCGGTCGTCGTTGTACCGGACGATCTTGACCTGCTCGTACGCCGCGTCCTGCTGCGCCGTGCAGACGACCTGCGCCTTGCCGAGATCGCTCAGCGTCCCGTCGCCGCTGATGAAGACGGTCAGCGTCGAGGTGCGCGGAAGTGTGACCTCGTCCCGGCGCGGCGGGTTGAGCGACTCGTCGATCCCCAGGTACGTGAACCCGCGCAACGCGGTGTCCCGGTCGCCGAGCGGCTGCGTGGAGGCGGCGAAGAGCGCGCCGAGCAGGCTCTTGACGGTGTCGTCCGGCACGTCGGCCGGCGCCAGCGTGAGCATGCCTTCCTTGATCAGGAAGAACGTCTTGGACGGCGGCGGGATCCGCACCGTGGGCGCGCTGCCGCGGTCCTGGACGTCGGTGGGCGAGATGCCGCAGGCGGCCGCGGCGAGGACGGCGAGGACGGCGAGGACAGCTTTCATGAGTGCGGGAGCCAGACCGTGAAGAGGGTGCCCGGGTCCTGGGCGCGTACGGAGATGGTGCCGCCGTGCAGGTGCACGTTGGCGCGGGCGATGGCCAGGCCGAGGCCGCTGCCCTGGCTGCGGGCCCGGCCCGCGCCGGCCTTGAAGAAGCGGTCGAAGACGTGCGGCAGCGCCTCCCGCGGGATGCCCCTGCCGTGGTCGCGCACCTTCACCTCCAGGCCGTTCTCCGTGCTCCTGGCGTTGACCACCACGGGCGGAAGGCCGTGTTTGAGCGCGTTGCCGACGAGGTTGGCCACGATGACGTCGAACCTCCTCGGGTCGAGATTGGCCGTCAAGCCCTGGGAGGCGTTCACCTTGACCAGGTCGCTCCAGCCGCGGGTCTCCAGGCTGTCGGCGATGGCGTCGGCCACGTTGACCGGCTCCAGGTTGAGCGTGGCCGTGCCGGCGTCGAAGCGGCTGATCTCGATGAGGTGTTCGACCAGCTCGCGCAGCCGCTCCACCTCGCTGAGCACGAGCCGCACGGCCTCCGCCGGGGCCTCGGGCAGCCGGTTGGCCTCCTCCGACAGCACGTCCGCCACGGCCGTCATGGCGGTCAGCGGCGTACGCAGCTCGTGCGAGACGTCGGCCACGAACCGGCGCGACAGCGCCTCCAGCGCGCGCAGCTCGGCCACGCTCAGCTCCAGCGCCGCCGCCGCGTCGTTGAAGCGGGCGGTGAGGCCGGCCAGCTCGTCCTGGCCGTGCACGGGCAGCCGGGTGTCGAGCCTGCCCTCGCCGAGCGCCTGCGCGGCCGCGCTGAGCCGGCGTACCGGCAGCAGCACCTGGCGGGCCGACAGCAGCGCGACCACCAGCGCGATCAGCACGATCGCCACGCCGCCCTGGAACAGCCGGGCCCGGAGGCTGTCGAGCTGGCGCGCGTCGGCCCGCAACGGGAAGAAGACGAACGCCCGCAGACCGGTGGCCTCGGGCCGGCCGCCGGTCTCCCGGTAGACCTCGGCGCCGACGATGAACCACAGCTCGTTGCGGATCACCCGGCGCTGGGTGACGACGCTCTGCTTGGCCCGCCCGTACAGCTCGTTGGGGACGTCGTTGACGGTCATGGGGCCGTTGACGGACATCAGGTCGCCGTACTCGATCAGGACGCCGCGTCCGGGGGCGGCCAGCGCCTGGGCCAGGCGGTTGAGCTCCTTGGCGGTCGGGGCGGCCTCGCCGGGCCCCAGCTTGCCGATGGGGAAGTCGATGCTGCCCAGCTCGCGGGTCACCAGGTCGAGCGAGGTGGTCTCGGTCCTGGTCACCAGGGCCGTCTTGGCCAGCTCGAAGCCGATGGTGGCGACCAGCATCGAGGCCGTGACGGCGACGAGCGTGAACGTGATGACCAGCCGGGCGCGCAGCCCCGTGGGCTTCACGGGGGGCTGAACCGGTAGCCGAAGCCGCGGACCGTGTGGATGAACACGGGCTCGGCGGGCTTGGGCTCGATCTTGGCGCGGACCCGCTGCACGCAGGCGTCCACGAGCCGGGAGTCGGCGATGTGCGTGTGGTCCCAGACCGCGCGCAGCAGGTAGCGGCGGTTGAGCACCTGGCCGGGGTGGCGGACGAGCTCCAGCAGCAGCCGCAGCTCGGTGGGCGTGAGGTGGATCTCCTTGCCGGCCAGGGTGACCTTGAGCGCTCCCCGGTCGATCACGAGGTCGCCGAACGTGATGCGGTCGGAGGCGGCCGACTCGGCCCTGCGGAGGATGGCGCGGATGCGGGCGTCCAGCACCCGCGGCTCGACCGGCTTGACCACGTAGTCGTCGGCGCCGGCCTCCAGCCCGACCACGATGTCGAGGTCGTCGCCCCTGGCGGTGAGCAGGATGACCGGCAGCTGGTCGAGCTTGCGCACCCGGCGGCAGACCTCGACGCCGTCGATGCCGGGGAGCATGACGTCGAGGATCGCGATCTCGGGGCGGCGGGCCCTGATGTGGTCGAGGGCCTCCTCGCCGGTCGCGTACGAGGTGACGGAGTGCCCCTGCCGGGTCAGCGCGAGCTCCAGGGCGGTGCGCACGGAGGGGTCGTCTTCGACGAGGAGGATGCCTGCCACGCGCACATTATGATTCCCTGTCCCGAATGCCCGAACTAAGTCACCAAACTGTGACGTACCGTCTATGTGATCGGGAAGAACGCGTCGGCGATTCCCGGCGCCGGTCGGCTTGTGGGATGTGTGACCGATTTGGTGTGATGAAAATCACATTTCCTGAAATGCCACGCTAACGTGGTGGTTGACCAAGGAACCCCCAAGCGATTCCCGCGTTTCGGTTGCGGAGTACCCCCCAGGACAGGGCAAGCTCATGGACCGTGAGCCCCGGTCCGCGTGTCAGTGAGCGCCCCCCGACCAGACGTGCCCCAGCGGCGCGCCGGCCTTCACGTGTCACGCCGAAACGCGTCGTCATCGTGGTCGTGT
>DASUCK010000511.1:0-5054 GCA_036276095.1 Nonomuraea sp. | reverse complement strand
GACCTGGAGATCGTCGACCTGGTGAAGGGCGACGGCCCTGAGGCCAGGCCGGGACACAAGGTACGCGTCCACTACGTGGGCGTCGCCTTCTCGACCGGAGAGGAGTTCGACGCGTCGTGGAACCGGCGGCAGGAGTTCGAGTTCCCCCTCGGCGCGGGACGTGTGATCGCGGGCTGGGACCAGGGAGTGGCCGGCATGAAGGTCGGCGGCCGCCGCAGGCTCACCATCCCGCCCCACCTCGGCTACGGCTCGGCCGGCGCGGGCACGGCCATCAAGCCCAACGAGACCCTCATCTTCGTCGTCGACCTCCTCGGCGTCAGCTGACAACCCGTCGCACGCCGCCCGGCAGGCATGGCGCACGCTGATCGGCAGGTATGGCGCACGCCGCCAGCAGGCATGGCGCACGCTGACCGGCAGGTAAGGCGCACGCCGCCCGACAACCCCGTCGCGCGGGTGAGGGGCTTCGCGGCCTGCCGGTCGGCGACCACTCCACTCGCCTGACAGCGAGGCGGGGGCGGCACTCGGCTCGTCGGGTGACGAGCCTGTCTCGTCACCCGACGAGCCCTTCCCGGCCTCGTCACGCTTCGGACGCGTCCTACCCGGCCTCGTCACGCTTCGGACGCGTCCTTCTCAGCCTCGTCACGCTTCCTTCTCAACCCCTTCGCCCTTCGCGCTCCGAGGTGTGCCGCGCGGCAGGGCCGGTCGTTCGTCGGCTCTGAGGTGCCCGTGACACGCACGCGGGACGGCGCGTAGGGCCGTGAAGGGATGTGTGGAGGGGACTGGGGTGATGGAAGGTGGAGGGGCTCGACACACTGCATCCGCATCGGGTAGGGAATGTCGGCAGGGTGAGGCACGATAGGCGTGTGCTTCTGATCGACGTGGTCCGGGTTTCCGAGGCGGTGACGCGCACGTCCGCCAGGCTAGGCAAGATCGCTCATCTGGCGGAGTCGCTGGGCCGGGTCGGCCCGGAGGAGGCGGAGATCGCGATCTCCTACCTGTCGGGCGAGCTGCCCCAGCGCCAGGTGGGAGTGGGCTGGCGCGCGCTCGAAGACCTCCCCGAGCCGAAGCTGGTCGCCACCGCCACACTGACCACCGTCGACCAGCTGCTGACCAGGATCAAGGCGGTCTCGGGCGCGGGCTCGCAGGCGGCCCGCAAGGCTCTGGTGACGGAGTTGTTCGCCGGGCTGACGAGCCAGGAGCAGCAGTTCATGCGCCGGTTGCTGTCCGGTGAGCTGCGTCAGGGCGCGCTCGACGGCGTCATGATCGAGGCGGTGGCCAAGGCGTCCGGAGCCCCGTCGGCAGACGTACGCCGGGCCCTCACCCTGCGCGGCTGGCTCCCGGCCGTCGGGGCGGCCGCGCTGGGCGGCGGTGCGGAGGCGCTGCGCGCGTTCACGCTGGAGGTGGGGCGGGCGGTCTCGCCCATGCTGGCCGGCAGCGCGCCCAACGTCGCCGCCGCCCTGGACAAGGCGGGCACGCCCGCGGCGCTGGAATGGAAGCTCGACGGCGTACGCGTCCAGGCCCACCGCTCCGGCTCGGAGGTGAAGGTCTTCACGCGTACGCTTGACGACATCACGCCGCAGGTGCCGGAGCTGGTCGAGGCCGTGCTGGAGATGCCGTCCGACGATCTGGTGCTGGACGGCGAGGTGATCGCGCTGCGTCCCGACGGCCGCCCCCACCCCTTCCAGGTCACGGCGAGCCGCGTGAGCAGCAAGCTCAACGTGGCGGTGCTGCGGGAGCAGACGCCGCTGAGCGTGTTCTTCTTCGACGCGCTCCGCGTCGACGGCGCCGACCTGCTCGATCTGCCCTATGCCGAGCGTCAGGACATTCTGGTCCGTACGGTCCGGCAGGGTCTGCTGACCCCGCGGCTGGTGACCGGCGAGGTGGCGGAGGCGGAGACGTTCTTCACGGACGTGGTCAAGGCCGGCCACGAGGGGCTGGTGGTCAAGGCCCTGTCGTCGCCGTACGCGGCGGGTCGCCGGGGCGCGGGCTGGATCAAGGTCAAGCCGCGGCACACGCTCGACCTGGTGGTGCTGGCGGCCGAATGGGGTCACGGCCGCCGCGAAGGCAAGCTGTCCAACCTGCACCTGGGCGCCCGCGACCCGGAGGGCGGCTTCGTGATGCTCGGCAAGACCTTCAAGGGGCTGACCGACGAGCTGCTCGCCTGGCAGACCGAGCGGTTCCTGGAGCTGGCCGAGGGCCCGACCGACACGTGGACGGTCCGGCTACGGCCGGAGCTGGTCGTCGAGATCGCCTTCGACGGCGTGCAGCGCTCACCCCGCTACCCCGGCGGCATGGCACTGCGTTTCGCCCGGGTTCTGCGCTACCGCCCGGACAAGCGCGTGGAGGACGCCGACACGGTCGACACGGTCCGCTCCCTGATGTTCTGACCACCCTCCAGGTGCCAGGCGTCCTGACCGGACAGGACGAGGTCCGCCTTGGCATGCCTGCTCGCAGGCGAAGCCGGTCACGGTAGAACGTCCATCTTATGCCTTTATGGGCGATCTTCTAGGTTTTCGTGATATTCCTCACTTAATATCCCATTAGCATGGGTTTACCTCCTTTTTGTCCCCTATGTTCGTGCTCGCCGTGCGGGATCCCCGCCCCGCCGGCGGATCGCGGCCTCCAGCCCCTCAACCTGGGCCTTTCCCCGCACCATCCCCTAACTAGGACAGTGGTTCACCGTGGGTCAGCATTCCCCCACCCCCTCCCCCGCAGGCAGGCGGCGCTGGGCCGCCATCGTGGCCGCTGCCGCCGTCGCCGCCGCCGGGTCGGCCGCCGCGTGGTCGGCCGTCGCCGACGACGACGGATCCGCCCGTCACACCGTCACCCCGGCCACCGACGACGCCGCCGACGAAGCCGCCGCCTCGACGACGCTCTCTCCCGTCGCCGAACCCCCGTCCACGCACCCTGAGCCGCCGGCGGGCGCGCGGCCGAAGAGGGCGGAAGCCGCCGAACCCGTGACGCGGCCGGCCGGTTCACCGCAGCCGAGTACGCCGGTGAAACGCACGATGCGGGTGGTCGCCACGGGGGCGTGCGGCGCCTCCTTCTACGACGAGCCGCAGATGACGGCGAGCGGCGAGCGCTTCAACCCGACGGCGATGACCGCCGCCCACAAGACCCTCCCGCTCGGGAGCAGGGTCCGGGTGACGAACCCCGACACGGGCAGGAGGGTGACGGTGCGGATCAACGACCGGGGGCCGTATGTCGGCGGGCGCTGCCTCGATCTGTCGGCCGCCGCCTTCGCCGCGATCGGTGACACCGGCGCGGGCGTCATGAGAGTGCGCTACGAAGTGCTGGCCCGGTAGCAGCGTCGATCACTTCACCAGGCGGATGGTCATCGGGTAGCGAAAGGTGCCTTCGCCGAGGGCCGAGACGCCGCCCACGATGGCCAGCACGACGGACGCGACCCAGATGAACGGCAGCAGGACGATGCCGACGACGGTGAACGGCAGCAGTATCGAGGCGCCGACCACCGTGAGCTGGAAGTTGAGCGACTCCACGGCGTGCCGCCGGATGTAGGGCGAGGTCTTGCCGCCGGCCAGCAGCATGATCAAGGGGCCGACGATCGGGATGCCGAGAAGCACCAGCAGGTGGGCGGCCGCGGCGCCGAGGCGTTCGTTGCTCTCCGGGGCGCGTTCGGTGCGTGCGGGGGCCGGGCGCGGGACGAGCTGGGGCGTGGCCCGGCTGCCGTACAGCTCGGTCATGATGGGCATCAGGTCGCCGTGGGTGCGCGCGGTCATCGCCCGCCCCAGGCGGTCGTCGAATTCGAGCTTGTCGAACCGGCCCTCCGCGTACGCCGCCTTGACGTGCTCGACGACGTTTTCCCGGTCGTGGTCGGTGACGCGCAGATGAGCTGGCGGCACCTGTCCCGGCCCCGGGGTTCTCGGTACCCCAGCCATGGTCGCCATGCCTCTCCTTCGTTCGATCGGTCGGTTACTCACATCCTGCGTCGCCGATTTCCCCGATGCCATCAGGAGGATCCCGGAGATGTCCCGGAGATCATGTTCCCGCGCACTCAGGCGCCAGACGGTATAAAAAGGATTCATGAGATGGCGAGACCGCTACGGCCTTCGTCGGCGGCGCGGCCCCAAGGTCGCGAAGTTCGACCGTGAGGCGACAGACGCCGACATCGAAGCGCTCATCGCCTTTGCGCGTTCGCGGCGTGGCGTCGAGTTCTACGTCGAGCCGGAGACCTTCGCCACCGACACGACCGCCGTGGCGGTGGCCGACGACGGCGAGTGGACCAGGCGCAGGGTCGGCTCTCCCGCGGTGATTCACAAGGTCGCTCGCGATCTTGCCCTGCCGGTGTACGACGTGCAGCTCACCGGCTACCCGCCGCGCATGCGGGCCTACAACGAGCGCCGACGCCGCGAGGAAGGCGGTCTCTGACCCGCACCGGCTGGTCAACCGGGCGGCTCCGGCTCGTCGAGGAGGTCGATCAGCGGGATGAGCCAGCCCGCGTGGGGGGCGCCCATGGCGGCGTCGAGCTCGGACGGGGTGGGCAGGCGGCCGCGCAGGACGGCGGGCGACAGCAGGTTGTGCACGGCGTGCATGAGGAGATTGGCCATCGAGTAGCCGGGGTCGATGGCCAGGGCGCGTTCGAGGGCGATGGTGGCCTGCACGCTGTCGCCGGCCCGCCAGGCGGTCATGGCCAGGAGGGTCGCGGCCGGTGGGGCGAAACGCGGCTCCAGCCTGCGGGTGAGGTCTTTCCAGAGCGGGGCGTGGGAGTCGAGCATGGCAGTCCACGCCTCGTCGCGGACCCTGATGATGGTGAGGTCGAGGCCCAGCCTGGCCGCCTCGGCATCGCTCAGGCGGCCGCCTCGGGTGTGGACGGCCATCGCCGAGCGGACGCGGCGCAGGGCCTCGGCGACGTGGCGGCGGGCGAAGGCGTCGAGGTCTGCCGCGGTGTCGAGGCTGGATCTGAAGTCTGCGACGGCGTCGGCGGTGGCGCGGCGCATCGCGAGGCGTACGGGGCCGGCGACCGGGGCGATGGTGCGCTCCAGGCTCTCTCGGTCGGGGAGGGCGACCAGGCCGTGTACGGTGGCCTCGGCGGC
>DASUCK010000510.1:0-2204 GCA_036276095.1 Nonomuraea sp. | reverse complement strand
GATTCTCCCGCATCCGCCCGGGCCGTTTCTATCCGGATCGCCCGTCTACCTGCTCGTGCGAGGGGAGTGGCAACGGGAATCGCTGGTGACCCCGTCTCCTCCCCACCCTTCCGGCGGTATATCCTTACGTCCGAAGATTTGCGCGTCGCGAAAGACAGAAGTTGCCTTTTGCTCAGGCCGCGGTCATGTAGCGGACGGCGAAGTCGTGGTCGTGAAGGGTGATCGCTGCGGTCATGACGCGGTGGCCGTAGCGAGTGACGCGGTAACGGCGGGCCCGAGGGATCTTCGCCACCAGGCCGTGGCCGCGGAGCTTGACGATCAGGCGTGAGACCCGCTCGCATCGTCGGTGGGCTTCTTCACGATCGGCGGGTGGGCGGCGATAGAGACGGGCGGTGATGTCGGCGTTGCGGAAGCCGCGGATGGCGTGCTCGCCGGCCAGGGCGGCTCGGAACAGGGCCAGGTCGTTGGGACTGAGCGGACTGAAGCGGGCATAGGTGCGCCCGTGGTTGGTCCGGGGACGGCACAAGGCGTCGAGTGCGGCGACGCCTTCGCCTTTGAGGGGGGCGGCGGCCAGGGCCTCCAGGTAGCGGTGGTTGGCACCGATGCCCACCTGGAAGTTGCGCCACAGGTCGCCCACGCCCTTTCGCATCTCACACCACCGCCGTTCGCGCCGGCCTGCGTCGTTGGTCACCAGGCGCAGGACCCGGAACTCACGCGGATTGTTGATGGTGGTCTCGACCCGCAGGACCGAGGCCTTGTCGTAGACCTTCACCCAGTTCCCGCCCATGCGGTGCCGCACCCGCCAGCCCTCGGGACGACGCTTGGTGTCGGTCACCACCTGGGCCTTCAGTGAGGGGTGGAGCTTGCGGCCCAGGAAGCCCAGGACATCGGTCGAGGACATGTTCAGGCTGGCGTGACGGACGAGGTCGGGCCACACCTCGAGCAGTTGGGGCCGGGTCTTGAACATCACGTCGGTGGCGATCTCGGCCTGGTCGAGCACCCAGTAGTAGCCGCCGTAGCCGGCGGCGCCGATGGCACCCAGCAGCGGGTTGAGCATGCGGGCGAAGGCGTTGAGCACCCGGGGCCAGGCCCGGTGGGCGAAGCGCTCGCACAGCTTGGCCGCCGCCTCGAGGTCGTCGATGGCCAGCAGGGAGTTCTCATAGCGCACGTAGCCGATCTTGGCCTTGTCGAGCGCTCGGGCCAGCCACTCCCTGCCGTTGATGTAGATCTGGCACTCATAGGGGATCCAGCCCTGGATGCGCACGTGCATGAAGCCGAACTCGGGGTCGATCATGTAGAGGTAGTGGTGCAGGCACTTTCGCTCCCGGCGGAAGAGCTCGATCCGCTTGGTCTCATGGCGACGGCGGACCTGGAAGGACATGCACGGCTCCACCGCGCTGATGAGGCACACGATGCCCTCGGTGATCCCGTCGCGCTCGGCGATGGACTTGGCCAGGTCGTCCTTCTGCTGGACCCGGTTGCGGGTCTTGACGTGGTCGAAGGAGATCACCGGACGTCCGGCGTCGGTGGCCAGCTTGCGGGCGTTGTTGGCGATGCGCTCCGTCGTGGCCTTGGCGTAGTCGGTGAAGTTGGTGAGCGGCACGCCCTGGGACCACAGGAAGCAGCGCGCCCCGTCCTGCTTGTAGAGCGCGCTGAGATGCCCCTTGAAGATCATCCGGTCGAACATCGCCAAGCTCCCGGTGATCCGCTTCCGGTGGAGATCCTCGAACGCCCCCATGGCCACCCCCCTGCTCTTGCAGCAGCACCGCAGCGCATCGAGTGTGCCGCCGTCACGCCCGTTCGGCACTGCCTTCGCTCGCGCGCCACCGACCCAAAGGAACAGGGCCGGCTTTGCCGGCCCGGCACCGACCAGTTCAGAACCAGCTGGGGTTCAACGCGCAGCCTCCGGCCGCCCGTGGTTCAGCACTCCTGGGATCACCGCGCCGTTAGGTTGCGGCCGGAGGCTGCGCTAAGGGATGGGGAGACCACTGCCAGGATCCGCCTGCACTGGCACCTCTGGATGCATAGTGGACCTAACCCGGTTTGCCGGACAGGGTTGGTGTGTTGATCATGCCGCTCGGGCGGCGGTCTCCTGGTGGATGGTGGCTTCGTACTCGGCCGGGCTGCGGTA
This sequence comes from Nonomuraea sp., assembly GCA_036276095.1. GTDB lineage: Bacteria > Actinomycetota > Actinomycetes > Streptosporangiales > Streptosporangiaceae > Nonomuraea. The sequence goes on along the minus strand of DASUCK010000510.1, from coordinate 73 downwards.
GCCGAGGCTGCTGTGGAGCCGGCGGGTGTTGTACCAGCCCTCGATGAACTCGAAGGTCGCAGCACGAAGGCCG
>DASUCK010000509.1:0-29032 GCA_036276095.1 Nonomuraea sp. | reverse complement strand
GACTACGTCTCCTGCTCCCCGTTCCGCATCCCGGTGGCCCGCCTCGAAGCCGGCCGCGCCGCCCTGTCGGAAACGGACTCCGACACCCGCTAGATCCGTCCGGGGGCCCGGCGGCGGGCCCCCGGAGGCGGGCGGCAACGGTCGCCGGGCCGTCCGTCCGCTCGGCCTATCCCGGGTCCGCCGGGACGAGCTCGACGTCGAAGCGTACCTCGACGTCGTCATTGAGCCTGAGCGCGCCGAAGAACGCCGAGTACGGCCGGATCCCCCAGCGGGACTGCGTCACGACCGCCGACCCCCGCACGCGCCCCTCCCGCGCCGATCCCCGCACCTCGACCGGGCGGGTGACGCCGACGACGGTCAGGTCGCCCGCGGCGCGGAACGACTCCTCCGTGCCCTCGACCCGCCCCGCCCGGAACGTGATCGTCGGATGCCGCCCGGTCCGCAGCACCTTCTCGCGGATGTTCTTCTCGATCTCCGCGCGGTCGGCGGCCGTCAGCGGCCTGACGCCGCCGGTGCCCTCGCGCACGTGCAGCGAGCCGGCGTCGACCTCGACGGACACGCCGGAGCCGGTGACGTCGCCGTGCCACCGGGTGGCCTCGATGGTGAGGTCGTGGCCGGCCTTCGCGCCCAGCCCGGTGCGGGTCGTGTGGACCAGCAGGCGGCCCCTCAACGTGTGGTGACCAGCGGGAACGCTCATGCTTCCAGGCTAGACGCCGGTCGGACGCGGACGGTGGCGGGTGCCGGCGGCCCGCTCGTGCGCCTCCTTCAGCAGGTCGCGGGCCTGGTCGCCGGGGTTCAGCACGCAGACCCAGCCTTGGGCGGCGTACACGGGGTGGGGCAGGACCGTGTCGAGGACGGCGTAGTCGATGCCGGAGTGGCGCCCGGCGTGCGCCGCGGGCGGGTAGCCGAGCAGGCGCTCGAACGCGGCGCGCCCGGCGGCCACGTTGAGCCGGAACACTCCGGGGCGGTCGAGGCCGGAGAGCGTGTCGAAGCCGGGGTAGTTCTTCGTGACGATCGTCGCGAACGGCTGCCGCCGGTCGTCGGGCTCGCCGTAGTAGATGAAGGAGTCGCCCCACGCCACTTCGGGGGCGCCGCTGCCGGGGCCGGGGGTCAGGATCACGGTGCCGGGCAGGCCGGACACGAAGCCGATGATGTCGTTCTCGGTCACCCCTCTATGGTGTCATTGACCCGCCCTGTGAGAGCTGGCCCCCGAAACCGCGGGCATGCGGACGGAAAGCCTCAACCCGTGGTGACCTGGTCCGGTTCGGCGCGGACGGGCACGTAGTCGTGGCGCATGCCGTGGTCGCCCAGCCACCGGCGCAGCCCCGGCACGGCATCCGGGTTCGCCGCCACCTGGGCCGCGTACTCCGCCAGCGCCACCTCCTCCCCGTCGTCGAACAGCAGCCGCGCCGGCCCCGACCACGACAGCGTCCACCGGGCCTCGCCGTGCTGGATCAGCACCGCCTCCAGCGCCTGCCCCAGCACCCCGGCCAGCAGCGTCTCCGACGGGCTCCAGCCCAGCTCGCGCAGCTGCGCCTCCAGCTCGGCCTGCCGGCCCCGGGCGATCGCCTCGAACGCCGCGTCCAGGTACGGCACCGCCGGCCCCATCACCCGCTGCCCGGCCACCGCCAGGTCGTGCAGCGCGTCGGCGTTGCGGCCGGCGTACATGCCCGCGGCCACCAGCTCCTCCCAGGCCACCGGCCGCAGCCCGGCCAGCGCCTCCGGCGTCCACATGGCGTGCTCGACCGCCCGCACCGTCACGTTCGCGTCCCGCAGCAGGGTCAGCGCCGAGCGGGGGTCGGGCACGTGCTGCGGCTCGGGCAGGTGCTCGATCGCGGCCAGGCGCTCGGCCAGGCTCGGATGGGAGTCGTACGGCGAGACCCGCTGCGGCTCGGCCGCCAGCTCCGCGATCTCCGCCTGCCGCGCCGGGTCGCTCATCATCGCGTGGAATCCGCCGAACACGTCCGCGGGGCGGACGCCGCCCGCGCCCGTCAGCGACAGGTAGCCGTTGACGTAGAGGTCCCAGCCGAGCGCGGTGTGGAGGGTCTTGCGCAGCGCCCCCGCCATGGACTGCCGGCCGCCGATCGCCACCGCGAACACGTCGGCCTCCAGCTCCTGCGTCCGCGAGACGGCCTGTGAGACCCGGAGGTAGAGGCGGGCGTACCAGGCGAACAGCCGGCGGAAGAACGGGTGGCCGCCGAGCCCCTGGACGGTGGCGACGAGCGCCACCCGCCCCCGGTAGACCGGCGCGCCGAGGCGGGTGTGGGCGCCGCTGTAGTGGCCCAGCTCGTGGCCGAGCACCGCGCGCAGCTCGTCCACCGTCAGCGTCTGCAGCAGCGGCAGGCCGATGTACATCCGCCGCCGGGTCGCCCGCAGGCCGAGCCACCGCGTGTCCTCCGACACGGCCGCGTTCACCTCGGCGACCAGGCGGATCTCGTCGGGCGGCGCCGTACGGACCTGCCGGGCCAGGTCCTCCACCGTCTCCCACAGCACCGGCTCGTGCTCCCGCGCCACCGGCACGCCCGGCTCCTCGCCGCCCCGCCGCCGGCTCACCACGAACAGCGCCCGGACGAGCGCGACCGCCACCAGGGTGAGCGCGATCGCGGCCTTGAGCGCGCCGGCGTGGAAGTCGACGACGAGCAGGACGTCGAGCAGGATCGCGGCCGCCAGGACCAGGCCGACCAGGATGTGGAAACCGGCGAGCAGCGTGAAGGCCAGCACCGCTCGGAACGCTGTGGTCATGGGGGAGGGCTCCCGGGGAAGGGGTTCTCGCGAGGCTTGACACTAGCGGAACTGGATAAAATCACTGAACCAATGCCGTACTACGACGAGCACGACCAGGAGCGTTGGGTTCCGGAACCTCCCGGCAATCCTGAACGTTCCGCGTTCGAGCGCGACCGTGCCCGCGTCCTCCACAGCGCCGCCCTGCGCAGGCTCGCCGCCAAGACCCAGGTCGTCGGCCCCGGCGAGGCCCTCGGCGGCCTGCACATCCCGCGCACCCGCCTGACCCACTCGCTCGAGTGCGCCCAGGTCGGCAGGGAGATGGGCGCCACCCTCGGCGTCGACCCCGACCTCGTCGAGACCGCGTGCCTGGCCCACGACCTCGGCCACCCGCCGTTCGGCCACAACGGCGAGGTCGCGCTCAACGCCCTGGCCGGCTCCTGCGGCGGCTTCGAAGGCAACGCCCAGAGCCTGCGCCTGCTCACCCGGCTGGAGGCGAAGGTTCTCACCGAGGACGGCCGCAGCGCCGGCCTCAACCTCACCAGGGCCGCGCTCGACGCCTCCGTCAAGTACCCCTGGACGTGCGCCAAGGGCCCCAAGTTCGGCGTGTACGACGACGACCTCCCGGTCTTCGCGTGGATCAGGGAAGGCGCCCCGGAGGGCCGGGTGAGCTTCGAGGCGCAGATCATGGACTGGGCCGACGACGTCGCCTACTCCGTCCACGACCTGGAGGACGCCCTGCACGGCGGCCACGTCACGCCCGAGATCCTCCGCTCGCCCGTGGAGCGCGCCCACGTGTGCGAGATCACCCGCACCTGGTACGCCCCCGGCGCCGACCTCGGCGAGCTGGAGGAGGTCTTCGCCGAGCTGCTCGCCGACCCGCTGTGGCCCCGCCGCTTCGAGGCCACCCTCGCCGACCTCGCCGGGCTGAAGGCCCTCACCAGCGGCCTGATCGGCCGCTTCTGCCGATCCGCCCAGACCGCGACCAGAGAGGTGTACGGCTCCCGCCACCGCGCCGACCTCGTCGTCCCCCGCGCCACCCGTCTGGAGTGCGCGCTGCTCAAAGGCGTCACCGCCCACTACGTCATGACCACAGAAGGCCACCACGCCAACCAGGCCAGGCAGCGCGAGCTCATCGCCGAGCTGGCCTCCCTGATCACCCTCGGCGCCCCCGGCACGCTCGAACCCGCCTTCCGCCCCGCCTACGTGGCCGCCCCCGACGACGCCGCCCGCGTCCGCGTGGTCATCGACCAGATCGCCTCGCTCACCGACACCTCGGCCGTCGCCTGGCACCGCAGACTCTCCCGGTGACCAAGGTTTGCCCATGGCCCGCGGCACCTGACACAACCCGCTTTCCCCACGCCCCCCGTGGGCGGATACTGCGCCCATGGCCACATATGTGATCGTCGGTGCCGGGTTGGCCGGCGCCAAGGCGGCGCAGACTCTGCGCGAGGAGGGCTTCGACGGCGAGATCGTGCTGATCGGGGCGGAAAGCGAACGGCCCTACGAACGACCGCCCCTGTCCAAGGACTACCTGCAGGGCAGGAGCGACCGCGACACCATCTTCGTCCACACCCCCGACTGGTACGCCGAGAACGGCGTCGACCTCCGAACCGGCCTGCGGGTCACCCGCATCGAGCTCGACAACCACCTCGTGCGGCTGGGCAACGGGGCCCGGCAGCCGTACGACAAGCTTCTCATCGCCACCGGCGCCGCGCCCCGGCGCCTGCCAGGACCCGGCCTCTACCTGCGCACCGTCGAGGACTCCGACACGCTCAAGGAACGCCTCGCGCGGGCCGGGAGCGTGCTCGTGGTCGGCGCGTCCTGGATCGGCCTGGAGACCGCGGCCGCCGCCCGCGCGGCCGGCTGCGCCGTCACCGTCGTCGAGCCCGAGCCCACCGCGCTCAACCGCGCGCTCGGCGCCGAACTCGGCGGCGTGTTCGCCCGCCTCCACGCGCGCAACGGCGTGGACCTGCGCTTCGGCACCGCCGCGGCGGAGATCACCGACACCGGCGTGCGCCTCAGCTCCGGCGAACGGCTCTCGGCCGACCTCGTCGTGGTCGGCATCGGCGCCGCCCCCGAGGTCGAGCTGGCCAGAGAGGCCGGCCTGGAGGTCGGCCAGGGCATCACCACCGACGCCGCGCTCCGCACCTCGCACCCCGACGTCTTCGCCGCCGGCGACGTCGCCGAGTCGTTCCACCCGTTGTACGGCCGCCACATCCGCGTCGAGCACTGGGCCAACGCCCTGCACGGCGGCCCCGCCGCCGCCCGATCCATGCTCGGCCGGGACGTCGTCCACGATCCGATCCCCTACTTCTACACCGACCAGTATGACCTCGGCATGGAGTTCTCCGGCGACGTCGAGGGCCACGACGAGATCGTCTACCGCGGCGACGTCGAGAGCCTGGAGTTCATCGCGTACTGGCTGCGCGACGGCAAGGTCATCGCCGGCATGAACGTCAACACCTGGGACGTCGTGGACGAGATCCAGGAGCTGATCAGGTCGGGCGTCACCGTCGACCCTAAGAAGCTTGCGATGGGCCAACAGTGATCACCGGCGCGGGCTGGTCGGTGTTCCGGGGCTCGGGCCGTGAGGTCCGCTCCGACCCCGTCGTCGGCTTCCGCGCCGCGCACTGCACCGTGCACGGCGGCGTCTCGCCCAGCTTGGCGCGCAGGGCGAGGGTCTCCTCGCGGGGCGAGTACGTGCGGTTGCCCGACTGCCAGGCGTCGAGGTAGTCCCACGGCTTGACCATGCCCCGGCGTACCCACCAGAAGGACGGGCCCGTCTTCCAGGAGATCGCGAAGTAGAGGTTCGGGCCGGTGTCGCGGGCGTTGCCCGACCGGCCCACTCGCCCGAGCAGCTGACCGGCCTTCACGCGCGCGCCCGGCGCGATGCCGTCGGCCACCGAGTCGAGGTGGCCGCCGAGGTAGCGGACGCCGTCGTCGCCGATGATCGTGACGAACCTGCCCTCGCGGTCGGCGCCCACGTCCGTGGACGGCTTCCACCGGTTCTGGACGTTGATCTCGTCGACCACCCCGCCGATGGGCGCCACGAACGCGCACCCCTCCGGCGCCCAGATCGTGGTCTTCGGCAACACCAGCAGCTTGCGCTGGTAGGTCGTCTTGCACCCCTTGACCGGGAATGTGTACGTGTACTTCGACAGCTTCGGCGGCGGCACCCGCACCGGGTCGTCCCCCTCCGGCGGCTGCCCCACCTGGTACTCCGGCGACGGCGGCGACGGTGATGGTGACGGGATCGTGGCCGCGACCTGCGGCGTGCCGGTCACCGGCGGCATCGACGGCGACGCGGGGCTCACCCCCGCGAGGCCGGCCGCCTGGCTGCAGGCGCCGGTCAGCAGCCCGGTCGCCAACAACGCGCCCGTGACGGTCGCCCATCGTCCGAGATGCCCCGATCGCATGATCTCCACCAGTGTCACCGTTTCCACCGACAACCTTTACCTTTGTAGCCGACCGGGAGCCCCAGTAGCGCCGGTTTCCCGGTTTGGCACTTCGGGGTGAGGCCATTCTGGCGGCAGGTGCCGGGAACGTCAGTGGGGCGGAATAGACTCACCGGCGTGGCTGGCCGGATCCGTGATGTCGACATCGCCCTCGTACGCGAACGCTCTCCCATCGCCGACGTGATCGGCGAGCACATCCAGTTGCGCAACGCCGGAGGCGGCAACCTCAAGGGCCTGTGCCCGTTCCACGACGAGAAGAGCCCGTCCTTCAACGTCACCCCCGAGCGGGGGATGTACTTCTGCTTCGGCTGCTCGGAAGGCGGCGACGTGATCACGTTCGTCGAGAAGATCGAGCATCTGCCGTTCACCGAGGCGGTCGAGCGGCTGGCGCAGCGGGCCGGCATCCACCTGCAGTACGAGCAGGGGGGCTACGTCCCGCGGCGCGACCACGGCGAGCGGGCGCGGCTGGTCGAGGCTCACAAGGCGGCGGCGGAGTTCTACGCCGCCAAGCTGTTCGGCCCCGACGCGGCGGCGGGGCGCAGGTTCCTGTCCGAGCGCGGCTTCGAGCGGGCCGACGCCGAGCTGTTCGGGGTGGGCTACGCCCCGGCCGAGTGGGAGGCGCTCACGCGGCACCTGCTGGCGCGCGGGTTCACCGCCGACGAGCTGGTCAAGGGCGGGCTGGCCAAGGAGGGGCGGCGGGGGCCCATCGACCGCTTCCGGGGTCGGCTGATCTGGCCGATCAGGGATGCCACGGGCGATGTGATCGGATTCGGCGCGCGGAAGTTGCTCGATTCCGATGACGGGCCGAAATATCTCAATACGCCTGACACCCCGCTTTACAAGAAGAGCCAGGTGCTTTATGGAATCGATCTTGCGAAACGGGAGATCTCCAAGCGCGCCCAGGCGGTGATCGTCGAGGGCTACACCGACGTCATGGCCTGCCATCTCGCCGGGGTGCCGACCGCGGTGGCCACCTGCGGCACGTCGTTCGGCGAGGAGCACATCAAGATCCTGCGGCGGTTCCTGCTCGACCAGGCCGAGTTCAGGGGTGAGGTGATCTTCACCTTCGACGGCGACGCGGCGGGCCAGAAGGCGGCGCTGCGGGCGTTCGCCGACGAGCAGAAGTTCGTCACGCAGACGTACGTCGCGGTGCAGCCCGACGGGCTCGACCCGTGCGACCTGCGGGTCAAGCAGGGCGACGCGGCGGTGCGGGATCTGATCGCGAGCCGGGAGCCGCTGTTCCAGTTCGCGATCAGGAACACGATCTCCCGCTACGACCTGCGCAGCAACGAAGGCAAGATCGCCGCGCTCGACGCCGCCGCGCCCATCGTGGCCGGCATCAAGGACGTCGGCCTGCGCAAGCGCTACGCCATCGACCTCGACCGGTGGCTCGGGTTCATGGACGAGCGGTTCGTCATGCAGCGCATCGCCGACGTGGCCAGGGCGCAGCAGGGCCGCCCGCAGCGCGCGCCCAGGGTGGCGCCGGTCGACCCCGGCGTCCGGGTGGAGGGTGAGCTGCTCAAGCTGGCCGTGCAGCGGCCCGCGCTGCTCGGGCCGCGGTTCGACGCGCTCGACCCGCAGGCGTTCACGGCGCCCGACCACGTCGCCCTGCACCAGGTCATCACGGCCGCCGGCGGCCTGGCCGCAGCCGGCTACGGCGGCCGGGAGTGGGTCGACCTGCTGCTTGAGCACGCCCACGAGGAGGGCGCCCGGGTGCTGGTGACCCGCTTCGCGGTCGAGCCCATCCAGGCCGACGCCGACGCCGAGGAGCGCTACTCCGCCGCCATGCTGGCCGCCATCGAGGCCATCGCGGTCGACCGGGCCATCGCCCAGGTCAAGTCGCGGATCCAGCGGCTCAATCCGGTGGAGGAGCAGCAGGATTACAACAAGCTGTTCGGCGAGTTGGTGGCGCTCGAACAGCAGCGCCGCGTCCTGCGCGAGCGGGCCGCCGGCAGCTGACGCCCGGCCGGGCCGGCCGCGCGGAGGCGTACGAACGCCCGCGAGCCCCTCGCGGAGGGACCTGTCCGGCAGACCGGTGGATAACAGTTCGGCTGCGATCGGAAGCGGCATACCAGAGTGGTTGACCAGGGAATCTGCGCGTTCCACGATGTGACAAGCGGGACGACAAAGCGCGTCAGGGCAGGGAAAGAGATGCGTCCGGCCGGGGGGCTCGCCGGACGCGTGAATCGTGATCGCGTAATTGACTTTACTTTCCTGATCAATCTTCGGCTAAACCTTATTTCGATCTCAATTCGGTAAGGGTGATCGCCTTACCTTCGGTGACAAAAATGGGTCTGCCATTTGATGGAACCAATACTGCAGACTGTCTCCCGTGGGTGCATCGGTGCTGCCAAGCAGTCCGCCATCGGTAGATCAGGTGGCGGACCTCGTCGCGAAGGGAAGGGAGCGCGGGAGCGTAACCGTCGATGACGTCGCAGCCGCGCTTGACCGATCCGAGCTGCCGTCCGACGCGCTGGAGCGCGTCGTGCGCATGCTCGCCGAGAACGGCGTGGAGGTCCTCGAGCCCCAGGGCGACGAGGAGTCCACCCGCGCCGATGAGGAAGACGTAGGCAAGCGGGCGCCGACCAGCGATCTGGTCCGTATCTACCTGCGGGAGATCGGCCGGGTGCCGCTGCTGACCGCCGAGGAGGAGGTGGAACTCGCCAAGTCGATCGAAGCCGGCCTGTTCGCCGAGGACAAGCTGGCCAACGGGGTCTCGCGTCTGGCCTTCCCGGAGTTCAGGGAGCTCGTGTGGCAGGGCACCCGGGCCAAACAGCGGCTCATCGAGGCCAATCTCAGGCTCGTGGTGTCGATCGCCAAGCGGTACGTAGGCCGCGGCATGTTGTTCCTCGACCTGATCCAGGAGGGCAACCTCGGCCTCATCCGGGCCGTGGAGAAGTTCGACTACACCAAGGGCTACAAGTTCTCCACCTACGCGACCTGGTGGATCAGGCAGGCGATCACCCGGGCCATCGCCGACCAGGCGCGCACCATCCGCATCCCCGTGCACATGGTGGAGACCATCAACAAGCTCGTCCGCGTCCAGCGCCAGCTCCACCAGGACCTCGGCCGCGAGCCGATCCCGGAGGAGATCGCCAAGGAGATGGACCTCCCGGTCGACCGCGTGGTCGAGATCCAGCGCATCGCCCAGGAGCCCGTCTCGCTGCAGTCGCCGATCGGCGAGGAAGACTCCGACCTCGGCGACTTCATCGAAGACGCCGACGCGGTCGTGCCGATGGAGGCCGCGGCCTTCATCATGCTGCAGGACCAGCTCGACGACATCCTCGCCACGCTGTCAGACCGGGAGCAGCGCATCATCCAGCTCCGCTTCGGCCTGGCCGACGGGCATCCGCGCACGCTTGAGGAGGTGGGCAGGGAGTTCGGCGTCACGCGGGAGCGCATCCGCCAGATCGAGTCGAAGACCCTCGCCAAGCTCCGCCACCCGACGCGCGCCCAGATGCTGCGCGACTACCTCGACTGACCGTGCGAAGGCGGGCCGGGGCGGCAGGGCCCCTGGCCCGCTCGCACGGCCGGACGAGCGGCCGGGCGGTCAGGAGCAGCCTTCGAACTGCGGCACCGCGATCGTGCTCAGATCCAGCCCCGACCTGCCGAACCACTTGTTCAGGAGCCTCGCCGCGGTCCCGTCCTGGTACATGTCGGTGATCGCCCGGTTGACGGCCTCGCAGCCCGGCACGTCGCCCTTGCGCAGCCCGATCCCCGACCGCTGCTCGTTGAACTGCGCGTTGTTCAGCCGCAGCCCCGAGCCGTCCCGCATGGCCAGGCCGGCCAGGATGACGTCGTTGGTGGTGACCGCGTCCACCCGCCGGCTCTTCAGCGCCGCCAGGCAGGCGTTGTAGTCGTCGAACGGCACGACGTCCGCCGCCACCTTCCGCTCCTCGACCACCCGCTGGGCCGCGTTCGACCCCTTGACCTCGCAGATCCTGCGGCCCTTCAGCTCCCGCACGTTTCTGATCGTCTCCCCGGGCCGGGTCAGGATGTCCTGGTAGGAGATGTGGTACGGCCCGGCGAACAGCACGCTCTTCTTGCGGTCCTGGCTGATCGTGTACGTCGCCACCACCATGTCGGCCGGCCCCTGCGCCAGCACCTTCTCCCGCCCCGCGGCCAGCACCGGCAGGAAGGTGAACTCCTTGCCGAGCTTGCCGGCGACGTACCGGGCCACGTCCACGTCGAAGCCCTCCAGGGTGCCGTCCGGGCGGCGGAACCCGACCGAGGGCAGGTCCTGGCGCACGCCGATGACGATGCTGTCCTTGTCGACGATCGATTCCCGGCCGTCGCCCGCGCACCCGGCGAGGGCGGCCAGGGCCAGCAGGAGAGTCAGCGCCCGCTTCACCGGTACTCCTTGAGTCGTGGCCACACCCCGGCGACCAGCAGCAGCGCGATCGCGCCCATCGCGTAGGGGAGCAGCCGCCAGAGGTTGTCCAGCGCGTTCTCGCCGCGGTCGATCGCGCTCTTGAACACGCCCTCGTGCTGGTCGGACAGCGCCACCAGCGCGCGGTCGTACGCCTGGAAGGAGGCGGCCACGGCGCCGACCCGGATGGCGACCGCCTCGTCGGCCCGCTCGCCCGCCACCAGGGTGCGGAACCTGCGGTCGGCGGCCTGGAAGTCGCGGTACAGCTCCAGCGCCTCCGCGCCGCGCTGCCCGACCAGCTCGGGCCCGAGCAGGCCGAGGAAGTTCTCCGAGCCGCTGGCCACCTGCCGGTGGTAGGTGTCCAGGTTGCCCGCCTCGAAGTAGACCACCGACAGCGCCTTGTCCAGGTACGTGTGCTCGTAGGTGTCGGCCCGCTCCTTGTCCAGCAGGTAGCGGCTCTGGTCGCCCTGCATGCTGTTGCTGATCGCCCGGGCCCTGGCCAGTGCCAGCACCGAGTCGAACCCGTCCTTCTTGGCCTCGCCCAGCGCCGCGTGGTCCTCCCCGAGCACGCCGGAGCCGAACAGCATCGCGGCGGCCGTCGCCACCGTCGCCACCAGCAGCGCCGGCCCGAACACCCGGCGGAAGCGGCCGGCCAGGAACACCTGCAGCCAGACCAGGCAGGCCAGCGCGACCAGCCCGGCGACCACCACCCCGGCCCGCAGCAGCGGCACCGCGACCGACTTCTCGTCGTACGTGCGGCGGACGATCGTGCCGATCTCCAGCGTCAGGTTGTACGCCTGCGGCAGCAGCACCAGCCGCATCAGGTCGGTGGCCTGCCGGTAGGTCTCCACCACCTCGGCGGGCGGCGGCCCCGGCGCGTGCCTGGCCCGCTCGTCGAGCAGCAGCGCCTGCCCGGCCAGCCGCTCGTACCGGCCGAGCCCGTCGAGCACCGACTGCACGGTGCGCCGCTCGGCGGGGTTGTCGCCGGACAGCTCGAACGCCTTCAGCAGCGCCTGGTTGGCCTCGGAGCGGCGGCGCTCGTACAGGGCCAGGGCGGCGGCGCGCTGCGGGGCGTACCCGGCGCCCATCACCAGCACGTTGGCGACCTGGGCGTCCATGTCGCTGAGCGCCAGGTAGAGGCCGGCGGTGGCGACGACCTGCGGGCCGGCGTCGCGGCCGATGACCCGCAGCCCGTCGCGTACGGTGGCGCTGCCCACGGCGAGGGCCACGAACAGCAGCGCCAGCGACGCGGCGGTGACGCCGGAGATGGCCCGGATCCGGCCGGGCACGCTCCTGCGCACCGGCGGCGGCGCGGCCCGGGTCTGCACCATGGTCACGGCGTGCCCTCCCTGATCGTGATGACGGTCCACGCGCCGAGGTGGATGCGGTCTCCGGGGCCGACCGGCACGGGCACGTTGACCTTGAGCTGCCTGCCGTTCACCTGGGTGCCGTTGGAGGAGCCGGGGTCGACCAGCATCCACGTGCCGTCCGGCTGGGCGAGCAGCACGGCGTGCAGGTGGGACACGCCGGGGTCCTCCGGCGGGCCGGTGAGGTCGATCTCGGGCGTCAGGTTCCTGGCCCGGCTGCGCCGCCCGATCCGCACCTGCTCGCCGTGCAGGGCGAACGAGCGCTCCGGGCAGTACGGCGGGTAGGCGACCGCGTCGGCGTCCGGGCCGCCCTCGGCGATGACCTTCTCGTAGTAGGCGCGGTCGGCGGCGGTGACGGCCTCCCACCGGGCCCCGGTCACCGGGAGCGGGGCGGGGGCGCCGCCGCTGTAGTCGTGGCCGCACACCTCGCAGAACTGCCCGGCCCGCGGCGTCTGGCAGATCGGGCAGCCCTCGGCCGCCGCCGACGACGCCGCCGCAGACGCCGACGCCGCCGACGCGGCCTGCGCGGGTTGGGGCCGGGGCGCGGCGGCGGTCATCTGGGTGCCGCACACGTCGCAGTAGTCGTCGGCGCCAGAGGCGTGCCCCTGGGGGCAGGTCGCCATCAGACTCCCTCCCCGCGCAGCCGGCTGGTCCGTACGGACCCGGTGTCGAGCTCGATCTCGTCGGCCCTGTCGACGTTCCTGCGCAGCCGGGCGGTGCCGGTCGCCGGGTCGACCTCGACGACCTTCTCCAGCAGCCGCGCGGTGTCCTCGCGGCCCGACTCGGCGGCCAGCTCCCTCGCCCTGGCCAGGCGGGCGGTGGCGGTGTCGACGTCGCCCACGGCCCGCGCGCTGAGGCCGTCCTGGATGAGGTCGTGCAGCTCGGCCTGGCCGGTGTAGTGGGCGACCTTGCCGTTGATGCGGGTGGACTGCGCCAGGTCGTCGGTCCACTGGGCGAGCACGTTGCCGCTGGCCACGACATCCCCGGTGTCGGGACGGACGAGCTTGATCCAGCCCGCCCTGATCTCCTGCCCGATCTGCCCCCGCGGCACCTCGACGCAGATGTGGTACTCGCGTTCCTCGGTGCCCCACGAGCCGGTCGGGTAGTCGCCGGTCATCGGGTTGACGTCCGTACGCTTGCCGGTCAGGTCGAGCAGCACCGGCGAGACCTGCTTGACGAACCTCAGCCGCGCGGTCTGCGGCACCCACACGCGCAGCGACAGATCGGCCACCGTCTTGCTCATCGACGTCTGCGTCAGCCGCCGGAAATACTCCGGCAGATCACCCTGGTTGCGGACGAAGTCGAACGTGCCCAGCATCGCCTCGGCCACCTTGCGCAGCTCGGCCGGTACCCAGTCCTCGCCTATCCCGAGGCAGTCGACCACGAACGTGCCGCTCCAGGCCGCCAGGACCGCCTCGAACACGTCGGCGCGCTCGTTGTTCTGGCCGTCGGTCATCAGCAGCGCGTGCCGGATCGCCGCCGGGTGGGCGCTCAGCAGGTGACCGGCCAGCTTCAGCCACTCGCCGATGGCGGTCCCGCCGTGCGCGGTCAGCCGCCCGATCGCCCGTACGGCCTCCGCCCTGGTCGCCGCGCTCGCGGGCACCAGTCGGCCGGTGCCGCCCGGGTAGACCGTCGCGGCCCGCTCCGTACCGGACACCACCGCGAAGTGCACGCCGTCCCGCAGTGTCTGCACGGCCGTCGCGGCGGCCTGCCGGGCCTCGCGGATCTTGGCGCCGCTCATCGAGCCGGACGTGTCGATGACGATCACTTCAGCGGCCTCGGCGGGCCCGACCTGGGTGGCGACGCCGCCGGTGGAGCCCACGGTGAGAATGGCGTGCACCTCGCGGCCGTCCAGCGGGAGGTACTTGTTCTGGTCGATGGTCAAGGTGAAGGCGGGCTGGTCACTCACGGTCGTCTCCTAAGGGGATCACGGCAATCGTCACGTTGTCCTGGCCGCCGGAGTCCAGCGCGTGCCGCAGCAGCTCGCGGGCCCGCTCGATCGGGGCGCCGGCGCCGGGGAAGGCGTAGCCGTCGTCGAGGTAGCGCCACAGGCCGTCGCTGCACACCAGCAGCAGTCCCGGCCCCGGCGGGGTGAAGGTTCGCACGGTCGGCGCGACGTCCTCGGCGTCCGCGCCGAGCCAGGCGGTGAGCTCGCCGGTCTCCACCGCGTCGTCCGCGGTCAGCGGCGTGCCGATCCCGTCCCCGGCGACCCAGTACGCCCGCGTGTCGCCGGCCCAGGCCAGGGTGACCCGGCCCGGGCGGACCACGGCGGCGACGTACGTGCAGGCCGGGGCGTCGTGCACGGAGGTCGCCAGATTGGTCACCGCCCGCCCCGCCAGCCCGAACGCCTCCTCGTGCGGCAGCCCCCTGACCAGCGCCGCGGCGGCCGCCTCGACCGCGACCGCCGCGGCCTCGTCCGCCCTGGGCGAGCTGCCCACGCCGTCGCACACCACGGTCACGACGGCGTCCCCGGCCGCCCGCAACGCCACCGCGTCCTCGTTCCGCGCCCGCCGCAGCCCCCGGTCGGTGACGGCCGCGGCACCCGCGAGCGGCTGCGGGCCGGTTTCCGGAGCGGTCGCCGGGTCGGGACGCAGGATGATCTCGGTGTGGTCGCGGCCGGTGGGCTGGCGGAGGCCGCAGCGCTCGCAGTAGCCCTCCGCGTCCACGGCCGCCGCGCCGCAGGACGCGCAGGCGGGGGCGTCCAGCGTGTGGCCGCACGCCTCGCAGTAGACGTCGCCGGCCAGCACCGGCGCCGCGCAGATCGGGCATACCGCGAGGCCCGGCGCCGTGCCCGGGAGTCCGGCGGCGCCCGCCGTCCCCGCCGGCCCGGTGCCGTTCGCCAGGCCCGGGCGGGCGTTCTCGTCGTGCCCGGGAGCCATCACAGCCACGTCCTCGGGCGCACCGCGTTCGCCTGGTCGATGAAGGCGAACCGGTCCTGACGCGAGACCGCCGTGGCGGCCAGGCGGCGGTAGATCGACTCCAGGCGGCGGCGGAGCGCCGGTTCGGTGAACGGGGCCCCGGCCAGTTCCAGGTCCCGTTGCGGCGGATTGGAGTCGAGCCAGGTCAGCCCGCCGTGCAGCAGCTCGGCGACGAGCAGGTCACGGCGGCGCGGGTCGAGATCGGCCAGCTTCTCCAGCCGCCCCGCCGCGGCCACCAGGTCGCCGGGCACCATCGTGCCCTGATCGGGCCGGCGTACGGTGGAGGCGGCCAGCGCCAGCTGGGCGGCCACCCGGTGGCTGGAGGCGGGCGGCACCTCGTCCAGCACCTCCATCCGCCCCGTCCTGGCCAGGCCGAACGCCGCGCTCACGTAGGCGTGGTCGGTCCGCCAGACGGTCTCGTAGAACGGGGCCGCCTGCCGTCCGGCCAGCTCCAGCGCGAACCCGAGCGCCAGCTTGGGCGCCGGTTCGCCGGGCAGCAGCGACAGGCACGCGTCGAACATCGACACCGCCAGGTCCGACTGCCGGGCGGCCAGCGCCAGCACCCCGCGGTACCAGGTGATCCGCCAGTCGCGGGGCAGGTCCACGGCCAGGTCGTTGAGCGCGACCGGCGCCTCCGCCGCGGCCTCCTCGGCCAGCAGCCGGGCCCGCATGAGCCGCGTCTCGGGCGTCGCCGGCATCTTGCCGAGCTGCTCGACCAGGTCCTTGCCGTCGCGGCCGGCCAGCCCCGCCAGGGCGCCCGCGGCGGGGTCGTTCGGGTCGGCCAGCGGCACCGGCAGCGCGCCCGCCACCCGCACCGGGTCCAGCGGCTCGAAGACCTGGTCGTCCGCCTCCGACAGCGCCGTCCCCACCGCGCCCCGCTCGGGCCCGAACAGCGTCGACAGGTGCGGGTACGGCACCCCGTCCTCTTCCGCGCAGACCTCGCGCAGCACCCCGACGAGCTGGTCCTCCATCTCCCACGCGTTCTGGAACCGGTCGGCCGGGTCGTCGGCGGTGGCCCGGCGCAGCAGCCGGGCGAACGACGGGTGCCCGCAGTCCCGCGGCAGCGGCGCCGCCTTGCCGTTCAGGACCGGGCTGAACCCCGGGATCGCCAGCACGGCCAGCGTCCTGGCCACGGTGTAGAGGTCGGAGGCGACCGACGAGGGACGGTCGGCCAGCTCGGGGGCGTGGTAGCCGACCGTGGCCCACGACGTGCCGGGCGGCGAGCCGAGCGGCTGCACCGCGCCCATGTCGATGAGCTTCAGCCCCCTGCCGACCCGGATCACGTTGGCCGGTTTGAGGTCGCAGTACACCAGGCCCTGCTCGTGCAGGTAGCCGAAGGCGTTGAGGATCTCCCGGCCGTACAGGAGGGTCTCGCGCAGCGGGAGCGGGCCCTGGCGGCGCAGCTGGTGCAGGGACTGGCCGCCGACGTACTCCATGACGATGTAGCCGAGCCCGGCCGAGCGCTGGAAGTTGAAGATCTTGACGATGTTGGGGTGGTCGACCGTGGTGAGGAACCTGCGCTCGGCCTCCGCCGCCGCCAGCGCCTCGGCGTCGTTGGTGTTGAGCAGGCCCTTGAGCACCACCCAGCGGCCGTCGAGGTTCTCGTCGGCGGCCAGGTAGATCCAGCCGAGACCGCCGTGCGCCAGGCAGCCCAGCACGCGGTACTGCCCCGCCACCAGGTCGCCCTTGTCGAGCTTCGGGGCGAAGGAGAACGGGGTGCGGCAGTGGGGGCAGAAGCCGTCCGTCAGCCCCGGCCGGCCGGCTCTGGAGCGCCCGACGGGTTTGCCGCACGCGCCGTTGGCGCAGAACCGCTTCTCCTCCGGCACCCGCGGGTCGGGCAGCACGGCGGTGGCCGGATCGCGGTACGGCGCCGACGGCAGGTCGGCGATGGTGGCCAGCACCCCGGCTCGCCGCCCGCTGCTCGTCGGCCCCGTCACCGGCCTGCTCAGGGAGCCGCCGGTCGGGGTCGTGGACGGCTGCGTCGGCAACGCGACGACGGGCGGCGGCGCGGGCGCGCCGTTCGCCATGCCCGGCGCCGGGCTTGCCGCGGCGCTCTTCCCGGAGCGCTCCGCGGTGCCGCACAGGTCGCAGTAGCCCTCGTCGATGCTGCCGGTGCAGCCGGGCTGCGCGCAGCGGGTCATGTGGTACCTCCGTGAGCCTTGCCGCCGAGACCGCCGCCGAGACCGCCGCCGAGACCGCCGCCGTGGCCGCCGCCTCCGTGGATCGCGCGCTGATAGTCCTCGACGGCCGCCGCCGCCCTGGTCAGGTCGCAGGGGGCGGTCCACAGCAGCGCCCGCGCCCGCGCGAACAGCTCGGTCGCGGCCGGGTCCTCGGCCAGCCCCTTGCGTACGGCCATCACCTGGCACGCGCCCAGCCGCCCGCGCAGCTCGTCGCGCCGGCCGACCAGCCCGTACAGCGCCTTGGCCTGGGCCAGCGCCTGCTCCTCCGCCCCGCGTACGTCGTGCTCCAGCTCCGCGGCCCGCTGGGCGCGGCGCAGCCAGGGGTCGGCGGAGACGTCGAGCGCGTCGAGGTCCGCGGCCAGGGACTCGGCCCGGCTGCGCGGCCGCGCCTGCGGCGGCAGGGCGATCTTGACGACGACCGTGCCGTGGGCCAGCCGGGCCTCACTCTCGGCGGCCCGCACCCGGTCCAGCGCGGCTCCCAGGTCCTCGCGCCACCTGGTGTACTCGCGCCTGGCGGCGGTGGCCCGGTCGAGGTCCGCGACGGCCTCGGCGAGCAGCGTGGCGGCCCGGTCGAGCGCGGGGTCGACGGCCGCGTCCAGCGGGTCGGCGACCACGGCGGCCCGCAGGTCGCCGAGCTCGGACGCCATGCCGTCCACTCCGGCGCTCTCGCCGAGCTCGCGCTCCAGCTCGCGGACCCGGCGCAGGTCGGCGTCGGCGGCGTCGAGGCGGGGGAGCAGGGCGCTCCAGCGGGCGTCGATGTCGTTGAGCGCGGCGGTGACCTGCCGGAACGCGGCGTCCATGCGGGTCACGGCCTCGTCCAGGGTGAGCCGTTCGCCGGCCTGGGGGAGCAGGGAACGCTGCTCGACCGGCTTGGCGGCGGCCGCCGGCACGACGGAGGCGCCGGCGAGCAACCGGGTGAGGTCGGCCAGCTGGTCGTTGCCGAGCCGGGCGCGCCTGGCCCTGATCCGCTCGGCGTCGCGCAGGACCGCGCGGTAGGCGTCGTCGAGTCGCCACAGGCGGCCCAGCGCCTCCTGCGCCGCGGCCCAGCGGCGTTGCGTGACGCCGCGTAAGGAGGCGCCCTTGAGCAGCTGGTAGGTGGTGTGGGATTCGAGATCGAGCAGGTCACCCGAGATGCGGTCACGCTCGTCGGCTCGGGCACGCAGCGCGTGCTCGACGCCCTCCCTGCTCATGGGTGGTCCCAGACTCATCACGCTCCCCGTGAAGCAGGCCCCCCTGTGCCCCGTTTATACCGGCTCAACGGGGCGTCCGGCGGCTTTAGTTCCTTTGTTGCGGGTGGACCCTGACTTGTCCCTGATTCAACCCTGGCATACCTGCAATCCGCTTAAAGGATCACCTAGCGTCTTGAGACATGGGACGGATTCTTCTGATCATCGCAGCGGTCGTGGCCGCGCTCGTACTGCTCGGGCCCCTGGTCGGGTTCGCGCTCACGCTCCTCAAGTGGGGGCTCGTCATCGGTGTCGTGGCCGCCGGCGTCATGCTCGTCACGAAGTGGGCCAAGAGGACATAGCTTCCGCAGGGATCCCCAGGCATAGTTGGGTGATGGAGGCGCGGCCGGCGGTTGACGATGCCGCGCTCGGGCGCGAGGCCATGGCCGTGCTCGAGGCGAACTGGACGGGCTCTGGCACCGTGCCCGCGCCAGGGCTCTACCCGCACCAATGGAGCTGGGACTCCGCGTTCGTCGTGATCGGCCTGGCCAGGCACCGGCCGGGCCGGGCCCGCGACGAGCTGCTCAGCCTGCTGCGCGGGCAGTGGGCGACCGGGATGGTGCCGCACATCGTCTTCCACACCCGGGAGGCGTACTTTCCCGGGCCGTCGGTGTGGCGCTCGCAGGAGAACGAGGCCGCGCCGCCCGTGCTCACCTCCGGCCTGACCGCGCCCCCGCTGCA
Source organism: Nonomuraea sp. (assembly GCA_036276095.1). Classification (GTDB taxonomy): domain Bacteria; phylum Actinomycetota; class Actinomycetes; order Streptosporangiales; family Streptosporangiaceae; genus Nonomuraea. The sequence continues at coordinate 10,112 of DASUCK010000509.1, read as the reverse complement.
CGGGCTGGCCCTGTGGTGGCTCTACCAGCACACCGGCGACGAGACCTTCGTCAGGAAGGCGTATCCGGCGCTGGTCGCCCAGCACGCCTACCTCGCCGCGGCCCGCGACCTCGGCGGCGCCGGCCTGGCCGCGATCGTGCACCCGTGGGAGTCCGGCATGGACGACAGCCCCGCCTGGGACGATCCCCTGGCCGCGCTCCCCGCGATCCGGTACGGCCACCGCCCCGTCGAACTCGCAGAACGCCACCCCGACAGCCACCACGACCGGTACGTCTGGCTCGCCATGCGCTACCGCGACGCCGGCTACCGCGCCGAGTACCTGCGCGACGAGCACCCGTTCGCCGTCGAGGACCCGATGTTCAACGGCATCTGGCTGGCCTCCTGCCAGGCCCTGGCCGACCTGGCCCCGCTCGCGCACGCCGACCCGGCCCCCCACCTGGAACAGGCCGAACGCCTCCGGCGGGCCATGCTCGACCGCCTCTGGGACGGCGCCTTCTACGCCAGGGACCTGCGCGCCGGCCGGCTGATCAAGGTGTGCACGGTGGGCGGGTTCGGGCCGCTGCTCGACCCGGGGCTGCCCGGCGAGCACCTGCAGGCCGCCGTGCAACTGCTGGAGTCGGCCCGGTTCATGGGCGCCACCGGCTACCCGGTGCCGAGCTGCGAGATCCGCGCCGCCCAGTTCGACCGCACCCGCTACTGGCGCGGCCCCTCCTGGGTGAACACCAACTGGCTGCTGCGCCGGGCCGCCGCCGTCCACTCCCTCGACCACCTCGCCCAGCAGCTCACCAACGGCACGCTGCGGCTCGTCCGGCAGGCCGGGTTCCGGGAGTGCTTCGACCCGTTCGACGGCAGCGGGCGCGGGTGCCGGGACTTCTCCTGGAGCGCGGCGCTTACCCTCGACCTGCTCGCCGATACCGTTGAGGAATGAGCTTCTTCCGCCGCCTGCCCGCCGACGTGCGCGCGTCCCTCCGCCTGGAGCCGGGGGAGCGGGTGCTGACGTTCGCCAGGTCCGACGACGGCCACGTGGTGGCCACCGACCTCGCGCTGTTCCTGGCCGACGGTACGCGGGTGCCGTACGAGGAGATCGACAAGGCGTCGTGGGACGAGCAGGGGCTACGGGTGCTCACCATGGACGGCGGGTGGCACGCCGAGCGAATCGCCGAGCCGCGCATGCTGCCGGAGACCGTACGCGAGCGGGTCAACGCGACGATCGTGGTCAACAAACACGTCAGCCTGCCCGGCAGGGGCGGGGTGCGGCTGGTGGCCAGGCGCCGGCCGGGCGGCGAGATGCTCGGCTGGACCCTCGTCTTCGACGACGGCCTCGACCCGGCCGACCCCGGCCTGCGCGCCCAGGCCGAGCAGGCGCTCGAGGGCGTACGCCGCAGCATGGGCGTGTGACCTCGCACACACCCATGCCGCCTCCTCAGTACGAGATGCCGCTCTCGCGCGGCTTGTCCTCCGGGGCGGCGTCCTCGTCCGGCCAGCCCGTGCCGCCGTCGTGCTTGTGCGCGTCACCGCCCAGGAACGGCAGCCGGTGCTGCAGCGTGTCGCCCATCCGCGTCCTGGCCATGCCCGCGTACTTCGAGGCCTGCGCCCCCATCACGCCCGCGAGCTCCTGCACCCGCGGGTTGTCGGCGACGCGCTGCGCCGCGCGCCTGATCTGCTCGTACCGTTCGCGGCCCGCCCGGCTGCCGAGCACGTACCCGATCGCCAGGCCGGCAGCGAATGTCATCCGATATCGCATTTCGCACCTCCGCTGTCTCCGGGCCTACCCCGCTAACGATGCGACACGCACTCCTGGAGTGCGCTAATCTATTCCTGCGCAAGACGAACGGGCCAAAAACCCTGGTGATCAGCGCAGACCGATCGATCCCGCGTAGCTCAACGGCAGAGCAGCCGGCTGTTAACCGGCAGGTTATAGGTTCGAGTCCTATCGCGGGAGCTTTATCCCAAGGCCCGCCACTGTTCGTGGCGGGCCTTGTCTGTTTCGCCCCGGTATCGGCTCAACGCACGTTTCGTCCCGAGGCCCCCTTCGTCCCGAGATCCGTGTCATCCCGGGGCTCCCTGTCTCGGCCGTAGGTCGCTGAAGATCCCTTCCGGTGTCTTCAGCCGCTGTTCAGGTGGAAGCTTTTCACGCTTTGTGACAGTACGCTCACAAGTTTTTCGATTCGGCGGGACAAACCGGGGCGGGCCACGGAAGGATAGGCGAACCGGTCCCTGGGGCCGGAGCCGCGGGAAGGTTCCGACGGCGGCGAGGAGAGGGCGCCGCCACCAGGACGTGCCGCCGGAAACCCGGACCCGGTGGGGCGATCCGCTGACGGAGAAGTGCTGGTGCCGCGTGCGTACCTGGATCACGTCCTTGCGTCCACTCGATGTCCCCACCGTGCGCTCCTGGCTGGGGCGAACCGCCGACCTGCGGGAGGCCGAGCGTTTCATCAGGCTCTACCACGCCGAGAATCCGTCCGCCGGCGGCCTGGCGGCCCGGCTGCGCGACGTCGCCAGGGACATCGCCCGCACGGGCACCTACTCGCACACGTACGAGGAGCTGGAGTTCGGCGCCCGGGTGGCCTGGCGCAACAGCAGCCGCTGCATCGGCCGGCTCTACTGGCGCTCGCTGCGCGTCCGCGACCGCCGGCACGTACGCACCCCCGAAGGGGTCGCCCTCGACTGCGTGGGCCACCTGCGCGAGGCCACCGGCACCGGAAAGATCCGTCCCACCATCACCGTCTTCCCGCCCGACACCCCCGCCCTGCCCGGCCCCCGCATCCGCAACGCCCAGCTCGTCCGCTACGCCGGGCACCGCACCGGCGGCGGCCGGATCGTCGGCGACCCCGCGAACGCCGCGCTCACCGACGCGGCCAAGGCCATGGGCTGGACCGGCGGCAGGGGCGGCCGGTTCGACGTGCTGCCGCTGATCATCCAACCGGGGCTCGGCGACCCGCTGCTGTGCCACCTGCCCGGCGACGCCGTCCTTGAGGTGCCGCTGGCGCACCCGGAGTACCCGTGGTTCGCCGACCTGGGGCTGCGCTGGCACGCCGTGCCCGCGATCTCGGACATGTGCCTGGAGATCGGCGGCATCTGCTACCCGTGCGCGCCGTTCAACGGCTGGTACATGGGCACGGAGATCGGCGTCCGCAACCTCGCCGACACCGACCGGTACGACCAGCTGCCCGTGGTGGCCGAGCGGCTCGGCCTGGACACCTCCACCGAGCGTTCGCTGTGGCGGGACCACGCGCTGGTGGAGCTGAACGTGGCGGTGCTGCACTCGTTCGAGGCGGCCGGGGTGACCATGACCGACCACCACACCGAGTCGCGGCGCTTCCTCACGCACCTGGCGAAGGAGGAGAAGGCGGGGCGGGTCTGCCCGGCCGACTGGTCGTGGATCGTGCCGCCGCTGTCGGGCGGCGCCACTCCGGTCTTCCACCGCTACTACGACACCAGCGTCCTCACCCCGGCCTTCGTCCACCACCGTCCGCCGCGCCCGTAGCGCCGCCAGGTCGGCGGCGGGCGGGCCGCCCCTTGCCGCCAGAGGCCAGAACATGGTTCTGTTGGGGCATGGCGGAACTCGTGCTCTCATCAGTCGACCAGGGCGTGCTGACGCTGACCTTCAACCGTCCCGACACGCTCAACGCCTGGACGGACGCGATGGGCCGGCGCTACTTCGACCTGCTGGAGGAGGCGGAGAAGGACCCGGCGGTCCGGGCCGTCGTGGTCACCGGCGCGGGCAAGGGGTTCTGCTCGGGAGCCGACTTCACGACCCTGGACGCCATCCGGTCCGGCTCGTACGACGAGGCCCCCGACCCGCGGCCCCACACGTTCCCGACGACGGTCGGCAAGCCGGTCATCGCGGCGGTGAACGGCGCCTGCGCCGGGCTCGGCATGGTGCACGCCCTCGTCTGCGACCTGGTCTTCACCGCCGAGGACGCCAAGTGGACCACCGCCTTCCCGCGGCGCGGGCTGATCGCCGAGTACGGGCTGTCGTGGGTGCTGCCGCGGATCATGGGGCAGCAGCGGGCCATGGACGTCCTGCTCTCGGGGCGGGTGTTCACCGGGCGGGAGGCTTACGAGATGGGGCTGGTCAACCGGGCGGTCCCCGGGGGCGGGGTGGTCGCGGAGGCGCAGGCGTACGCGCTGGAGCTGGCCCGGCACAGCTCGCCGGCGTCGATGGCGGTCATCAAGCGGCAGGTCTGGCGCGACTGGGACACCACGCTGGAGGAGTCGGCGAAGACCGCCACCCGCGAGATGCTCGCCTCCTTCACCCGCCCCGACTTCGCCGAAGGCGTCACCAGCTTCCTCGAACGCCGCCCTCCGAACTTCCCGCCCCTGTGACGGCGCCCTCCCACCGCGCCCGTGCGGCCGTGCCGCTCGGGAGACCCGTGACGACGGACCTGCCGACGCCGCCGTAGCAGGTCGACGGGAGGCCGGCGTTTCCGCCGGGGCGTCTGTGATGGTGCTACGACAGGCGGTGGGCGCCGGGGGCGGGGGTGGCGGGGAGGAAACGGGGCGGTTGGAAGCCGCGGTCGGCGTAGGCGCGGGTCACCGAGTCCTGGACGGACTGCAGGCGGTCGTCGGCCACCAGGGCGATGGCGGAGCCGCCGAAGCCGCCGCCGGTCATGCGGGCACCCCGGGCGCCGCCCCTGATGGCGGCCTCCACGGCCACGTCCAGCTCCGGCGACGACACCTCGTACTGGTCCCGCAAGGACAGGTGGGAGGCGTTCAGGAGGGCGCCGATCTCGGTGACGGCGCCCGCGCGCAGCAGGCCGATCAGGGCCTCGACGCGGTGGTTCTCGGTGACGACGTGCATGGTGCGCCGGCGTTCGTCGCCCTGGAGCCGCCCGAGCGCCGCCGCCAGGTCGGTCACGTCCCGCAGGGCCGGGACGCCGAGCTTGCGGGCGGCGGACTCGCACTCGGCGCGGCGCTTGGCGTACTCGCCGCCCGCGTGCGCGTGGTGGACGTGGGTGTCGATGATGAGGACGCTGAGCCCGTGCGCGGCCAGGTCGAGCGGGATGTTCCTGAAGCCGAGCGAGCGGCAGTCGAGGAACAGCGCGTGCCCTTCAGCGCACAGCGCCGACGCGGCCTGGTCCATGATCCCGCAGGGCATGCCGACGAAGTCGTTCTCGGCTTGCTGGCCGAGGAGGGCGATCTCCATGGGTGACATGCCGAGGCCGTGGAGGTCGTTGAGCGCGGAGGCGACGGCGACTTCGAGTGCGGCGCTGGAGCTGAGCCCCGCGCCCTGCGGCACGTCGCCGTCGACGGCGATGTCCGCCCCGGTGACGCGGTCGCCGAGCATGGCGAGGACGCCGACGACGTAGCGGGTCCAGCCGGTGGACTCGGCGTGGTCCGCGATCGTGACGGGCCCGCCGGAGGACTGGAGCGAGAGGAGCCGGATCGTCCGGTCGGCGCGCGGCGTGATCGCCGCCGTCACCCCCCACGGCACCGCGAACGGCAGCACGAAGCCGTCGTTGTAGTCGGTGTGCTCGCCGATCAGGTTGACGCGGCCGGGGGCGCGCCAGACGGCCCGGGGGCCCGCGCCGAAGGCGGCACGGAAAGCTTCAACAACGCGCATAATCGAACACTCCTCAACAAGGACCCGACCGTAGACTAGCGCCATGGAGGAGCTCCTGGACGCAGGGCTCGGTCACGTCCGGGTGTTCCTGATGCACGACGACAACAAGCCGCGCAAGCTCAAGTACAACCTGGGCCCCCACCTGGCCGGGCGCCGGCTGCTCACGTTCGGCGGCGCCCACTCCAACCACATCAGGGCGGTCGCCGAGGCCGGCCGCCGCCACGGCGTCGAGACGATCGGCGTCATCCGCGGCGAGGAGCACCTGCCGCTCAACCCGTGCCTGGCCCACGCCGTGTCCTGCGGCATGACGCTCACCTACCTCGACCGGGCCTCCTACCGGCTCAAGCACACCGAGGAGGTGCGCGCGCGGCTGCGGGCGCGATGGGGCGAGGACCTCGCGATCCTGCCCGAGGGCGGCAGCAACGCGGTGGCCGTGCGCGGCTGCGCCGAGCTGCCGGGGGAGATCGCGGTGCCGTACGACGTGGTGTGCTGCCCGGTGGGGACGGGCGGCACACTGGCCGGGATCTCGGCGGGGCTGCCGGAGGGGAGGCGCGCGATCGGGTTCGCGGTGCTGAAGGGCGCGGGGTTCCTGGCCGGTGAGGTGGCGAGGCTGCAGCGGGAGGCGTACGGCCGGACGTGGTCGAACTGGGAGATCAATTTCGACTACCACTTCGGCGGCTACGCCCGAACAACCCCCGCCCTGCAGCGATTCATCGCGAAATATCAGGTTGAAGCAGTCTACGTCGCCAAAATGCTCTACGGCATCCTCGACCTCGCCCGCCACGGCGCCTTCGCCCCCGGCACCCGCGTCGTCGCCGTCGTCACCGGTCAGCCCTCCACGCCCGTGGCCACGTGCGACGCCCCCACCGGCTTCGACTCGGGCGACCCGCGCTGCCTCAGGTAGATCGACAGCACCACCATCGAGAGCACCGCCAGCAGCTCCGACTGCCAGTTCTGCAGGCTCCGGTTCCAGAACTCCGGCGAGGTGACGTACGCGCCCCACGACACCGCGTCCCGCAGGTCGCTGAGCCGCTCGGCGTTGTACGCCGCCTGCCCCGCCACCGACTGCGCCAGCCACGACAGCAGGAACACGGTCCCCATCACCAGCCCGAGCGAGTTGCTGAACAGCCACAGCCGCAGCCCCCCGGCGCTGGCCCAGCGGGGGGACTCGGCGGTCGCGTACTCGCCGATCTGCTGCCGCTCGTCCGTCTCGGCCCCGATCGCGTGCAGTTCCTTGGACTCCGGCGAGCCCTTCTGCACGAGCCAGACCGTGAGCATGATGTACAGGAAGAACTGCAGGTACTCCGACTGCCAGTTCTCGGCCACGTCCACGGCGAACGACGAGGACGCCACGTACTGCCACAGCGAGACCGGCTCGCTGCCCTCGGCCATCTGGCGGTCGTTGAACTCCAGGTGCCCGGCCACCGCCTGGCCCGCCACCGCCAGCAGGAACATGACCAGGAAGGCCAGCGCCAGCGAGTTCTCCTTGAGCCACCGCTTCACAGCCGCGACCACCCCACCGCGAAGAACCAGGCCAGCCCGACCACGATCACGATCACGGTCAGCGCGAACACCGTCCGCATCAGTCCTCCACCTCGCACTCGTACGGCAGGTCGCGGACCGGCTCGCAGCCGGCCGCCCGGACCCGCCAGCCGTCGCTGAAGCGGTGGAGGAAGAGCGTGTCGCCGGCCAGCCGCACCTGAGCCTCCTCGCCCCACACGGTCACCGCGGTGGCCGTGCCGCCGGGGCCCAGCCGCAGCTCGCGCAGCGCGCCGGCGCACGACTGGCCGGGGTCGGGCAGCTTCTCCGCGGTCTTGCGGCTGAGCATCCCGCAGGCGGCCTCCTCCCGGTGCGCGGCCAGCGCGGCGTGGAACCGCTCGGCGGCCCGCGCGGGGGAGGCCGTGTCGACCGCGCAGCCCGAAACCGCGGCCAGCGCCGCCAGAGTGAGCAGGATCCTCATGCGACGCCTGCTACCCAGCCGTCAACCAAACATGTCAGCCGCCGAGCTGGTCGAGCACGGGGGAGACCAGGGCGTCGAGCTCGCGGGCCAGCACCGCGACGGCGCGGTGGGCGCGCTGCTCGACGTCGTCGTGGGGGCCCTCCGGCTCCGGCGGCAGGTCGTCGAGCGGCACCGGGGCCTCGACCAGCAGGGCCGCGCGCAGGAACGGGATCCTGGCGAGGTCCTGCTGGGACGGCTCGACGTACTGGCCGAAGGTCTCCTGCCAGCCCAGCCAGCCGCGGTCGCGCCACCACGCCCGCGACCTGGTCAGCTCCTCGGGGAGCGGGGAGACCAGCCGGACGCGGGCGTAGAGCGAGCCGTCCCAGGTGTTGCGGTGGCAGGTGGCCTCCAGGACGCGGCGGTCCCATCGCACGTAGCCGGGGGTGAGGGACGGCGGGGTGGCCAGCCGCCACGCCGCGCAGGCGAACCTGACCGGCGCGATGTCACCCCACTCGAACTCCTCCAGGTTCTTGCGCACGTGCACGGCGTAGCGCCCGTCACGATCCCTGTCGAACTCCTGGTCGATCCAGAACGCCTTGGCCATGGGATCCACGCTACGGCTCGCGCGGAGCACGGCGGGCGCGTACCGGAGATCTCGGAATGCCCGGTGACCACGGCGACACATGTGTAGCTTTTTCACATTGTTGACGGACGTTGGAGTGAAGTATGGCGTCAGAACAGCTGGACGCGGCCATGCGGTGCTGGAAAGCGGGCGAACTGGACCGGGCCGCGGCGCTGTTCAGGCAGATCGCGGCCACGGGCGACCCGGAGGCGTCGCACCTGTTGGCCGGGCTGCTGCAGGAGCAGGGTGACCTCGACGGCGCGGAGGCGGCCCACCGGTCGGTGATCCAGTCCGGTGACCCGGTGTTCGGGCAGCGCTCGGCCATGGCCATGGGCATGATGCTGGTCAACGCCAAGGAGTGGGCGGCGGCGCACCGCGTGCTGATGATCGCCTCCGACGGCGCCGACTTCGAGGTGGCCGCGCTCGCCGACACGGCGCTGGTGCTGGTGTGCACGCAGCTGGGCGACGCCGCGGGCGCCCGGGAGTCGCTGGAACGCGCCCGCCGCTGCGACAGCCCCGCCGTGGCCGAGCTGGCCAGGCGCCTGGAACTGCCGGAGTTCGACAACGACCCGGCCTCGGCCCGCGACCTGCTCGCCGCCGCCTCCGGCGAGGCGGACCACCGCGCGCTGCTGACGTGCGGGGATCCCGATGTGGTGTCGCGGGCGGCGTTCCGGCTCTTCCAGCTGTACGCCGAACGGGCGGACTTCGAGTCGGCCCGGCAGGTGTGCGAGCACGCCATCGCGGTCGGTCACCCCGATCACCTCACGATGGCGTACAAGCTGCTCGGCGCGGTGCTGGTGGACCTCGGCGAGTACGCCGAGTCCGCCGCCGCCTACCGCAGGGCGGCCGAGGACCCGCGCCCGGAGATCCGGCTCCCGTCCCTGATCGAGCTGGCCAAGGTCACCGCCCAGCTCGGCGACGAGGACGAGACCAGGGCGATCTTCCACCGGGTGATCGCCAGCGGGCAGCGCGACCAGGTTTTGCAGGCCCAGGCGTGCCTCGCCCAGCTGCACACCGAAGCCGGCCGGACCGCCGAGGCGTTGGCCGCCGTGCGCGCGGTGCTCGAAGCCGGGGAGAGCGAGTGGGCCGGGGTCTGCGTCACCATGCTCGGGCTGCTGCTCGACCAGCGGCCCGAGGCGTACGCGGAGGTCATGCGGCTGGCCCGGCTGGCCGCCGGGCACGCCGACCCCGACGCCGCGTTCCGCGCCAGGCTGCTGCTCGACCACGACGACCGGCGGCAGCCGCTCGCCGACCCGGTGGCGGAGCAGGCCGTCCAGGACGTCGACGCCGCGCTCGACCGGCTGCGGGCCGGCGACCTGCCGGCCGCGCGGCGGCTGCTGCGCGGCGCGGCCGACGCCGGGGCGGGCGCGCAGTCCGTCCGGGCCATGGTGGCGCTGGCCGGGTTGGAGCTGGGGGAGGGCGACCGGGAGCAGGCCGACGAGCTGTTGACGTACGTGGCCGAGGGCGACGACGTCGGCCAGGGCTTCGCCGCCGCCTTCCTGCTGCACCTGCTGCGGATCTCCGGCGACGAGCCGCACCCCGTGCTGCGCGCCGTGGTCGACCACCAGCGGCTCGGGCGGGAGGAAGGGCTGGCCCGGCACCGTGCGGTCACGCGTCACCCCGACCCCGCCGTGGCGGCCGTGGGCACCGCGGTGTGCGCGCAGGTCATGGCCTCGCTCGGGCAGCCGCTGGCGGAGACGGTCCGGATGGTGCGAGCGGCGGCGGGGGCCGGGGACCCTTTGGCGCTGTCGTACGCGGCCACGCTCGCCAAGGAGATCCTGCCGGACCGGGACGAAGCGGTCGCCCTGCTTCAGAAGGCGCGCGCCGGCGGGCATCCGGTGCTGGCGGCGTGGGTCGGATACCTGCTGGGCGGGTTGCTGGCGGACGACGCGCCGGGGGAGGCGCGGAAGGCGTACGAGGAGGCCCTGGACAGCCCCCACCACGGCCTCCGCACCGAGGCCGCCGGAGCCCTGGTCGCGCTGTAC
>DASUCK010000508.1:0-27247 GCA_036276095.1 Nonomuraea sp. | reverse complement strand
CCCCGGCCGAGAAACCCGGGGACGCGGCGTCTCACCCACGACCGGCCGAAGCAGCCGGCCCGCCCCGGCACCCCGCCGACCGACCCCCGTCCGCCCGTCACCCGTGCCACCGCCCCGCCGTCGACCGCCCGTAGCCGTGATCTGCCGGCGTGCCGCCGCAGCGGCGCGGAGCGGCGTGCGACTGGACGGCCGTGCCCGTACCACCGACGACGCCCGCAATGATCGGCCGGGTGGTCGGGTGGCCCGCGGTGGGTGGACGGCTGCGGGGTCGTCGCGCTGGCGTTCCTGGGGCCGGTCAGCTAGGTGGGGGTGTCAGGAACTCGTGGGCGCCGCGGAGGCGGGTCTGGAGGCGGTGCCGGGTGGCTGTGGAGTCCAGGCGCAGCGTGTACGGGCCGGGGAGGGGTGTGTCGGCGCGGCGGCCTGGTCGGAGGCGGGTCGGGTCCAGGCCGTCTCGGCGGGCGATCAGGACGCCCCGTTCGTACCGGGTCAGCGCGTCCGGGCCGGCCAGGCGCCAGATGCCGGGACCGCCGCCGAGCCCCGCCTCCAGGAGGGCCGCGGCGAGGTCGGTGACGTGGACGGGGCAGCGTACGTCGTCGGTGAACAGCACCCCGTCCCGCCGCCCGGTGGCCAGGTCGCGGACGAGAGCCTCGTGCGGCGACGTCCCGTGCCCCACGATCAACGACGTACGGGCGATCACGGCCTCGGGAATGACGGCGCGGACGGCCGTCTCCGCCGCCGCCTTGGCCGCCCCGTACGGGCTCACCGGGTCCGGCACGGCCGTCTCGTCGTAGCTGTGGGCGGTCCCCGAGAACACGACGTCGCTGGAGACGTGCACCAGGCGCCCGCCCGCGCCGGCCACGGCCACGGCGACATGCGCGGCGCCGTCGGCGGTGGAGGCCCAGTCGGCCTGCCGGTACGCGGCGTTGATCGTCACCTCCGGCCGGAACGCCCGTGCCGCGGCGACCACGTCGGCCCGTGACCGAACGTCCAGCGCCAGCCACGCGACCCCGGGCCGCTCTCCCGGCCTGGTCAGGTACGTCGCCCCGACCTCATGACCGGCCGCCGCGCACATCCGGACGAGTTCGCTCCCGAGAAACCCGCTCCCGCCGACAATAAGAAACCTAGCCACAAACAAGACATACCTGACGGAGGTACGGAACGGACCGAATCCGGCAGGCCACGAGCCAAGAACACGAGCCCATGAGCCCTGAACCGCGACCCGCGACTAATGACCCGCGACCACGATTCCGCGACCACGATCCCGCGACCACCACCCGCGACCCGAGAGCCTCGGATCGCGTGCGCCGTCCAACCGGACCCTGTGCCGCCGTGGATGCCGGCAAGAGAGCACGCCGGAAGAAGGGGCAAAAAGCGCATATTTCGCTCTACGGCAACCCGCACCACTAAATGTCGCCATCGGCCGGAAGTAAACCGTTGATTATCGAAATATCACACAAAGGGTGACCTGGCGGCCCAGGTACCTCCGCCGACGTCCGCCCGCGAATTCCCGCCTCAACCGGCCACCCCAATCCCACCGATCGGGACGCCCGTAACGGCCCTCAGAACACCTACGCCGGTCGGAAAGCCCGTACGCCCCGCAACAGACGTACCGCCGCCTCCAGCCCGCTGGCCGCCTCCAGCGCCCGCCCCGCCGCCGTCGCGAACCGGCCGAGCACGTGCTCGTCGCCGTCGCCGAACCCGCGCCCGGCCACCCACACGAACGTGTGGTCCCGCGTCACCAGCGGCACGGGAGTGGCCAGGAACCCCGGCTCGCCCACGGCCGGGTCGTGGGTGAGCCGGACCGGCCCGGGCGAGACCGCCAGTTCCTTCAGCACCCCGGATTCCACCAGCCAGCGCCGCACCCGCAGCGGGTCGCCGGGCGGCGCGTGCACGTGGACGGACAGCGCCTCCTGCCGCAGCGGGTCCACGCGTACGAACCCCGCGTACGCGGTGCCCGCGACGGCCGCCGCGGCGCGGGCCAGCCTGTCGACCAGGTCCGCCGACTCCAGACAGGAGAACGCGGCGATGAGTTCACGCATGGCGACATCGACACGGTTGTATGGCATCGCGGTGATCCCTCGGGCCGAGGCGGCGAGATCGCGCAAGCCGATCACGCGACTCTCGAATGCGGGTGCCCCGACTATCACTCTCGACGCGTCCCTTGACTAGACCTCAACAGGAAATCGGGATTTCTGCCCATTCCGACCCACAAGCCAGGCATCTCCGTACGCCGCCGACCGGCCGGGCAACGCCGCGCACCCGCCCGCCAGGAGAGCAGCGCCCGCACGCCCGCCGACCCCGGTCACGACCGCAGCCGGGCCCACGCCACGTCGTCGGCCCACCGCCCGCCGACCTTCGGGAACATCTCCCGGTGCACGCCCTCCCGGCTGAACCCGGCCCGTTCCAGCACCCGCTGCGAGGCCGCGTTCGTCGCGTCGGTGCCGGCCACGACGCGGCGCAGCGACGTACGCGCGAACGCCCAGTCCACCAGCAGCCGCACCGCCCGCGTCATGAATCCCCTGCCGCGGAACGCCGGCACCAGCGAGTAGCCCACCATCGCCTGCCCCAGCGCCGGCACCACCTGCGTCAGCTGCAGGTGCCCGGCGAACTCCCCGGACTCCGCGTCCCGGACGGCCAGCTCGATCCGCTGCCCCGACACCCACCAGTAGCCGGTGTAGCGGCAGCGCCGCTCGTCGTCCTCCAGCGTGCCGGGCGGCGAGACCGCGTAGGCGGCCACGCTCGGCTCGGCCATCATCCGGTGATAGTCGGCGGCGTCCGCCAGGGCGAGCGGCGTCAGCCGCACCACCCCGTCGGACAACTGCCCGCCCTCGAAGAACGGCAGGTACGGCTCCAACGTCGCGGGCGCGGCGTCGTCGCGCAGCCGGGCGAAGCTCACCACGTCGACGTACCGGCCGTCGCGCAGCCGCAGGGCGTCGCGCCTGCGCCCCTCCTCGTGGAAGGCGGTCCGGTAGGCCACCCGCAGGCCGGCGACGTTCTCCACCTCGGCCTCCAGCTCGACGCGGCGCACCCCGTGGTCGAAAGCCCAGTCGGTGACCGCCCTCACCGCTGTGGAGGCCACGCGCTTGCCCCGCGCCCACGGGGCCACCACGTAGTCGATCCCGGCCGCGCCCCACCGGTCCGGCGGGCGCACGCCGACGGAGCCCACGTACTGGCCGTTCTCGCTCACGGCGAACTCGGCGCCGCCCTCCCGCCACCGGGTATCGGCGAGGCGGAAGTACGCGTCCACGTCGCCGGCGGCGTACGGGGAGGGCAGCAGCGGCAGGAACCGGGCGGTCACCGGATCGCCGCAGGTCCTGACGATCGCCTCCGCGTCGCCCGCCGCGGGAGGCCGCAGGATGAGGGAACCGGTGGAGATCACGTCGCGCGGGAGCATCCCCCATAGATACCGCGCGTCCGGACGGGCTCGAAACCCCTATAACCTTGCGGCCATGGGTTTCCGCAGGCATGGGCCATTCCGGGCGGGGGATCAGGTGCAGCTCACCGACCCCAAGAACAAGCGCCACACGATCACGCTGAAGGAGGACGGCGTCTTCCACACCCACAAGGGCGCCATCCCTCACAGCGACCTGATCGGGCAGCCTGAAGGCTCCGTCGTGCGCTCCTCCGGCGGCACCCCCTACCTCGCCTTCCGCCACCTGCTGCAGGACTACACCCTGGCCATGCCGCGCGGCGCGGCCGTCATCTACCCGAAGGACGCCTCGATGATCGTCGGCATGGCCGACGTCTTCCCCGGCGCCCGGGTGGTCGAGGCCGGGGTCGGCTCGGGCGCGCTGACGTGCTTCCTGCTGCGCGCCGTCGGCCCGGAGGGGCACGTGACCTCCTACGAGCGCCGCCAGGAGTTCGCCGACGTGGCCCGCAAGAACGTCGAGAGGTTCTTCGGGGCCGAGGAGGGCGGCCCGGCCGCCGACAACTGGCGCCTGGTGGTCGGCGACCTGGTCGGCTCCATCGACGAGTCCGACGTCGACCGCGTGATCCTCGACATGCTGGCCCCGTGGGAGTGCGTCGACGCCGCCGCCAAGGCGCTCACGCCCGGCGGGGTGATCTGCTGCTACGTCGCCACGACGACGCAGCTGTCCAAGACGGTCGAGGTCATTCGCGATCACGGGTGTTTCACCGAGCCGCATGCGTGGGAGACCCTGGTTCGCGACTGGCATGTCGAAGGACTCGCGGTGAGACCGGATCATCGGATGATCGGCCACACGGGGTTCCTCGTCACCGCTCGCCGCATGGCGGACGGGGTGACGCCCCCGCCGAGACGCCGACGACCGAAGGGGACCACCGAGGAACTATGACAATTTGGCCACGAGAGTGCGTTCGTGCGTGACACGGGAACAGATCGCCGTGTTCATATGCTGGGAGTATTAAACGCACTATTGAGGATTATTCACCGAATACTGATTGTCACTCTACGAACACTGCCCGGCCAGGTTACGGAGGGGCCCGAGATAGGTAAGGTCCTAAGTAGTCGCCCTCGACTGGGAAGGAGGTGACGGGGCGTGGCAGCTCGCGATGATGCTGAGGCTCGAGCCGCGCAGCGCGAACGGGAGGTCGCTGATCTTTCAACACAGGTCTCCTTCCTCCAGGAGGAGATCACAGCGCTGAGGCGGAAGCTGGCCGAGTCACCCCGTCAGGCCAGGGTCCTCGAAGAGCGTCTTCATGAGGCACAGGCGAACCTCGCGGCCGTGACCGGCCAGAACGAGCGCCTGGTGGCCACACTGAAAGAGGCCAGGGACCAGATCGTCGCCCTCAAGGAGGAGGTCGACCGGCTGGCGCAGCCGCCATCCGGCTTCGGCACCTTCCTGGAGGCCAGAGAAGACGGCACGATCGAGGTGTTCACCGGAGGCCGCAAGCTCAGGGTGAACGTCAGCCCCGCCGTCGACGTCGATTCGCTGAAGCGCGGCCAGGAGGTCATGCTCAACGAGGCGCTCAACGTGGTCGAAGCGCTCGGCTACGAAGAAGTCGGCGAGATCGTGATGCTCAAGGAACTGCTGGACGAGGGCAAGCGGGCCCTGGTCATCTCGCACGCCGACGAAGAGCGCGTCGTGCGGCTGGCGGAGTCGCTGATCGGCCAGCCCGTGCGGGCCGGCGACTCGCTCCTGCTCGAACCCCGCTCCGGCTACGTCTACGAGCGCATACCCAAGTCCGAAGTCGAAGAGCTCGTGCTCGAAGAGGTTCCCGACATCTCCTACCACGAGATCGGCGGCCTCGGCAGGCAGATCGAGCAGATCCGGGACGCCATCGAGCTGCCCTACCTGCACGCCGACCTGTTCAGGGAGCACAAGCTGCGCCCCCCCAAGGGCGTGCTGCTGTACGGCCCGCCCGGCTGCGGGAAGACGCTCATCGCCAAGGCCGTGGCCAACTCCCTGGCCAAGCAGGTCGCCGAGCGCACCGGCCAGGAAGGCAAGAGCTTCTTCCTCAACATCAAGGGCCCCGAGCTGCTCAACAAGTACGTCGGCGAGACCGAGCGGCACATCCGCCTGGTCTTCCAGCGCGCCCGTGAGAAGGCCTCCGAGGGCACCCCGGTGATCGTGTTCTTCGACGAGATGGACTCGATCTTCCGCACCCGCGGCTCCGGCGTGTCGTCCGACGTCGAGAACACCATCGTCCCCCAGCTGCTGTCGGAGATCGACGGTGTGGAGGGGCTGGAGAACGTCATCGTCATCGGCGCCTCCAACCGCGAGGACATGATCGACCCCGCGATCCTGCGGCCCGGCCGCCTGGACGTGAAGATCAAGATCGAGCGGCCGGACGCCGAGGCGGCCAAGGACATCTTCTCCAAGTACCTGCTCCCCGACCTGCCGCTCCACCCCGAAGACCTGACCGAGCACAGCGGCTCCCGCGACGCGACCATCCAGGGCATGATCCAGAGCGTCGTCGAGCGGATGTACCAAGAGAGCGAGGAGAACCGCTTCCTCGAGGTCACCTACGCCAACGGCGACAAGGAAGTCCTCTACTTCAAGGACTTCAACTCCGGCGCGATGATCCAGAACATCGTCGACCGGGGCAAGAAGATGGCCATCAAGCAGTTCCTCGAAACCGGCCAGAAGGGCCTGCGGGTGCAGCACCTGCTCACGGCCTGCGTAGACGAGTTCTCCGAGAACGAGGACCTGCCCAACACCACCAACCCCGACGACTGGGCCCGCATCTCCGGCAAGAAGGGCGAGCGGATCGTCTACATCCGCACGCTGGTCTCCGGCAAGCAGGGCACCGAAGCCGGCCGCTCCATCGACACGGTGGCCAACACCGGCCAGTACCTGTAACGACCACGCGAAGAGCGGGACGGCCCCGGGCCCTCCCGCTCTTCGCGTTCCGGATCCCAGAAGCGCCGCCCTGCCCGGCTGCGGCGCCGCCGGGGCCGCCGGCCTGCTCGCCCTCACCGCCGGCGCCCGCGCCGCCCTGGCCCTCGACGACACCTCGACCGTGGTGCTCGTGGGAACAGAGGGACCATGGGAACCAAAGTGATCGATGTGACGTCAAAGAGGGCGTGCACACCCCCAGCCGGCGGCGCAAGCGCGCTCGGGAAGACGGCCGCCTGGCCGAGCTCGACCTCCTGCGTTTCCTCGCCGCCATCGCCGTGGTCGCGTTCCACTACCTGGTCGCGTACGCCTCCGTGTGGGGCGACCGGCCCGCCGAGCTGTTCCCGGCCCTGGCGCCGTTAGCCGGGCTCGGCATCCTGGGCGTGGAGCTGTTCTTCGTCATCAGCGGGTTCGTCATCCTCATGACGGTGTGGGGGCGCGGGCTCGGCGCGTTCGCCCGGTCCCGGTTTGTCCGGCTCTATCCCGCGTACTGGCTCAGTCTCGGCGCCGTCGCCGCCCTCTACGGGCTCACCGGCGCGACAGCGCTCGACCCAAAACTTTCCTCAGGCGATTACCTCGTGAACGCCACGATGCTCCAGCGGCTGTTCAAGGTCACCGACGCCAGCGGCGTCTACTGGTCGCTCTGGGCCGAGCTGCGCTTCTACCTGCTGATGGCCATCCTCGTGATCATCGGGGTCACGTACGGCCGGGTCCTGGCCTTCGCCGGGATCTGGCTGACCGCCGCGCTGGCCGTCAAGGTCCTCGGCCACGCGGGGCTGCTGGACAACGACCTCGTCAACGAGATCGTCATGCCCGACTACGCCCCGTACTTCGTGGCCGGCATGAGCCTCTACCTCGTCCACAAGCACGGTTTCTTCTGGCTGCCCTGGCTCTACGTCGCCGCCGGGTACGGCATGGCCATCGACTCCGCCCTCGCCCGCGTGCACCGGCGCATCGACGCCGCCGGGTTCAAGAACATGCCCGTCACGGACACCAGCGTGATCGTCACCATCACCGTGATCTTCGCGTTGACGGCGCTCGCCGCGATCGGGATCCTGCGTCTCAAGCCCTCCAGGATCCTCACCGCGCTGGGCGGAGTGACCTACCCGCTTTACCTGTTCCATCCCGTTGTCGCGGTGGCCCTCATCCCCGTGCTCACCGGCGAACTGGCGCCCTGGATGATCGCCGTCATCGCCGTCCTGGCGGCCGTCCTGCTGTCGTATCTGGTGTACGCCTTTGCCGAACGCCCCATCCAGCGGATACTCAAACCCCGCAGACACCGGCAAACCACCACAGCCCCCGCCGTACAGGTTGAAAAGGCGTCGGTGCCATAACCTTGTGGCCTTGGGGCACTGTGAAGGGCATAGGCTCGGGCATATAAACGGCGGATAGACAGATCCGGACGAACAGAGGGTGTTGCATGACGGTGCGTCGGGTGATGGGCATCGAGACCGAGTACGGCATCTCCGTACCCGGCCAGCCAGGCGCCAACGCGATGGTGACCTCCTCACAGGTCGTGAACGCCTACCTGGCCGCCTCGGCGGCCCGCGCGCGCAGGGCCCGCTGGGACTTCGAGGAGGAGAACCCGCTGCGCGACGCCCGCGGCTTCGACCTCGCCAGGGAGGTCGCCGACCCCAGCCAGCTCACCGACGAGGACCTCGGGCTGGCCAACGTCATCCTCACCAACGGCGCCCGCCTCTACGTCGACCACGCCCACCCCGAGTACTCCTCGCCCGAGTGCACCAACCCCCGCGCCGCGGTCATCTGGGACAAGGCCGGCGAACGAGTGATGTACGACGCCGCCACCCGTGCCTCCGCCATCCCCTCCAACGCGCCCATCCAGCTCTACAAGAACAACACCGACGCCAAGGGCGCCTCCTACGGCTGCCACGAGAACTACCTCATGCGGCGCGCCACCCCCTTCGCCGACATCGTCCGCCACCTCACCCCCTTCTTCGTCTCCCGCCAGGTCGTCGTCGGCGCCGGCAAGGTCGGCATCGGCCAGGACTCCCGCGGCGAGGGCTTCCAGATCAGCCAGCGCGCCGACTTCTTCGAAGTCGAGGTCGGCCTGGAGACCACGCTCAAGCGGCCCATCATCAACACCCGCGACGAGCCCCACGCCGACCCTGAGAAATACCGGCGCCTGCACGTGATCATCGGCGACGCCAACATGTCCGAGATCTCCAGCTACCTCAAGCTCGGCTCCACCGCGCTCGTCCTCGCCATGATCGAAGACGGCTTCCTCACCCGCGACCTCGCCGTCGAAAACCCCGTCCAGGCGCTCAGGGCCGTCTCACACGACCCCAGCTGCCGCTACGAGATTCCCATGCGCGACGGACGCAAGCTCACCGCCGTCCAGCTCCAGATGGAATACCTCGAACAAGCCCGCAAATACGTCGAAGAGCGCGGCACCGCCCAGGACGAGATGAACAAGGACATCCTCGACCGGTGGGAATCCGTCCTCACCCGCCTCGCCGAAGACCCCATGCAACTCTCCCGCGAGCTCGACTGGGTCGCCAAACTCGAACTCCTCGAGGGCTACCGCAGCCGCGACGGCCTCGCCTGGTCCCACCCCAGGCTCCAGCTCGTCGACCTCCAATACTCCGACATCCGGCCCGACCGCGGCCTCTACAACCGGCTCGTCGCCCGCGGCCGCATGCAGCGCCTCGTCACCGAGGAAGAAGTCCAGCGCGCCGTCGAAAACCCGCCCACCGACACCCGCGCCTACTTCCGCGGCCGCTGTCTCAGCCAATACAGCGAATCCGTCGCCGCCGCCTCCTGGGACTCCGTCATCTTCGACATCCCCGGACGCGAGTCGCTGCAGCGCGTCCCCACCCTCGAACCACTGCGCGGCACCAAGGCCCACGTCGGCGAGCTCTTCGACCGCTGCCGCACCGCCGCCGACCTCGTCGCCGCCCTCACCGGCGGCGACTGACCTGCACACAGGATCGGCGCCGATCATCGGCACGCGGGCCAGCGCCTTCACCGTCCAGGTGGCCGGCGCACGTTGCGCATGAGGAACCTGAGCAGGGTGGTGCGGCGAACGCCACGCCAGGGACTGTGATGAGGAGCACACCCGCCCTGTACAGGGACGAAGGGGACATCTATCAACCTCCTTGTGCGCACGGGGATTGATGATTGGATAGTGGTGCTAGCCAGTCAACCCGGACGAGATCGCGGGACGATCGGCGCGAAATGTCGTCCGGTTCGGGGAAGATATGCCTAGAGGCAGTCCCCCAAGTGGAGGTAGGACATGGCTACCAAGGACACCGGCGGTCAGAAGCAGACCGGACGGCGCGAGGCCGAGGTCGAGGAGACCGAGGCGTCGGTGGCGCCGGACGTCCAGGAGCGGCAGGAGAAGCTCACGGACGACGTCGACGCAATTCTGGACGAAATCGACGAAGTTCTCGAAGAGAACGCAGAGGAATTCGTGCGCAGTTACGTGCAGAAGGGCGGGGAGTAGGGGAAAGCGGACATCGGGAAGGGGTAGAGCGGGTGGAAGTGCCGAACGGGAGCAAGCGGTGCCCGGACTGCGGCGAGATCAAGCTGGTCGCTGAGTTCGGGCGCAACAAGCGTATGGCCGATGGGCTCGCACGCTATTGCAGGGTCTGCTTCCGGAAGCGCTCCACTCGGAGCTATCGCAAGCGCATGGCCGAACAGGGAAAGGCCGTGCGCGAGCCGACTACGGTTCCTGATGGGCAGAAATTCTGCCCGCGCTGTTCGGAGGTCAAGCTGCGTGCCGAGTTCGGGCGGAATCGGTCCAGCAATGACGGGCTCACCTCCTACTGCAAGCCCTGCCACACGATCGTGGTGCGCGAGAACAAGATAAAGAATCACGGGAGCGATCGGAACTACAAGCTGAAGCTCCGTTACGGCATCACCGAGGACGACTTTGAGCGCATGCTCGCCCGGCAGGGCGGGCTCTGCGCCGTCTACCGGGGCGTGCCCGGCGCGTTCGTCGACCACTGTTACCGGACCGGCCGGGTCCGGGGCGTGCTCTGTTTCAACTGCAACAACGGGCTCGGCCACTTCGGCGACAACACCGTCCTGCTGGAGTTGGCCGCCCTCTATCTGGATGGGGAGATTTGCTGGCCGGAGTTCGTGATCCTCCCGGAGCGGCGGGCCGGTGGCTCGGCGGCGCCGACCCGGAATTATCACCTGGCGCGGCGTTGTCGGCTGCGTCATGAGGATGTCGAGCGGATGGTCTCGGCGCAGCACGGGTTGTGTGTGGTGTGCGGGGATCGGCCGCCGGAGCATGTGGACCACTGTCATCGTTCCGGTGCCGTGCGGTACGCGTTGTGTTCGCCGTGCAATACCGGGATCGGGCAGTTCCGGGACGATCCGGCGGTGGTGTGGCGGGCGCATTCGTATGTCGAGGGGCCCGGTCTCGATGCTTATGCGGAGGCGGACCAAGAAGTGCCGGAGGCGGAGCTGCGCGCGCTGGTCGAGGAGGAGGAGCGGCTGCGGGCCGATTTCTACGCGCGGGCGTCCAGGGTGAACTGACCGGCCGGGATCATTTCCCGTCCATGGCGCTCATTCCCGGCATGGCGCTCATGTGCCGGGCATCGTGTAGTCGACGGCGACGCCGAGGAGGCGTACGGGGCGGGTGAGGTCGAAGCGGCCGAGGAGTGCGGCGGCGGCGCGGGAGAGGGTGGCGGGGTCGGTGGTGGCGGAGGGCAGCGTGGTCTGGCGGCTGCGGGTGAGGAACGGCGTGAAGCGCACCTTGACGGAGACCCGGATGATCTCGCGGCCGGCCTCGGCGGCGTCGTGGGCGACGTGTTCGGCGAGGGCGGTGACGTGGCGGGCGATCTCGTCGGGGTCGGTGAGGTCGCGGGTGAAGGTGGTCTCCCGGCTGTGGCCGCGGGCCACCCACGGGGTGGTGACGACTTCGGCTTCGCCTTTGCCGAGGGCCAGGTAGTGGTACCAGGGGCCGTTGGTGGGGCCGAAGGCGCGGGCGAGCGCAGCGGGGTCGGCGGCGGCGAGGTCGGCGACGGTGTCGATGCCGAGTCCGGCGAGCTTCTTGGAGATCCTGGGTCCGATGCCCCAGAGGGCGTCGGTCGGGCGGCCGTACATGACCTCGGCCCAGTTGTCGCCGGTGAGGCGGTAGACGCCGGCGGGTTTGGCGAAGCCGGAGGCGAGTTTGGCCTGGTGTTTGTTGTCGCCGATGCCGACGGAGCAGGACAGCGCGGTGCGGTCGCGTACGGCCTGCTGGAGGGCGGCGGCGAGGGCTTCCGGGTCGTCGGTGGCGGCGCCGACGAAGGCTTCGTCCCAGCCCCACACCTCGACGCGCACGGGGAAGTCGCGCAGGACGGCCATGACGCGTTCGGAGGCGGCCTCGTAGGCGGGCGGGTCGGTGGGCAGGAAGACGGCGTCGGGGCAGCGTTTGAGGGCGGTGCGGAGCGGCATGCCGGAGTGCACGCCGTGGGCGCGGGCTTCGTAGGTGGCGGTGGCGGCGACGGTGCGGGGCTGGTGGGGGTCTCCGGTGCCGCCGACGACGACGGGTTTGCCGCGGAGCTCGGGGTGGCGAAGGAGCTCGACGGCGGCGATGAACTGGTCGAGGTCGACGTGCAGGATCCAGTCCCTGGTGGACATGGTGTCCAGTATGGCCCGCGGATGGCGTGAAGGAGCGATCTGAACACGGAGCGGGGCGCGGGAGGGTTCGCCGTGAGCTGATCGTGGGAAGTGCAGACAGCAACCCAACATGAGTAGGGTCGCCCTAGGGACAGTGACGTTTGGGAGGGAGTCGCGTGGGATCGCACAGGGATCTGCCCGTCGGCTTGGTGAACCAGCTTTTCCGTAACAACGGGAACTCCTCGTTCACGGAGTTCATGAGCTCGTACGCGCCGGAGTTGCTGCCGCGGCGGGATGAGGTTCTGGCCACCCCGATCGGCGACCAGGTTCCGCACGCGACCACGATCGTGACCGCCACCTTCGACGGCGGCGTGGTCATGGCGGGCGACCGGCGGGCGACGTCCGGCAACATCATCTCGCAGCGTGACGTGGAGAAGGTGTTCCGGACCGACGACTATTCGTGCATGGGCATCGCGGGCACGGCGAGCACCGGCATCGAGTTCGCCCGGCTGTTCCGCGTGGAGCTGGAGCACTACGAGAAGCTCGAGGGCCGCACGATGTCGGTGGCGGGCAAGGCCAACCGGCTGGCCACCATGATCAGGGGCAACCTGGGCATGGCGATGCAGGGGCTGGTGGTCGTGCCGCTGTTCGCGGCCTACGACCCCGACAAGGACGAAGGGCGCATCTTCAGCTACGACGTGGCGGGTGGGCCGTACGAACGGGACCGGTTCGACGCGATCGGCTCGGGTTCGATCTTCGCCCGCGGGTCGCTGAAGAAGCTCTACCGCGACGGCGCGTCGGCCGACGACATGGTGATGACGCTGATCCAGGCGCTCTACGACGCGGCCGACGACGACTCGGCGACCGGCGGGCCCGACGTGACCAGGAAGATCTGGCCGATCGTGGGGCTGATCGACGCCGACGGTTTCCGCCGCCTGTCCGACGAGCAGGTGTCCGACTACGTCAACCAGATGCTCGAAGCCCGTTTGATCGCTCCCGACGGCCCCATCGCCCCGCTGCGCTAGAAAGGACCACCTGCCCGTGTCCATGCCTTTTGGATATGCGTCCCCTGAGCAGATCATGCGGGACAAGGCCGACTACGCGCGCAAGGGCATCGCGCGGGGCCGGTCGGTCGTCGTGCTCCAGTACGTCGACGGCATCCTGTTCGTCGCGCCCAACCCGTCGCGGGCGCTGCACAAGATCAGCGAGATCTACGACCGCATCGGCTTCGCGGCCGTGGGCCGCTACAACGAGTTCGAGGAGCTGCGCCTCGGCGGCATCCGCTACGCCGACATCAACGGCTACACCTACGACCGCTCCGACGTGACCGGCCGCGGCCTGGCCAACCTCTACGCCTCCAACCTGGGCCGCATCTTCACCGAGTCGATCAAGTCGCTGGAGGTGGAGGTCGTGGTCGCCGAGGTCGGTGAGACGAAGGACGGCGACGCGATCTACCGGTTGACGTTCGACGGGTCGGTGTTCGACGAGCACGGCTTCGCCGCGATGGGCGGCCAGGCCGAGGCGGTGGCGTCCCGGCTGAAGGAGCGCTACCGCGAGTCGATGTCGCTGGCCGACGCGCTGGAGGTGGCGCTGACGGCGCTGACCGAGCCGGGCGGGGAGCGTCCGCCGGTGGGGCAGCTGGAGGTGGCGGTGCTCGACCGTAATCGCGAGCACAGGAAGTTCCTGCGCCTGACCGGGGCCCGCCTCGAACGCCTCCTGGGCCAGACCAGCACCCCGCCCTCGTCCCCGCCCGAGCCGTCCGGCCAGTCGGATGCATCGGATGCGTCGGGCTCGTCGGGTTCGTCGGGTGACACGCCGCCTCCCACGGGTCCCGATGGCCCGGTGGACGACGGCTCCTCGCCCCTGTAGGACCACCCAAGCTGTACGGGGACCGCCGGTGCCGCACACCGCCGGTCCCTGCGGCCGTCCACCGCCCCTGCGCCGCGCCCAGGGGCCGTGGACGGCCGCGTCCGCGGCGGGGAGGGCGGTCGGTTGAGTAGGGGCTACTCATGACGGCGGGCGCGCGGGATCGCACGCTTGCCTTCATGAATCGTCGCTTCGCCGCCGGCGGGCTGTTGGTCGCGATCCTCTCCTTCGCCTGCCTCTCCGGGTGCGAGTACCAAGCAGATCAGGCCGCCGCCGATCAGCCGTCCCCGTCGCAGCCCAAGGACCCGCCACCGGCCAGGAAGGGGTTCTGCCCCAAGGCCGGGCCGATCACCCGCTCGCTGCTGCCCTCGCCGGAGGGTGTCGAGCGGATCGCCACGAACCCCTGCCTCGGCGTGAACGGCTTCCTCGGCCTGGTGCTCGACGCCATCCCGCAGCGGCAGATGGCCGACGAGGCGGAGCTGCGCAAGTTCCGCGCGGGGTTGCGGACCTTCGCCAAGCAGGTCGTCCTGGTGGCCGACGCCGTGGACTGCGCGTACGAGAACGACCACCTGGCCGTCTCGGTCTACCAGGATCCGGAGTACGGGTGGTCGCTGGGCGTCGTGGCCGTGGTGCGCGGCGACGTGGAGGCGCTGGCCGAGGACGCGGTCTGCCTGCTGGCCAAGCAGGTGCCCTTCGTCCCGGAGATCCGCCTGCGGGCGGAGGGCCCGCCGGCGCCCGCGTTCTGCGCCGACACCGTGCTCAAGGAGGCCGAGGACTACGAGTTCAGGGTCATCTGGCTGGCCAGCTCCGACGCGATGTGCCGCAGCCTCTCGGGCAGCATCGAGGACGTCTAGCGTGGTGTGACCTGCGTCACTCCGGCGGGGGAGATGCCGGGCCGGATCTCCCCCCGAGTCCGCGGACCGGACCGCGCCCCTGGGAGCGGACCCGGGGGATGAAACCGGGCAAATTGGACGCGGCAGGAAAACACCCGGCAAGATCTCTCCCGCTCGCCGATCCATGGGCA
Organism: Nonomuraea sp.; assembly: GCA_036276095.1. Classification (GTDB taxonomy): domain Bacteria; phylum Actinomycetota; class Actinomycetes; order Streptosporangiales; family Streptosporangiaceae; genus Nonomuraea. The sequence goes on along the minus strand of DASUCK010000508.1, from coordinate 12,469 downwards.
TAGTGTGAGGTGATGGATCGTCGCATCTTCGGGCTGGAGAACGAGTACGGCGTGACCTGCACGTTCAGGGGGCAGCGCAGGCTGTCGCCCGACGAGGTCGCGCGGTACCTGTTCCGGCGGGTCGTGTCCTGGGGCCGATCGAGCAACGTCTTCCTCCGCAACGGCGCCCGCCTCTACCTCGACGTGGGCAGCCATCCTGAATACGCAACACCCGAATGTGACAACGTCATCGAGCTCGTCACCCACGACAAGGCCGGCGAGCGCATCCTCGAAGGTCTCCTCGTCGACGCCGAGAAGCGGCTTCGCGAAGAGGGCATCGCGGGTGACATCTACCTGTTCAAGAACAACACCGACTCGGCCGGCAACTCCTACGGCTGCCACGAGAACTACCTGGTCGGCCGGCACGGCGAGTTCGGCCGGCTGGCCGACGTGCTGATCCCGTTCCTGGTGACGCGGCAGATCGTGTGCGGGGCCGGGAAGGTGCTGCAGACGCCGCGCGGCGCCGTCTACTGCGTGTCCCAGCGGGCCGAGCACATCTGGGAGGGCGTCTCCAGCGCCACCACCCGGTCCCGGCCGATCATCAACACCCGTGACGAGCCCCACGCCGACGCCGAGCGGTTCCGCCGCCTCCACGTCATCGTGGGCGACTCCAACATGAGCGAGACCACCATGCTGCTCAAGGTCGGCGCCACCGACCTGGTGCTGCGCATGATCGAGTCCGGCACGGTGATGCGTGACCTGTCGCTGGAAAACCCGATCAGGGCCATCCGCGAGGTCTCCCACGACATGACCGGACGCCGCCGGGTGCGGCTGGCCAACGGCCGCGAGGCCTCCAGCCTGGAGATCCAGCAGGAATACCTGTCCAAGGCGAAGGACTTCGTCGACCGCCGCGGCGGCGACGCCATCGCCCACCGCGTGCTGGAGCTGTGGGAGCGCACGCTGCGCGCGGTCGACACCGGAGACCTCGACCTGGTGTCGCGCGAGATCGACTGGGTGACGAAATACCAGCTCATCGAGCGCTACCGGAAGAAGTACGACCTGCCGCTGTCCTCGCCCCGCGTCGCCCAGCTCGACCTGGCCTACCACGACGTCCACCGCAAGCGCGGCCTCTACTACCTGCTGCAGAAGCGCGGCTCGGTGGAGCGGGTCGCGTCCGACCTGAAGATCTTCGAGGCCAAGTCGGTGCCGCCGCAGACGACCAGGGCGCGGCTGCGCGGCGAGTTCATCCGCAAGGCGCAGGAGAAGCGCCGCGACTTCACCGTCGACTGGGTGCATCTCAAGCTCAACGACCAGGCGCAGCGCACCGTGCTGTGCAAGGACCCGTTCCGCAGCGTGGACGAGCGGGTGGACAAGCTCATCGCCGGGATGTAGGCGCGGCGTTTACCTCGGCCCTACCGTCAGGTCGGGTAATGTGGCGCGAATCTGCCGTCTTTCCGAGGGAAACCCATGCGCCGCGTCCTGGCCGTTCTGGCCGCCGTGCCTACGATCTTCTTCGCCGCCGCGTGCGGCGCCGAGGACGGCGCCTCCACCAGCGCCTCCTCCAGCGCCTCCGCCAACGGGCCGACCGGGGTGAAGGTCACCGGGAACCTGGGCGCCAAGCCCACGGTGACCTTCCCCTCCGGCTCGCCCGCGACCACGTCGTCCTACGAGGTGATCCACGCGGGCTCCGGCACCGGCATCAAGTCCGGCGACCGGGTGACCGTCAACCTGACCGTCTACAACTGGGACGGCCAGGGCAACGCGGTCGCGGGCTCCTCGTACGACACCAGGAAGCCGGAGACCATCCCGGTCACCGAGCAGCTCCCGCAGGTGCTGCGGGAGGGCTTCACCAAGGTCAAGGCCGGCGGCCGGCTGCTGGCCGTGCTGGCCAACGACTCGGTCGCCGCGCAGCAGCGGACGGCCACGCCGAAGGAGCCGACCAAGGTCTTCGTGTTCGACGTGGTCAGCGCCTCGACGCCGCTCAACGCGGCCGACGGCAAGGAGACCGGCCAGAGCATCGAGGGCGTCAAGGTCGACAACCCGGGCGGCGAGAAGGCCCCCACGCTGACCACCAAGACGTCGGCGAAGCCGTCCAAGAAGCTCGTGGTCAAGACCGTCATCGAGGGCACCGGGCCGAAGGTGCAGGCGAGCCAGACGCTGACCGTCCACTACACGGGCAAGATCTGGGGCACCGACAAGCAGTTCGACTCCAGCTGGGAGCGGGGCCAGCCGGCCGAGTTCGCGCTCGGGCAGGTCATCCAGGGCTGGCAGCAGGGGCTGGCCGGGGTGCCGGTCGGCAGCCGGGTCGTGATGAGCATCCCGCCCGACCTCGGCTACGGCGGCGAGGAGCAGCAGGGCATCCCGGCCAACAGCACGCTGGTCTTCGTCGTGGACGTGCTCGCGGCCTACTGAGCAGGCCCGCGGCGACGCGTGGAGGCCGCCTGCGAGCACCGACGACCCGCAGGCGCCGGCCTCCCGCACGGCCGCGTTCAGGGACCTCTACGGCAACAACGCGGCCGTCAGCCTGCCGGCCGCCGCCGAGGCCAGGAAGTAGGCCAGGTCCTCCTCCAGGCCGCGGCCCATCGTGGACAGCTTCACCGGCGAGCCGTCCAGCGCCTCCCGCAGGCCGTCCACCGGCACCGGGACCAGCCGGTGGCGAACGGCCAGCAGCTCGGCCTGGTCCCTGACCCGCTCCCCGAACGCGCCCGGCAGCTCCGGCACCGGCACGTCGGCCGGGCACAGCGCGACCCGGCCGTAGGCGGTCAGCGAGTGGTGGGAGACGCCGTGGTGGCGTTCGCGCCGGTCGCCCTCGCTGACCCGCAGCGCCGCCACCGGCCGCCCGCGCAGCACCCCGGCCGCGTTGACCGCCTCGCCCGCCGACACCCCGGAGAACCCCCAGCGGGTGCCCGTGCCCAGGTTGCCGGGGCCCTGCGTGACGATCGCCACGTCGGCCTCCAGCACGTGCCGGGCCGCCAGCAGCCCCGTGTGCGTGGTGACCGCCTCCACGTCGCCGCCGAACGCCTGCCCCACCGTCACCACGCCGGCCAGCCAGCCCGCCTCGCGCAGCCGGGCCGCCGCCATGGAGAACCACACCGGCAGCGCGCCCCCGTCGAGCATCACGTACGCCACCCGGGTGCCGGGCGCCCGCTCGTACAGGCCGCACAGGATCGGCGCCAGCGCCGAGTGCAGGTCGGCCACCACCACCGGCATGTCCTCCAGCGAGTCGGCCTCCCGCAACCGGTCGTGGTGGGGGGAGTCCTGCTCGTCGGTGCCCAGCACCGTGGCCTGCAGCGGCGTGTACCTGGCCTTCACCAGGTGGCCCGGCCCGTGGGGATCTTCCGGCAAACGGTTCGGGACGGCCACCACCATGGCGTAACCTCCCGTACCGAGACCCATCGCGAGCGCGGTCGTGTTGAGCAGCACCTCGTCGCCGGGTTCCGGGCGGCCCACCAACGGCGGGTACGCGAGCGCCCGGCACTCCCCTTCGGGGACGGCGACGTCCAGCTCCACCGCTCCCGGCCACTCGCGTCGGATCCGTACAACCTCGCCCTTGCGCCATCTGATCACGGGGGCAGGGTAGCGTCGATGAAGGAGGAGTGAGGCAGATGTCGCGCCGGAAGACAGAACGGTTGCTCAATCTGGTGATCTGCCTGCTCGCCACCCGGCGCCCGCTGTCGGCCGAGCAGATCCGCCAGGCCGTGCCCGGCTACGACCGGGACGGCGACGAGGCGTTCCAGCGCATGTTCGAACGTGACAAGAACGAGCTGCGCGAGATCGGCATCCCCATCGACGTGGTGCGCGACCCGTGGGAGGACGAGCCCGGCTACCGGATCGAGCGGCAGTCGTACGAGCTGCCGGAGATCACCCTGGAGCCGGACGAGGCCGCCGTGCTGGGGCTGGCCGCTCAGGTGTGGCAGCGCGCCAGCCTGGCCGAGGCCGCCTCTGGCGCGCTGCTCAAGCTGCGCGCCGGCGGCGTGGCCACCGACCAGCCCGTCGGCGGTTCGATCGGCGGGGGCGCGCTGGAGCTGCGCGTCGACACCCGCGACCCGGCCTTTCCCGCGCTGTGGGAGGCCGTGCGCGACCGGCGCGTGGTCCGTTTCGACTACCGGGGCGCCGGCAGCGAGACCGTACTCGGCCGCACCGTCGAGCCGTGGGGCGTGGTCAGCCGCCGCGGCCGCTGGTACCTGGCCGGGTACGACCGCGACCGGCAGGCGCCGCGGGCCTTCCGGCTCAGCCGCGTCGCCGGCCCGGTCACGCCCGTCGGCAAGGCCGGGGCCGTCGAGGTGCCCGAGGGCGTCGACCTGCGGGCCATGGTCGGCTTCCCCGACGAGCCGGCCGACGAGCGCGTCGCCGTGGTCCGCGTACGCCAGGGGGCGTGCGAGGGGCTGCGCCAGCTCGCCAGGGCAGTCCGCCCGGGCGGCGCCGGGTGGGACGACGCCGAGCTGACCTTCACCGATCCCGAGCGCCTGGCCGGCTGGATGGCCAGCCTCGGCGCCGACGTCGAGGTCGTCGAGCCGCCCGACGCCCGCGAGGCCGTCATCCGCAGGCTCAAGGGGGCAATGGCATGACGGCGGCGATCACGAGCGGGCCGCCGAGGGGCGCGATTTCGGAGGAGGGGGCATGAGCGGTTCGGCCGACCGGCTGCCGCGGTTGCTGGCGCTGGTTCCCTACCTGATGTCCCACCCGGGGGCGCAGGTCGGCGAGGTGGCGTCGGTGTTCGGGCTGAGTGAGAAGCAGCTCATCGACGACCTGCAGCTGGTGTGGATGTGCGGGCTGCCGGGCCACACGCCCGGCGACCTCATCGACGTGTCCTGGGACGGCGGCGAGATCATCATCGACAACGCCGACACCATCGCCAGGCCGCTGCGGCTCGGCATCGACGAGGCCAGCGCCCTGCTCGTCGCGCTGCGCATGCTCGCCGCCACCCCCGAGCTGGCCCTGTCGGGAAGCGGGACGCAGGCCGCCGGCGACGCGCTGCCGCGGGTGATGGCCAAGCTGGAGCGGGCCGCCGGCGAGGGCGCCGCCACCGTCAGCAGCCAGCTCGCCGTCGACGTCGACGCCGCCCCCGACGCCCTGCCGCGGGTGCGCGAGGCGCTGACCAGGAAACGCCGGCTGTCGCTGCGCTACTACGTGCCCGGCCGCGACGAGGTGACGCCGCGCGAGGTCGACCCCACCCGGGTCGTGGTCGTCGACGGCCGCGCCTACCTGGAGGGCTGGTGCTACCGCGCCGAGGCGATGCGGCTGTTCCGGCTCGACCGGATGCTGGGCGTCGAGGTGCTCGACGTGCCCGCCGACCCGCCGGAGGAGGCCGAGCCCATCGACGTCACCCGGGGCGTCTTCCGGCCGTCGCCGACCGACGAACTGGTCGAGCTGGAGCTGAGCGCGGCCGGGCGGTGGGTGGCCGAGTACTACCCGTGCGAGGAGGTCACCGAGCTGGGCGAGGGCCGGCTGCGGGTGGCGCTGCGGGCCCGCGACGAGGACTGGATCCTGAAGCTGGCGCTGCGCCTGGGCGACACCGGCCGGGTCGTCTCGCCGCCGCGGATGGCCGAGCTCGTGCGTCAGGAGGCCGAGCGCGCCCTGGCCTTGTACGCTCACCGGTCATGACCTGGATCTTCGTGGCCGCCGGGCTGGTGCCGGCCGGGCTGGTCGTCCTGGGGGTGGCGACCGCCCGCGTCGTGGCCGCCGCACGTGGCCTGAACAGGGAAATCGCTCAGATTAACTATCAATTCAGCGCCAAAGAGGACCTGGGGGGATGAGGCAGCGCGTTCGGGAGCGTACGATCTGGGTGAAGGACAGCTCTCCGCACACCATGAAGGACGTCACATGAACTTGGGAGCCCCAGAGATCATCCTGATCCTGGTGGCCTTGGTCCTGCTCTTCGGGGCCAAGAAGCTGCCGGATCTCGCCCGTGGCGTCGGCCGGTCCCTGCGCATCTTCAAGGCGGAGACCAGCAAGATGACCGAGGACGACGACAAGCCCACGGTCGTGCAGGCCACGCCCGAGCCCCAGCAGGCCCCCGCGCCGCCGCAGATCCAGTCCGCGCCGGCGCCCCAGCTGTCGGCCGAGGAGCAGGCCCGCCTCCTGGAGGAGCAAGCCGCGCGGCTGCGTGCCGGCGCGCAGGCCGACAAGCGCCCCTGACCCCCGTCCCCTCGTCCCCAGGACTGCTTAGATGGCGCTGCTGAAACGGTCGGGCCCGAAGGCGAAGCCGGAGCGGGACCCAGAAGGCCGGATGCCGCTCATGGATCACCTCCGTGAGCTCCGCAACCGGCTGCTCATCGCGTTCGCCGCCGTGGCGGTGGGGCTGATCGTCGGCTGGATCCTCTTCACCCCGGTGTGGGAGCTGCTCAAGGCGCCCTACTGCGAGACCGTTCAGTCGCGCCAGCTCACCGGTGCGTGCAGCCTCACCTACACGGGCATCTTCTCGTCCTTCTTCATCACCCTGAAGGTGTCTTTGATGGTCGGGCTGGTGGCGTCGTCACCCGTCTGGCTCTACCAGCTCTGGGCCTTCGTCACCCCGGCTCTCTACCGGAACGAGAAGCGCTACACGCTGGCGTTCCTCGGCCTGGCCATCCCGCTGTTCGCGCTGGGCGCGGGCGTGTCCTACTTCATCATGGACACCGCGCTGTCGTTCCTGCTCGGCTTCTCGCTCGACGACACGGTCGCCACGATCTCGATCGACGACTACCTCGACTACGTCCTGATCATGCTGTTGATCTTCGGGGTGTCGTTCGAGCTGCCGCTGTTGCTGGTGTTCCTCAACGTCATCGGGGTGCTGTCGCACGCGACCGTCGCCAAGCACCGCAGGCTGGTCATCTTCCTGATGTTCGTGTTCGGCGCCGTCGTCACCCCCGGCGGCGACCCGATCACCATGATGGCGCTGGCGGCGCCGATGATCGTGCTGTTCGCGGCCGCCGAGCTGTTCATGTACCTGCGGGAGAAGCGCCGTCCGGCCAGCGAGTTCGGTCACCTGTCCGACGACGAGGCGTCGCCGCTGCCGGAGGACACCCCGCTCGACGACCGGCTCGGCGAGAGCGACGACCCGGTCGACGGCGACCGGACCGGCGGTGAGCCGGGCGGTGAGCGGATCGGCCGTGAGGGGGGCGACGGTGATGATCCCGATGGTGGCAGGCCGGCCGCGGAGGATTCCGGTTCCCCGCGATAGGCGATAGGTTCCGGGCGTGTCCCCCCAACTCGCCCTGCTGGTCAATCCGGCCGCCCGCGGCGGCCGCACGCTGCGCCTGCTCGACCCCGTGGCGCGTCGCCTGCGCGCCGGCGGCGCCGAACTGTCGGTGATCGTCGGCGACGACGCGGCCGACGCGCTCGAACGCGCCTGCACGGCCGTCGCCGAACGTCCTGACGCGCTGGTCGCCTTCGGCGGCGACGGCCTGGTGCACCTGGCGGTGCAGGCGGTGGCCGGCTCCGACGTGCCGCTCGGCATCATCCCGGCCGGCACGGGCAACGACATCGCGGCCGCGCTCGGGGTGCCGTGCACGGACCCGCTGGCGGCTGCCCGCACCGTGCTGCGCATGAAGTCGCGGCCGGTCGACGCGGTCAGCGTGCGCGCCGGCCGCACCGAGGAGCTGTTCGCGGGCGTGCTGGCCTGCGGCTTCGACTCCCGGGTCAACGAGCGCGCCAACCGGATGACCTGGCCGCCCGGCATGGCCCGGTACGTCGTCGCCATGGTCGAGGAGCTGCGCTCGTTCCGGCCCATCCCGTTCCGGGTCACGTTCGACGAGGACGAGGTGGTCGAGCGCGAGGCGATGCTGGTCGCCGTGGGCAACACCCGTTCCTACGGCGCCGGGATGCGGGTGTGCCCGGCCGCCCGGCCCGACGACGGGCTGCTGGACGTGATGATGGTCGGCGCCCTCTCCACGGGGGAGTTCCTGCGCGTGTTCCCCAGCGTCTACCGGGGCACGCACGTCGGCCACCCGGCGGTGTCCGTGCGGCGGGCCCGCAGCGTGCGGCTGGAGGCGGACGGCGTGGTGGCCTACGCCGACGGCGAGCGGGTGGGCCCTGGGCCGGTGGAGTGCGCGGTCCGGCCCGGCGCGTTGCGCGTCATCGCCTGAACGCCGCAGCTGGACGCCGCACTGAACGCCGCAACGAATCTACAACGTAAAGGCGCCGGCCTGCGCGGGACGGACCGGAATGGCGGTTTCGGTAGGCTGACGGGTATGACAACGCCAGCGGAACGCTACGCGGCCTTCCGCAAGAAGCACGGGGACGACGGGGCCGCTCTGAGATCGTTCCGAGGTCTCTACGACTTCGAGCTGGACGACTTCCAACTCGACGCCTGCCGGGCGCTGGAGGCCGGCGACGGCGTCCTGGTGGCGGCGCCCACGGGGTCGGGCAAGACGGTCGTCGGCGAGTTCGCCGTCCACCTGGCTCTGGAGCAGGGCCGCAAGTGCTTCTACACCACCCCCATCAAGGCGCTGTCCAACCAGAAGTACAACGACCTGGTCAAGCGGTACGGCACCGCCAAGGTCGGCCTGCTGACCGGCGACAACAGCGTCAACGGCGAGGCCCCCATCGTGGTCATGACCACCGAGGTGCTGCGCAACATGCTCTACGCCGGGTCGGCGACGCTGGCCGGGCTCGGGTTCGCGGTCATGGACGAGGTCCACTACCTCGCCGACCGGTTCCGCGGCGCGGTGTGGGAAGAGGTGATCATCCATCTGCCGGAGTCGGTCCGGCTGGTGGCGCTGTCGGCGACGGTGAGCAACGCCGAGGAGTTCGGCGAGTGGCTGGGCGAGGTGCGCGGCGAGACGACGGTCATCGTCGACGAGCACCGCCCGGTGCCGCTGTGGCAGCACATGATGGTCGGCAACCGCGTCTACGACATGTTCATGACCGACGACCTGACGCCGCGCATCAACCCCACGCTGATGCGGGTGACGCGCGAGGCCGAGCGGCTCGGCGCGGGCCGGGGGAGGCGCGGCTACGGCCGCCCGCAGCGGCCGCGGCCGCCGGACCGGGTGCAGGTGATCGAGAAGCTCGACGCCGAGGGGCTGCTGCCGGCGATCACGTTCATCTTCTCCCGGGCCGGCTGCGACGCGGCCGTGCAGCAGTGCCTCTACGCCGGCATCCGGCTCACCACCGACCGCGAGCGCCACGAGATCCGCCAGCTCGTCGACGAGCGCACGGCCCACCTGCCCGACGAGGATCTCGCGGTGCTGGGCTACCTGGAGTGGCGCGACTGCCTGGAGCGCGGGCTGGCCGCCCACCACGCGGGCATGCTGCCGGCGTTCAAGGAGGTCGTGGAGGAGCTGTTCACGCGCGGGCTGGTCAAGGCGGTGTTCGCCACCGAGACGCTGGCGCTGGGCATCAACATGCCGGCCCGCAGCGTGGTGATCGAGAAGCTGGACAAGTGGAACGGCGAGACCCACGCCGACCTGACGCCCGGCGAGTACACGCAGCTGACCGGGCGGGCCGGGCGGCGCGGCATCGACGTCGAGGGCCACGCCGTGGTGCTGTGGCAGCCCGGCATGGACCCGCTGTCGGTGGCGGGCCTGGCCGGCACGCGCACGTACCCGCTGCGGTCCAGCTTCCAGCCGTCGTACAACATGGCGGTCAACCTGGTCGGGCAGTTCGGGCGGGAGCGGGCGCGCACGCTGCTGGAGGAGTCGTTCGCGCAGTTCCAGGCAGACCGGGCGGTGGTCGGGCTGGCCAAGCAGCTGCGCAAGCACGAGGAGGCGCTGGAGGGCTACCAGGGGGCGATGACGTGCCACCTGGGCGACTTCCGCGAATACGGCGCGCTGCGCCGCCGCCTGTCGGACCGGGAGGCGGAGCTGGCGCGGCAGCGCGGGGCCGCCCGGCGGGCCGCGGCGGTGCGGTCGCTGGAGGCGTTGCAGCCGGGCGACGTGATCCGGGTGCCGGGCGGGCGGCGGGCGGGGCTGGCGATCGTGCTCGATCCCGGCCGCAACCCGCGCGGGCGGGCGGCAGAGGGGCCGAGCCCGCTGGTGCTGACGATCGGCAAGCAGGTCAAGAAGCTCGACCCGGCCGACTTCCCCGTGCCGGTCGAGCCGCTGGAGAAGCTGCGCATCCCGAAGAACTTCAACGGCCGCTCGCCCAAGGAGCGCGCCAACCTCGTCTCGACGCTGCTGGCCAAGATCGGCGACCGCGATCTCGGCAAGCCGCCCAGGGCGCGTGACCACATGGTGGAGGACGACGAGGTCAACGACCTGCGCCGGCGCATCCGCCAGCACCCGTGCCACGGCTGCGACGACCGCGAGGACCACGCGCGCTGGGCCGAGCGCTACTACAAGCTGCAGCGGGAGACCGAGGGGCTGCGGCGCCGCGTCGAGGGCCGCTCCCACGTGATCTCGCGGACGTTCGACCGCATCTGCGCGGTGCTGGAGCAGCTGGGCTACCTCGACGGGGAGACGGTCACCGACGAGGGCCGCCGGCTGGGCCGCCTCTACACCGAGCTCGACCTGCTGACCGCCGAGAGCCTGCGCCAGAGGCTGTGGGAGGAGCTCGACCCGGCCGAGCTGGCGGCGTGCGTGTCGGCGCTGGTGTTCGAGTCGCGGGCGGCCGACGACGCCCGCCGCCCGAAAATCCCCGCCGGGCGGGCGCAGGACGCGCTGACGGCCATGGTGCGGCTGTGGGGCGAGCTGGAGGGCATCGAGTCCGACCACGGGCTGTCCACGATCAGGGAGCCCGACCTGGGGTTCGCGTGGGCGGCCTTCCGCTGGACGAAGGGCCACGCCCTCGACGCGGTGCTCATGGACGGCGTCAACGGCAACGAGCTGGCCGCGGGCGACTTCGTACGGTGGATCAAGCAGCTGATGGACCTGCTCGGCCAGCTGGCGAACGCGGCACCGGCCGGCAGCAAGATCAAGCAGACGTCGGTGAAGGCGGTGGACGCCATGCGGCGCGGGGTGGTGGCGTACTCGTCGCTGACCTGAGCGAAGCCTCTCGGGGGGCCTGCCGGGGGCCTGCCGGGGGCCTGCCGGGGGCCCGCCGGGGGCCCGCCGGGTCGTGTCAGTCGTTCCTGGCCAGGCCGGTGATGGTCAGGGCGAGGCCGAGCACGCCCACGGCGGCGGCGACGGCGGTCAGCGCGCCGCCGTCGAGCCACAGGTGCAGCAGGCCGAAGCTCCTGCCGAAGAAGTGCTCGGCGACGACGGCGCCGAAGCCTTGGATCATGAGGATGATGCCGAGGAAGGTCATGCGACCGATCGTGGCAGGCCGCGCGGGGCGTTCCATCGGACCAAAGTATCGGGGTGCGTACTCCTTGGGCGCGGTTGTGAAGAGCACCTTTGGTGGACGCGTTACGCTTCTTTAGCGTTTTTACTCGTTTGCATGCCATTTAACTAATGTGCCAAAGCGCCGTTCTGCGCTGATTTTACAGGTCAAATCTCGGCGACTTCAACGGATATGTAGTGATTTATCGGAATTAAGGTGCTAACGTCCGATTTGTCACAGTGTTCAGCCGTCCAACGGGGGAGGAATCATGGCGAACACGCATCTGGCCCAAGCCGGCTACAAGCAGGGATGGGGCTGTCGTCGCCGGCGCTGGCGGCGCCGCTGGGGCTGCTGCCGCCGTAGGTGGTGGGGGTGGTAAACACCATCCATGAGAGCCGGCGGCTCAGCCGCCGGCTCTCATTGCGCGCCTCCGGCCGCGAACTCGCGCCGGCGATTTCCCTTCGCCGCACATTCCGCGAGTTCTGGCCGGACACTCGCGGGCTCCGCCGGCTGTTCGCCGCCGGCGTGGTGTTCGCCCTCGTCGCCGCGATCTGCGAGGTCGCCGCGATCCGGCTGTTCGGCCACATCACCGACGAGGTACTCACCACGCGGGACCTCGGGGCGTTCTGGGTCCCCGCGTCCAGCTGGCTCGGGCTCGCCGCGGTCGCCGGGCTGACGTCCTTCGCCGGCACGTACGTCACCGCGCTCGGCGCCGAACGGTTCCTGCTGGCGCTGCGCGACCGGGTGTTCGAGCACATCCAGACACTCGCGCCCGACTTCTCGGAGAACCGGCGGCTCGGCGACCTCATTGCCCGGCTCACCGACGACGTGGAGGCCATCGAGGAACTCGTCGGCTCAGGCGTGGTCAAGGCGCTCACCACGGCCGCCAGCGTGGTGTTCTTCGCCGGGGCCGCCTTCCTCATCCGCTGGGACCTCGCGCTGATCACCCTCGCCCTCATCCCGGCGTTCCTGCTGGTGTCGAAGATGTTCGCGGCCCGGTTCAGGACCGCGGCGGCGCGCGAGCGGCACAGCAACGGCGCCATGAACAGCGTCCTGGAGGAGGGGCTGGCCAACCAGCCGCTCGTGCAGGCGTACAACCGGCAGCGCGCCGAGTCCCGGCGGCTGCACGCCGAGGGCCGCACGTGGCTGCGCGCCAACCTGGCCCAGGCCTGGCTGTCCGGCCTGTACGGGCCCGCCGTCCAGGTGCTGGAGACCGTCTGCCTGATCGTCATCCTCGGGTTCGGGGCGTGGGAGATCGCCGCCGGCCGACTGACCATCGGCGGTCTGCTCGCCTTCGCCGCCTACCTCG
>DASUCK010000507.1:0-3349 GCA_036276095.1 Nonomuraea sp. | reverse complement strand
TGGAGCTGACCGTCGAGCGCGGGCGCGGCTACGTCTCGGCCGCCCAGAACAAGCAGCCGGGCCAGGAGATCGGCCGCATCCCGATCGACTCGATCTACTCCCCGGTCCTCAAGGTCACCTACAAGGTCGAGGCGACCCGAGTCGAGCAGCGCACCGACTTCGACCGCCTCATCCTCGACGTCGAGACCAAGCCCGCGATGAAGCCCCGCGACGCGGTGGCCTCCGCCGGCAAGACCCTCGTCGAGCTCTTCGGCCTGGCCCGCGAGCTCAACGTCGAGGCCGAGGGCATCGACATCGGCCCGTCGCCGACCGACGCCGCCCTCGCGGCCGACCTGGCGCTGCCGATCGAGGAGCTCAACCTCACCGTGCGGTCGTACAACTGCCTCAAGCGTGAGGGCATCCACACCGTGGGCGAGCTCGTCGCCCGCAGCGAGCAGGACCTCCTCGACATCCGCAACTTCGGCGCCAAGTCGATCGAAGAGGTCAAGCAGAAGTTGCACGAGATGTCGCTGGCGCTCAAGGACTCCCCGCCCGGGTTCGACCCGAGCGCGGTGGCCGGCGGCGGTTACGACGACGACGACAGCGCGTACGTCGAGACCGAGCAGTACTAGTCACATCCCGCGCCGGCGTCCGCGCGCCTTCGGGAGGAAGGGGTGGCGAGAAGTCGCCGCCCCGGGGCTCCTGGCGTGCGGGCGTCGCTCACGCGTCACCTGGTGGCGTGGGAGCGCGGGTGAAAGTAACGGCGCCGCGCGATCGCGGCACCGGCCCGACTCCGGTACCTGACACGGCCGGGGCGGGTTAATCCACAAGGAGAGATGACATGCCCAAGCCCACCAAGGGTGCGCGTCTTGGCGGCAGCCCGGCGCACGAGCGGCTGATCCTGGCCAACCTGGCCACCGACCTGTTCCGCCACGGCAAGATCCGTACGACGGTCACGAAGGCCAAGCGCCTGCGTCCGCTGGCGGAGCGCCTGATCACCAAGGCGAAGAAGGGCGACATCCACAACCGTCGCCAGGTCCTGACCGTCGTCAGGGACAAGGGCGTCGTGCACCACCTGTTCACCGAGATCGCGACGACGTTCGCCGAGCGTCCCGGTGGCTACACCCGCATCACCAAGATCGGCCCGCGTAAGGGCGACAACGCGCCCATGGCGGTCATCGAGCTCGTCACCGAGCCGCTCAACTCCGTCACCACGCGCCGCACCACCCCGGCCGAGGCGCCCGCGCCCGCCGCCGAGGAGGCCCCGAAGGCCGCCGAGGAGCCCAAGGCCGAGGCCGCCGAGGCTCAGGAGGCCGCCGCTGAGGAGGCTCCCGCCGCCGAGGGCGAGGCGAAGAAGGACGAGGCCTGATCTCTCAGGCTGCGGGCCCGAACCCCTTCATGGGGGTTCGGGCCTTTTTCGGTTAGGTTCGGGCCCGTTGCGGCTAAGGAGGATTATCGTGGTACGGCTCCGCCTCGACCTCGCCTACGACGGGACCGGGTTCTCGGGGTGGGCCAGGCAGCCCGGCCTGCGTACCGTCCAGGGCGAGCTTGAGCAGGCGCTCACCCGGATCCTGCGGCTGGAGGAGCCGGCCATGCTCACCGTGGCCGGCCGCACCGACGCCGGGGTGCACGCACGCGGCCAGGTCGCCCACGCCGACGTGCCGGAGGAGTCGCTGGCCGAGCTGGACGGGAACCGGGGGCCGCTGAGCGTCGACGAGCGGCTCTCTGGGCTTGTCAGACGGTTCGGCGGGGTGTTGGCCCCGGATGTACGGGTTCATCGGGTCTCGGTGGCTCCTGAGGGCTTCGACGCCCGGTTCTCGGCGACGTTCCGGCGGTACGCGTACCGGGTGAGCGACGCCGTGGGCGGTGTGGACCCGTTGCGGCGGCACGAGGTGATCTGGCACAACCGGCCGCTGGACCTCGGCGCGCTCAGCGCGGCGTCCGCCCGGCTGCTCGGCGAGCACGACTTCGCCGCCTTCTGCAAGAAACGCGAAGGAGCCACGACGATCAGGGAGCTGCAGCGGCTCGACTGGGCGCGTGAGCCCGACGGGGCGCTCGTGGCCACCGTCGTGGCCGACGCGTTCTGCCACTCGATGGTGCGGGCGCTCGTCGGCTCGCTCCTCGCGGCAGGGGACGGACGGCGGCCCGTGGGATGGCCCGGTGAGGTGCTGCGGCGGGCCGTACGCGACTCCGGGGTGCACATCGCGCCCGCGCGTGGCCTGTGCCTTGAAGAGGTCGGCTACCCGCCGGAAGCGGAACTCGCCGCGCGGGCCCGGGCCACCCGGCGAGTCCGCACCCTCTCAGTTGCTGGTGACCCGGCGCTCCAGGACGAGTGAGGTCTGGTCGCGGAACGCGCCGCTGACCTTCGGCAGCGTCTTCTCCTTGTCCGTCGGGGTGTGGCCGTCGGCGTGGGTGGCGTAGCTGAAGACGATGTACCTGCCCCACACCAGGCCGGCCGCGTAGCCGCCGGCGATGTGCACGCGGTCGCCGCCCGAGCCGTCGGCGCCGGGGAGCGGACGGAACCAGACGTTGTTGCCGAGGTTCTTCGCCTGGTCGGCGGCCGCGGCGGCGTCCTTGGTCGGCAGGACGGCGATGCCGGTGGTGACGGCGTAGCGGCGCTTGCCGTCGACGTACGTGGCCCTGAGGACGCGGCTGCACTTCTGCTCCTTCAGCGCGTCCGCGAACGCGCCCGTGGCGGCCTTGTCGCAGGTCGTCTCCATGCTCGCCTTGACCCTGGTGAACGTCGTGCCGGCCGCGCCCACCTTCTTCTTCGGGAACGCCTCCGACAGCGACAGCTTCTGCGGGTCGGTGGCCTCCGAGTCGAGCACCGAACCGGCGGCCGCGTCGGTGGGAGCCGAGGTCTCCGGCTCCTGGGCCGGCGGTGAGGACGCGGACGGGCCGGGAGCGGCCGCTGTGGGGACGGCCGGGTTGTTCACCGCCTGGAAGGCGAAGAAGCCGCCGGTCGCCACGCCCGCCAGGGCCAGGGCGCCGAGCGTCACCAGGAGAGCGCGCCTGCTCCTGCCCGCCGGGACCGGTGGCGGGGGCGGAAGCTGGAACGGCGGCTGCTTGAACGCGCCGGCCGGGAACGCCGGGCCGGTGGCGGGAGCGTCAATGCCCGTGGACGGGTGTCGGCCCCAGGTGTCCTTGGAGAACGGCAGGTCGGGGAGCTTCTGGGCGGCCGGAGGGGTGGGCATGGGGGTCGGCGACGTGGGCGGCGAAGGAGTCGGGTGAGGGGTCGGCGAAGGGGTTGGCGAAGGGGCTGGCGGAGGGGTCGGCGGCCAGACCGGCACGTCGCCGGGCTCCGGAGGGCGGGCGGTGGGCGGAGAGGGGGTGTCCGGGTCGAAGAGCGAGGGCTCAGCGGGGGGGTGGC
>DASUCK010000506.1:0-4011 GCA_036276095.1 Nonomuraea sp. | reverse complement strand
AGGGCAGGTTGCCGTTGGCCGCTGCGGCGCCCCGGGCCAGGAACAGCGTCCAGATGACATTGAAGATCATGAACAGCACCAGCCAGGCGCCGCCCAGATGTGAGCCGGAGAACCGGGAGGCACGGCCGCGGGTCCTGGGCGAGTCGGCGACCCGGATGGCGGCGAAGGCGGCCAGGCCGGCCAGGCAGGCCAGCGCGATGGCGTCCTGGAGGAACCCCAGCACGCTCCACTGGCCGATGAGCGGGATGTGGAAATCCGGGCGGCCGGTGACCGCCCCCCGCACGATCGCGCCGTAGGCCTCCACGTAGACCGACAGCAGGATGATGAAGGCCCACATGACGAAGAGATGCGCCAGCCCGGACGGGGTCCACTTGAGCAGCTTCCGCTGCCCGAACACCTCCACCAGCTGCGCTTTGACCTCGGCGGCGGCGTGGGTCCTGGCGTATTCCAGCCGCTCGGGAGCGGGCGGGCCGACAGTGGCGAGCTTGTACAGGAACAGCGCCCGGCGGCCGGCCGCGGCCACCGCCAGGACGGTCATGACGAGCCCGATGATGGCTACCCAGAGCACGGGTTCCTCCCACAGACGACGTTGGCTGTCAGCGTACGGTCACCCGCTTCGCAGGCCACTACTCCAGATACTACCCATGGGTAACTTCATCGGAGTACGCGACATACCCTAAGGTCATCGCCCCGCCCAGAACAATGCTCTAGCCTGTGAAGTACCTCTGGATGGTCGGTCCCAGCAACGCCACCAGATCCTCCGGATCGGCGGTCGCCATCGGCTCCAGCCTGAGCACGTAACGCGCCATGATCACGCCGAACATCTGCGAGAAGGCGGCCTCGATCCGCAGGTGCGGCACCTCCAGCCGGTCGGCGACCTGGAACAGCAGCGCGTTGGAGATGAACTCGCGGAACATCACGGCCGCCTGCTCGTTGGTCATCGCCGAGCGGATCAGCGCCACCATCGGCTCCCGCGTCTCCGGCGCGGCCGTGACGCTCAGGATCAGGCGGACGAGCCGCTCGCCGATCTCCTCACGCGGCCCCTCCATCAGCACCGGGATGACCGTCTCGGGACTCACCGGCAGCTGCATGGCCGCGGCGAACATGCCCTCCTTGGTGTCGAAATAGTGGTGCACGAGCGCCGGGTCGACCTTCGCCTCCCTGGCGATCCCGCGTACGGTCGCCTTGTCGAACCCCTTCTCCGCGAACACCCGCCGGGCCGCCGCCAGGATCTCCCCGCGCGTGTCCGCCGACCCGGGACGCCGCCCGGCACGCCTCCTGGTGGTGCTCACCGGCCCACCGCCAGGTAGACCCGCATCGGCACCGACAGCACGCCCTCGGGGAACTCCCCGCGCAGCTCCGCGCGCTGCCGCTCCACCAGCGCGTCGGCCGCCTCCGGCGACAGCGCCGCCATGTAGGAGTGGGACCGCAGGTCGAGCAGGAAGTCCTCGATCCCGACCAGCCGCGTCCACGGGATCCAGCGCTCCTCGACCACTTCGAACGCCGCCGCGATCGGCGGCACCGACCACTGCTCGACCGCCGGCCCGTAGTAGGCGGGCACCTCCTCGGCCAGGCGCATCTCGTACGCCGCCAGCCAGTCGGCCTGGGCCGCGTGGTGCAGGTTCCAGCAACCCACGATCGCGCCGCGCGGCCGCAGCACCCGCCGCGCCTCCGCGATCGAGGCCACCGGGTCGAGCCAGTGCCACGACTGGGCGTACGCCACCAGGTCGGCCACCCCGTCGGCGAGCGGCAGCGCGTTGCCGTCGCCCTGCACGGCGGCGATCCCGCCCTCCGCCCGCGACACCAGGCGGGCCAGCATCTCCGCGCCCGGCTCGACCGCGACGACCCGCGCGCCGCGCGCCAGGAGCGCCCGCGTCAGGATTCCCGTGCCGGCCCCGACGTCGACGGTCGTGGCGCCGTCGAAGTCGACGCCGGTCAGCTCGCTCACCGCGCGGTACATCTCGTCGGGGTAGGTGGGCCGGCCCGCGTCGTAGGCGTCGGCCACCCGGTCGAACACCCTGCCCAGGTCTCGCATCGGCCCGATGTTCATCTGGACGCCGCCAGGTGCAGGCGGGCGAAGGCCAGCCCCTCCGCCAGGTCGTCGATCCGCTCGGTGCGGCTGGCCGCCTTGCGGGTGTTGATCTCCAGGACGACCAGCCCGGAGTAGCCGTTGCCGGCCAGGCGCTCCAGCATCGGCGCGCACGGCTGGTTGCCGCGGCCGGGCACCAGGTGCTCGTCCTTGTTGGTGACCCCGAGGCCGTCGGCGAGGTGGAGGTGGGCGAGCCGGTCGCCGAGCTTGGCGGCCATCTCCATGGCGTCGGTGCCCGCCACCGCGGTGTGCGACAGGTCGAGGGTGACCTGGGGGAAGTCGTAGTCGATCGGGTTCCAGCTCGGGGAGTAGGGGACCACGTCGTTGCCGCGGGCGCGCAGCGGGAACATGTTCTCCACCGCGAAGGTGACGTCCGTCTCGTCGCGCATCCTGGCCAGGCCGGCCTCGAACTCGCGGGCGTAGTCGCGCTGCCAGCGGAACGGCGGGTGCACGACCACCGTGGACGCGCCGAGCCGCTCGGCGGCCTTCTGCGCCTTGACGAGCTTGGCCCACGGGTCGCGGCCCCACACCCGCTGCGTGACCAGCAGGCAGGGCGCGTGGATGGCCAGGACGGGAACCTCGTAGTGGTCGGAGAGCCGCTCGATCACGTCGATGTCCTGGCTCACCGGGTCGGCGCCGACCATGATCTCGACGCCGTCGTAGCCCAGGCGGGCGGCCAGCTCGAACGCGTCAGGAGTGCGTTCCGGATATACCGAAGCAGTGGACAATGCGATCTTCGCATTGGGCACGCGGATGACATCAGCCACGCTGCCAGCCTAAGCCGGACGAGCCGATCTGGCGCGCCGGCGTCCATGGTGAGCCGCGTCTCGGCCCCTCTACCGTGGTGGGATGCCACGCATAGCCAGGGGCGCCATCCCGAGCCCGAACATCTGGAACACGCCCCAGATCTACGAGCTGGAGAACCGCGCGGTCGACCCCGAGGGCGCGGCCGACGCGGCGATGCGCGCCCTGCGGCCCTGGGCCGGCGCCACGGTGCTCGACATCGGCTGCGGCACCGGCTACCACCTGCCCGTGCTCGCGGCGTCCGCGGCGCGGGTGATCGGCGTGGAGCCGCACGGCGACCTCGCCGCGCTGGCCCGCCGCCGCTGCGCCGGGCTGCCCGGCGTGGCCGTGCATGCCGCCACCGCCCAGGACCTGCCGCTGCCGGACGCGAGCGTGGACGTGGCGACGGCGCGGTGGGCGTACTTCTTCGGCCCCGGCTGCGAGCCGGGGCTGCGCGAGCTGTCCAGGGTCGTCCGCAGGGGCGGCGCGGCCTTCGTCATCGACCTGGACGCGACGCGGGGAGCGTTCGGGCGGTGGTTCTCGCGTACGGTGCCGTCGTACTCGGCCGGCGAGGTCGAGGCGTTCTGGGACCGGCAGGGCTGGCAGCGGCGACCGCTCGACCTGCGGATGGTGTTCCGGCGGCGGTCCGACCTGGAGGCGGTGCTGCGCATCGAGTTCGCCCCCGAGGTGGCCGAGCAGGCCATCGCCGAGACGCCGGGCCTGGAGCTGCCCTACCCGAACGTGCTCCGCTGGCGCCACTACTGAGGCTCGACATGGACGTCGCTGGCCGAAGAGCGACAAGTCGGAGCCGGGGCCGGCGTCGCGGTCGAGGATTGTCGGTCGGCGGCGCTAGCCTGCTCCGCATGGCCAAGTCAGCCCAGAAGCCGGGATACCGCTGTGCCGAGTGCGGTTGGCGCACCGCCAAATGGGTCGGCCGGTGCGGCGAGTGCCAGGCGTGGGGCACGGTCGACGAGGAGGGGGCGCGCGGCGTCACCGTCGTCCAGGCCGGCGCCACCACCGCTCCTGCCGTCCCGATCGGCCAGGTCAGGGCCGAGGTCGCGGCCGCCCGCACCACGGGGGTGGGCGAGCTCGATCGGGTGCTCGGCGGCGGGCTGGTGCCCGGCGCGGTGGTGCTGCTG
>DASUCK010000505.1:0-2126 GCA_036276095.1 Nonomuraea sp. | reverse complement strand
TTCCAGTGCCTCGCAGCAGTGTGGACATCTTGACTGGCGGCACCGCCGTGCGAGCGTCAGTCCCGCAACACCGGACAGCCCAACATTTGACGGCTCCGCCAAGGTGCTGCTCCGATTCGGATGATGGCAATACAGGGGTTTCATAGGTCCTCCAGCGTTCTCGATCGGGTCGGCGACGCGCGCACCGGGGGCGCGTTCGCTGGCGCGAATTCACTCGTTCAAGCCGCGCGTTACCTGATTTCGCTCACCCCCAACAGCTCCGCGGCCTCGCCGCGGAACCGCTTCATCGCATCGGTGCCGTTAGCGGGCTTCTTGTTCATCCAGTCGACGCCGATGTCGTACCACCGGCGCGCTTCGTCCTTGTGGTCCGACCGCCAGTGAGCCATGGCCAGAAAGAAGGGGTTGCCCCATTCGGCGTCGTCGGTGCGCAGCTCGCGAAACTTTTGAAGCGCGGCGATTGACCCTTCAAAATCCCCGGCGCGGTACCGCGCGACGCCCAGCGTGTTCCAGTAGTTGGAGTTCTTGGGCGCAAGGTCGATCGCCCCCTGGGCCAGCTCCGCCGCGCGCTTCGGGTCCCGCGCCGACGGTCCGGGATGCGTCGCCAGCAGCCAAGCGATGTCGTTATGGCTCATCGCGCATCTCCCGTAACTGCTCAAACTGAGCGGTTCTCAACCGTTTCTGCGTTCGCGCATGAAAAGCGGCCCTCGTAGGCTGGGTGGTTGCTGAAGTCACCTGAGCCAGGGAGGGCCGGGCCGTGATTATCGAGCGTCTGCCGTCGTTCCTGCAACGGTACTTCTCGCCGATGCGGCCGCGGCTGTCCAAGCCGCAGTTCGCCCACCTGTGGTCGCTGGTGCTGGCGGTGGTGGTGAACCTCCGGGCGGCCAAGTTGGTGCACCTGTCGGCGGCCGCGCCGCGCCAGGGCCACCGCACCAGCGCCGGGGCCTTCCTGAGCCGCAGCGCCTGGGAGGCGCCGGCCCTGGTCGAGCAAGCGGCGGCGGACTTGCTGGCGGCAATGAGGCCACGGGCGGGCGAGGTCGTCTACCTGATCCTGGACGACAACCGCATCGCCAAGCGGGCCAGGAAGATGGGCTACGTCAGCAAGATCTGGGACCACAAGCAGCAGACATTCGTCCGCGGGCACATCGCCCTGTTCGCGGCGGTCGCGTTCCGGGGCGTGGTGCTGCCGTGGAAGGTCGAGCTGTGGAAGCCCAGGGGGCACGCCGGCCCCCGCTACCGCAAGCTGACCGACATGGCCGCCGCGATGGTCAAGGCGTTCGCCGCGGCGGCCCCGGAGGGCGTGAAGGTCCGCGTGCTGTTCGACGCCTTCTACCTGTGCCCGCAGGTGGCCGGGGCGTGCGCGGGCAACGGCTTCACCTTCTTCTCCGTGGCGGCCCGCAACCGCACCTTCACCACTGACAGCGGCAAGCGGCGGGGCATCGCCCGCCTGATGCCGGGGCTGATCCGGCACAAGGGCAGGCACGTTCGGATGAAGCGCTCCCGCGGCCACGCGACGCTGCGGATCGCGTCGGCCGACGGCCGCCTGAGCCGGATCGGGCGGGTGCGGATGGTGGTGAGCAAGCGGCCGCGCGGGCCGTGGAAGAAGTGCATCGCCGTCGTGACCAACGAGACGGGGCTGAGGCCCCGGGAGGTCGTGGCGATCTACGAGCGTCGCTGGCTGATCGAGGTGCTGTTCAAGGAGCTGCGCCAGGACTTGGGGCTGGCGGATTACCAGATGATCGCAGAGGACGGGATCGTCCACCACCTGCACGTCTGCTGCCTGGCCCACCTGCTGCTGACCCACCGGAGCCTGGACGCTCTCGGTGCCAAAGCCAAGCAAGGACACAAGCAAGTCACGCTGCCGCCCATGAGCACCCGCCTCGCGGACCTGCGCGCCCACATCGCCCGCGACCAGATCGAGCGGCTTGTGAAAGGAGAGCACCATGCGGCACTGCGCCAAAAGCTCTGCGACTACCTGCTGGCGGCGTGAGAACCGCTCAGTTTGAGTAACTTAGTGACGCTTGAGATAGCGGCGGCGGGCGATGGCGGCACTGGCGAGGCCGACGAGGCCGAAGACGACGCCGGGCGGCACGGGGATGGCGGTGGTGCCCGTCTGGTTGGCCAGGGGC
>DASUCK010000504.1:0-2135 GCA_036276095.1 Nonomuraea sp. | reverse complement strand
CAGGCCGCGCCTCAGGCCGCGCCTCAGGCCTGGTCTCAGGCCCGGCCTGAGCCTGCCCCTGGGCCGGTTCGGGCCGCTGGACCTGAGGCTCCTGCTGGGCCGGCGGGGACGGGACCGGCTGGGACGGGGACTGCTTGGCGGGCCGAGGGATCTTCACGGTCTCCTCGGCGGGCAGGACGATCTTACGGAACGGGGTCGTGGGTGCATCGTAGGAAGGTCTCTTGTCGCCGACGTCCGCCATGGCCATGAGGTTACGTCACCAGAGCGGGCCTTCATTCCCCTATGGCCCCTGCAGAATGAAGTTCTGTAGTGTCTCCGGACATGAGGGGTTTCTACGAGATCGCCGCCGCTGACCCTGGACGCCCCGCCCTCCTCGGCGCCGAGGGCACGACCTACGGCGGGTTACTGGCCCGCGTCAACCAGGTCTCCAACGGCCTGACCTCGCGCGGAGCAGGTCCGGGCGACTGCGTGGTGACCGTGCTGAAGAACGGGCTCGACGCGCTCACCATGATGCTGGCCACCTACCAGGTCGGCGTCTACCTGGTCCCGGTCAACTGGCACTTCACCCAGGAGGAGATCGACTACATCGTGTCCGACTGCGGCGCCGAGGTCGTGGTCGCGCCGTCCGGCACCACCGTGGCCGAGCTCGCCGACGGCCGGCCGGACACCGCCCCCGAGCGCCGCCGGGCCGGTTCCATCATGCTCTACACGTCCGGGACGACCGGGCGGCCGAAGGGCGTGCGGCGGCGCCTGCTGGACCTCACGCCCGAGCAGATCCACCCGATCATGATGCGCAAGCTCTGGCGGTTCTACGGGCTGCCGGAGGGCGGCGTGCACCTGGTGTGCTCGCAGCTCTACCACTCGGCGCCGTACGGGCAGGCGATGATGGCGCTGCAGCTCGGGCACGCGATCGTGGCGCCGGAGCGGTTCGACGCGGCCGAGACGCTCCGGCTGATCGAGCGGCACCGGGTGACGAACGCGTTCATGGTGCCCACGATGTTCCACCGGCTGCTGGCGGTGCCGGACCGGAAGTCGTACGACCTGTCGTCCCTCACCCACCTCTACCACGGCGCGGCCCCGTGCCCGCCGGCCGTCAAGAAGGCGATGATCGACTGGCTCGGGCCGGTGCTGTGGGAGTACTACGGGTCCACCGAGGCGGCCGTGGCGACCATGGTGTCGTCGCAGGAGTGGCTGGCCAGGCCGGGCACGGTCGGCAGGGCCGTGGACGGGATGACGTTCACCATCGTCGGCGAGAACGGCGAGGAGCTGCCCCCGGGCGAGCCCGGCCTGGTCTACATCGGCGGCATCAACCGCTTCGAGTACCACCGCGACCCGGACAAGACGGCGGCGGCCATGCGCGGCCACGACTACACGCCCGGCGACATCGGCTACCTCGACGCGGACGGCTACCTGTTCCTGCTGGACCGCCGCACCGACCTGATCATCTCGGGCGGGGTGAACATCTACCCGGCCGAGGTGGAGGCCGCGTTGCTGGAGCACCCGGCCGTCGCCGACGTGGCGGTCATCGGGGTGCCGGACGAGGAGTGGGGCCACAAGGTCGTGGCGCTCGTCCAGCCCGCGGCCGGGGTGACCGGTGACGAGGAGCTGACCGCCGACCTGCTGCGGCACTGCGCGCCCCGGCTGGCCAGGCTGAAGCACCCGCGCGTGATCGAGTACCGCGCGTCGCTGCCCCGTACGCCCACCGGGAAGCTGAGCAGGCGGAACGTCCGGGAAGCGTATCTTTCAAGCTGATACGGGCAGGAACCTCCCCATGAAGCAGCGCATGAGGGAGATCGTCGCGGGCTTGGCCGCCGCCGTGCTTCTCACCGGCTGCGGCCCCGTCGCCTCCACCGGCGCCGCGTCGCCCACGGCGCCGTCGCCCACGGCCACGCCGTCGCCGGCGACCACCGCCCCGCCGCCCGGCGCGCAGTCGCTCGAAGCGCAGTACCAGCAGGTCATCGCGAACGTCCTGCCGTCCATCGTGCAGATCAACACTCGCGTCGGACTCGGCTCCGGCGTGGTCCTCGACACGCGCGGGCACATCGTCACCAACGCCCACGTGGTCGGCCAGGCCACCCAGATGAACGTCACGATCGCCACCGGCGGCGCGCCGCGGCGCGCCCGGCGCGTCCCGT
>DASUCK010000503.1:0-7976 GCA_036276095.1 Nonomuraea sp. | reverse complement strand
TGATGCTCGGCACCGGGCCGGGAGTGACCGTCTCCAGCGCCGTGATCAAGATCATCGACACTCCTCAATGGGCCTGACCGAAGGGAAGCGAACGCAGATGGCCGATAGTCCGCGCGGAGTCCGGGTGGAACCGGTGGCGGTGGTCGGGATCGGATGCCGCCTGCCCGGCGACGCCGACTCACCGGACGAGTTCTGGGACCTGCTGTGCGCCGGCCGGAACACGACCCGGCCACTGCCCGCCGAACGCTGGATCCGGTACGAGAACCGGAGCCCGGAAGACGCCGCCGCGCTGCGCGACGCCGTGCGTCACGGCAGCTTCCTGAACGACGTCGAGGGCTTCGACGCGGAGTTCTTCGGCCTGTCGCCCCGCGAGGCCGAGCTGATGGACCCGCAGCAGCGGATCCTGATGGAGACCGCCTGGGAGGCCCTGGAGCACGCCGGCCTGCCGCCGCACGAGCTGGCCGGCACCGACGCCGGGGTGTTCGTCGGCGTCTGCACCGCCGACTACGGCAGCCGCCTGCTGGAGGACCTGCCCCAGATCGAGGCGTGGACCGGGATCGGCGCCGCCACCTGCGCCGTCGCCAACCGCATCTCCTACTCCCTGGACCTGCGCGGGCCCAGCATGGCGATCGACACCGCCTGCTCGGCGTCGCTGGTCGCGCTCCACCTGGCCGCGCAGAGCCTGCGGCTCGGCGAGAGCGACGTCGCCCTCGCCGGCGGCGTCAACCTGCTCGTCACCCCGGGCCAGACCCTCACGCTCGGCACCGCGGGGGCGCTGGCGCCCGACGGCCGGTCCAAGTCCTTCGACGCGTCGGCCGACGGCTACGGGCGCGGCGAGGGCTGCGGCGTGGTCGTGCTCAAGCGGCTGTCGGACGCCCGGCGCGACGGCGACCGGATCCTCGCGCTCGTCATCGGCAGCGCCGTGAACCAGGACGGGCACACCAACGGCATCATGGCGCCGTGCGGGGAGGCCCAGGAACACGTGATGGCCCGGGCCTGCCGGCAGGCGGGCGTCGCGCCGTCCACGGTCGACTACATCGAGGCGCACGGCACCGGAACCCGGCTGGGCGACCCCCTGGAGGCGGGAGCGCTCGCCGCGGTGTACGGCGCGGGGCGGCCCGCCGGCGACCCGTGCCTCATCGGCTCGGTCAAGTCCAACATCGGCCACCTCGAAGGCGCCGCCGGCATCGCCGGCGTCATCAAGGCGGTGCTCGCCCTGCACCGCGGCGAGATCCCGCCGACCGTGCTGGCCACCACCCTGAACCCGGCCGTCCCGTGGGAGACCTCGGGCCTGCGCGTGGTGACCGAGCGGTCGGCCTGGCCGCGGCGCGACCACCCCCGCCGGGCGGGCGTCTCCAGCTTCGGGTACGGCGGCACGGTCGCCCACATCGTGTTCGAACAGGCCCCTCCGGCCCAGGAGACGCCCCCGGCCGAGGTGGCCGGAGAGCGGCTGTTCCCGCTGTCCGCCGCGTCGGAGAAGGCACTGCGGCAGTACGCGGGCAAGCTCGCCGACCACCTCGAAAAGGGGCTCGACCTGGCGTCGGCCGGGCACACGCTGGCCCTCCGGCGCACCCACCTGGCCCGCCGCGCCGTCGTGATCGGGGCGGACCGGCACGACCTGGCCGCCGGCCTGCGCAGGCTCGCGGAGGACGTGCCGGCCGAGACCGTCCTCACCGGGGACGTGCTGCCCGAGCCCGGCCCCGGGCCGGTCTGGGTCTTCTCCGGGCAGGGCTGCCAGTGGCGCGGGATGGGGCGGGAACTGCTCGCCGTGCCCGAGTTCGCGTCCCTGGTCGACGAGGTGGAACCGATCTTCGCCGAGGAGATCGGCTTCTCGCCCCGGCAGGTCCTTGCCGACGGCGACCTCGACACGATCGACCGCGTGCAAACCATGATCTTCGTGATGCAGCTCGGCCTCGCCAGGCTCTGGACCGCCCACGGGGTGGCGCCCGAGGCCGTCATCGGCCACTCCGTCGGCGAGATCGCGGCGGCGGTCACGGCCGGCGCGATGACCGTCGCCGACGGCGCCCGCCTGATCTGCCGCCGCTCCCGGCTGCTGCGCCGGGCCGAGGGCAAGGGGGCCATGGTCATGGTCGACCTGTCCTTCGAGGAGGCGGCCGAGCGGCTGGCCGGGCGTACCGACCTGGTCGCGGCGATCTCGTCGGCGCCCGGGTCCACCGTGCTGTCCGGCGACGTCGCCGCCGTCGAGGCGGTGGTCAACGAGTGGCCCGCCGAGGGCATCGTGGTGCGGCGGGTGGCGTCCGACGTCGCCTTCCACAGCCCGCACATGGAGCCGCTGGCCGTCGACCTGGCCGCCGCCACCGCCGACCTGTCGTTCGGCGCGCCCCGCGTCCCCATGTACACGACCGCGCTGGCCGACCCCCGGTCGACGCCCGTCCTGGACAGCGCGTACTGGGCGTCGAACCTCCGCGACCCCGTACGGCTGGCCGCGGCCACGGCGGCCGCGGCGGAGGACGGCCACCGGGTGTTCCTGGAGATCTCCCCGCACCCGGTGGTCGCCCACTCCGTCACCGA
Organism: Nonomuraea sp.; assembly: GCA_036276095.1. GTDB lineage: Bacteria > Actinomycetota > Actinomycetes > Streptosporangiales > Streptosporangiaceae > Nonomuraea. Next base: position 5,444 of record DASUCK010000503.1, on the reverse strand, counting down.
GACGCTGTCGGAGCACGGCTTCGAGGACGTGTTCGTCGGCACGTCGCTGCGCCGCAACCAGCCGGAGCTGCCGACGTTCCTCGTCGCGGTCGGCACGGCCCACTGTCACGGCGTCGAGGTGGACTGGAACCGGCTGCAGCCGTCCGGTGGCCTGGCCGACCTGCCGCCGTACGCCTGGCAGCACCGCCGCCACTGGCGCGACTCCTACGCCGACGACGGCAACCGCGGGCACGACGTGCGCTCCCACACCCTGCTCGGAGCCGGGACCGGCCTGGCCGGCAGCCGGACCCGGGTGTGGCGGACCAGCCTGGAGGACGCCAACCGGCCCTACCCGGGCAGCCACGCGCTCAACGGGGTCGAGATCGTGCCCGCCGCCGTGCTGGTCAACACGTTCCTGCGGGTCGGCGGGGACGAGGACGTCACGCTCACCGGCGTGGAGATGACCCATCCGCTGATGACCGCGGAACGGCGGCAGATCCAGGTCGTGCACGAGCCTCCGGCGGTCCGGCTCGCGGCCCGCACACCGGCCGCGCCCGGCGAGCCGGAACCCGACTGGCTGGTGCACGTCACCGCGGAGGTGGCCGGCCCCGGCCAGGTCAAGCCCGACGTGCTGCCGGACGCCGGCGCCCTCGACCCGATCGACCCCGGGTTCGTGCACCAGCGGCTGGCCACCGTCGGCGTGCCCTCGACGGGCTTCGACTGGACGATCGAGACGCTGCTCGGCGGTGACGGCGTGCTGCGGGCCACGGTCCGCACCGGCGATCCGGGAACCTGGGCGCCGGCGCTGGACGCGGTGATGTCCGTGGCGCCCTGCGTGTTCCCCGGCGATCCGGTGCTGCGCATGGTCGTGCGCATCGACGAGGTGGTGCTGACCGGCCCGCCGCCCGCGACGGTGATCATCGACGCGGCCGTCGACCCGGCCGCCGACGACACCGTGCGGGCGCTCCTGGCCGACGTGGACGGCCGGGTGGTGGGGCACCTCACCGGGCTCCGCTATCCGGTGATCGACGCGCCCGTCTCCGGCGAGGAGGAGGTCGGGGAGCCCGCGGAGTCGTACGCCGGCCTCGCGCCCGAGGACCTGCGCGAGCGCGTCCAGCCCGAGGTGCGCGCGGAGATCGCGGCCGTGATGCGGCTGGCCCCCGAAGACCTGGCGATCCGGCGGCCCCTCGTCGAGCAGGGCCTCGACTCGGTGATGACCGTCATGGTCCGGCGGCGCCTGGAGAAGCGCTTCGGCTGCCGCCTCCCGGCGACCCTGCTGTGGCAGCAGCCCACCATCTCCGCGATCGCGGACCACCTGGCGCGGCTGCTCGCGACCGCGCGGCCGGCCCCGGCGGCGGAAGCCGTACCCGAGAGCATGCCCGCGATCGGCGGCTGAGCCCGCCGGCCGGGACACCTCGGACGCCGCCGCACCACCGCGGAGACCGCCGCGGCGGTGCGGCGGCACCCTCATGGCCACCTCACCGGAAAATCCGGATCGGCGCCCGCGGTCACGGGGCATGATCGGAAGGCGAGGATCCACCGGTCACCGGGCGCGCGGTGACCGCACAGCAGCCGAGGTGGTCATGAGCCGAACAGAAAACGCCTCCGAGGAGAACGAGTCGCTGGCCGCGCTGGCCAGGAAGCACGGCCTGCGCCCCGCCATCGCCCGCCCGAGGTTCTCCGTCTACCTGCGCCGGCTGTGGGAGCGTCGGCACTTCATCCTGACGTACGCGACCTCGCGCAACGTCTCCAGATACTCCGGCTCGGCCCTCGGCCAGCTGTGGCAGGTGCTGACCCCGCTGCTCAACGCCGCCATCTACTACGTGATGTTCGGGCTCATCCTGGGCGGCAGCCGGGGCGTCGCCAACTATCCGGCGTTCCTGCTGACGGGCATGTTCGTCTTCACCTACACGCAGCGCACCGTCACCGCGGGAGCCAAGTCGATCTCCGGCAACCTGTCGCTGATCCGGGCGCTGCATTTCCCGCGGGCGTCGCTGCCGCTGGCGTACACGATCCAGGAGCTGCAGCAGCTGGTCATCTCCATGGGCGTGCTGCTGGTGATCGTACTGATCACCGGGGAGCCGCTGACCTGGTACTGGCTGACGATCCCGGTGGTGCTGCTGCTGCAGACGATGTTCAACGTCGGCGCCGGGCTGATCCTGGCCCGGGTGGGGTCCTCGATGCGAGACCTGAACCAGCTCCTGCCGTTCATCATGCGGACCTGGCTGTACGCCTCCGGAGTGTTCTTCGCCATCCGCGACAAGGTCGTCGGCAGCGCCGGGCTGCCCGAATGGGTGGCCACCGCGATGTACCTGAACCCGGCCGCGTCGTTCATCGAGTGGATGCGGGACATCCTCATCGGCTCGCACACGCCGCCGCCCCTGGTCTGGGTCTCGTGCCTGTGCTGGGCGGTGGGGGCGCTCCTGGCCGGCTTCTGGTTCTTCTGGCGGGCCGAGGACAGGTACGGGCGGGGCTGAGCGGGGGGCCGTAGCCGCGTCCGCGGTGGTCAGCAGCCTCCTCCTCCACCGCCTCCGCAGCCGACGCCGTGCGCGGTGTCGCCGTAGTACGCCTGCGAGCCGCCGACGCCGCCGCCGATGCCGCCGAGGACGCCGCCGAACGAGCCGCTGTAGGAGCGCCAGTGGCCGGGGGCGCAGCACGACGCGGTGCGGCCGCTCCTGGCCCGGGTGTCGCGCCGCAGCGGCTCGGCCAGCCGCTGGTCCGGGAACTCGGTGAGCCCGTGCAGCGCGATCAGTTTGAGGTCCTGAGAGCCGGGCCGCCTGCTGTGGGTGAGCTCCCGTTCGCCGGCCTCCTTCAACGCCGCCCGGCCCGCCCCCGTCACCGGGTTCACCATGACGGCGCGCAGCCCGAACGTCCAGGCCACGCCGAAGGCCGCGGCCACCGCGGCGATCACCGTCGTGTCGAGCGGCCCGCCCGCGATAGCCCTTCACCCGCGTGACGACCCCTTCGCTCGACACCCGCACACCGCCCCGCGCCACCAGCGAGACCAGGGCGGTGTTGACCACCCACCGGGGGCCGCCCGCGAGGTACGCCGCCTGGTACAGGTCGAGCCGATAGAGCGAGGGCTCCCTGCCGATGCCGATGCCGATGCCGGTGCGGGACAGGAGCAACCCCAGCCCGGCCGCGAGCGCGACCAACGCGATGATCGCGGCGAGTGCGACGGCGAGCCAGAAGAAGACGTCGTTCATGGGCGTCCCCTGACAGAGAGATGCCGGAATGCACCGTTTGCTCAGAGGACGATTCCCAGCGAAGCGGCGGTTCCCTCACCTGTTGCCAGAACGAGCAAAAGTTGCATCGGTCGCCCCGCTCACGGTCACCCCTGGCGGTCCTGGAACGCCCGCCCCGACGCCCCCGCCGGCCTCCGCATCACCGTCTTCCAGGAACTGCGGACCGCGGAGGAACGCCGCGCCCCCATCCCCGCCGTCAGGGCCCGGCCGGGGCTCACCTGGCCGCCGGACGGGCCCTGACGTGCATGCGCTCGCCCTGCGGGCCGAACAGTGCCAGCACCTCGATGGGCTCGTCGGACGGGTTGAGGAAGGCGTGCGGGGTGCGCGTGTCGAACTCGGCCGCCTCGCCCGCCGTCAGCACCACGTCGTGCCGCCCGAGCAGCAGCCGCAGCCGTCCGGCCAGCACGTAGAGCCATTCGTAGCCCTCGTGGACCTGCTGCTCCGGCTCGTAGCCCGGCCAGTGCGGCGGGTAGATCTGCTTGAACGCCTGCAGCCCGCCGGGGCGGCGGCTCAGCGGGATGTACGTCATGCCGGCGTGTTTGACCGGCCGCAGGTGCACGCGCGGATCACCGGTCAACGGCGCGTCGATCAGCTCGTCGAGCTGTACCTGGTGGGCGCGGGCCAGCGGTAGCAGCAGCTCCAGCGTCGGCTTGCGCTGCCCGGACTCCAGGCGCGACAGCGTGCTGACCGAGATGCCGGTGCTCCTGGACAGCTCGGCCAGCGTCGCGCCGCGCTCCTGCCGCAGCGCGCGCAGCCGCGGTCCCACGGCTCGCAGCGCCGCGTCGAGATCCATGGCTCCCACTTTGCCACTTCGGCAACGAGATTTGTCACATTCGCGGCCGGCGGCGGACAGTGGCGCATCGGTGAACGCGGAAGGGAGTAGCGCTGTGGACGCGAGATATGACGTGGTGGTCGTGGGTGGCGGGGCCGCCGGCCTGAGCGGGGCGCTGGTGCTGGCCCGTGCCCGCCGCAAGGTGCTGGTGATCGACGCGGGCCGGCCGCGCAACGCCCCCGCCCGCGGGGTGCACGCGTACCTGGGGCTGGAGGGCACCTCGCCGCTGGAGCTGCTGGCCACCGGCCGCGAGGAGGTCACCGGATACGGCGGGGAGATCGTGACCGGGACCGTCGTGGCCGCAGAACGTCTCGGCACCGGCCGGTTCCTCGTGAAGCTGGAGGACGGCTCCGCCGTCGAGGCCGACCGGCTGCTCCTCACCACGGGCCTGGTGGACGAACTGCCCGCCGTGCCTGGGCTGGCCGGGCGGTGGGGGCGTGACGTGCTGCACTGCCCGTACTGCCACGGCTGGGAGGTGCGCGACCAGGCCATCGGGGTGCTGGCCACCGGGCCGCTGGCCGTGCACCAGGCGCAGATGTGGCGGCAGTGGAGCGACGACGTGATCCTCTTCCGGCACACCTGGCCCCACCTCGGCGAGGAGCAGCGCGAGGAGCTGGCCGCCCGCGACATCGCGGTGGTGGAGGGCGAGGTGGCCGGGCTGGAGGTGAGCGGCGACGCGCTGTCCGGCGTGCGGCTGTCCGGCGGCCGGGTGGTCGCCCGGCAGGTCCTCGCCGTCGCCACCCGCCTCACCGCTCGCGCCGACCTGGCCGCCGGGCTGGGGCTGGAGGTGTCGGAGATGGAGAACGCCGGTCACGTGATCGGCACGTACATCCCCGTCGATCCGATGGGTGCGACGAACGTGCCGGGGGTGTGGGTGGCGGGCAACGCGGCGAGCGTGATGGACCAGGTCGTCGGCGCGGCGGCGGGCGGCGTACGGGCGGCGGCGGCCATCAACGCCGACCTGATCGCGCAGGAGACCCGCCAGGCCGTCACCGCCCGGCGCGCCACCTCCGGCCACGCCACCCACTCCGACCATTCGGGCCACGCTTCGGGCCACGGTTCTGGGCACGGTCGTTCCGGGGAGGTGCCCGCCTCGGCGGAGGAGTTCTGGGAGGGCTTCTACGGGGACGAAGCGCAGGTCTGGAGCGGGAACGTGAACGTCGCGCTGGTCCGCGAGGCCGCCGATCTCACGCCCGGCCGGGCTCTGGACCTGGGGTGCGGCGAGGGCGCCGACTCGATCTGGCTCGCCGGCCGCGGCTGGCGGGTCACGGCGACGGACATCTCCCGCACGGCACTGGCCCGCGCCGCCCGGCGGGCCGAGGCCGCCGGCGTCGCCGACCGCGTCGAGTGGCAGCGCCACGACCTCGGCACGTCCTTCCCCGAGGGCA
>DASUCK010000502.1:0-5787 GCA_036276095.1 Nonomuraea sp. | reverse complement strand
GGTGGGCGGTGGCGGGGGCGAGGCCGGCGCCCTCCGCGGCGGCGTTCCAGGCGGCCGTCTGGTTGGCGAAGACGCGTACCTGGGACTCCGGGACGCGGAGGGCGCGCAGCAGGCGGCCGGTGTCACTCGCGGGGTCGGTGCCCGAGGGGCCGACGAGCCAGTGGTCGCGGCGCCCGCGCGGGGCGCCCACGGCGAGGAGGCGGCAGCGGAGGACCGGGCGGCTCACCAGGCCGTCCCGGGCGACCTGGGCGCCCAGCGCGACGTCGGCCAGGCGGCCGGTCAGCAGCAGCGGGATCTCGGCCGTGGCCGCGACGCCGGTGGTGGCGTCCGCCGACCTGCGCTGGTTGAACAGGCACAGGAGCGGGCCCGCGACGTACTCGGCGAGGCCGGGGTCCATGACGACGTGCAGGCGGGCGGGGCGGCCCGGCTGGACGGCGGCGACGGCCTCCGCGCCGAGCGCGACCATCTGGGAGGCGATGCCGAGCAGCCGGCGGCCGCCCTCCGTGAGCACCATCCGGTCGCCCGAGCGGGTCAGCAGCGGGTCGCCGAGGTGCTTGCGGAGCTGGCCGAGTGACTGGGAGACGGCCGGCTCGCTGACGCCGAGGGCCCGCGCGGCCGCCTTGACGGAGCCCAGGCGGGCGACGAAAACGAACGCGCCGAGCTGGCTGAGGGTCACTCCTCCTTCCTAGTGCGCGCCGCCCCATTAAGGAATCCCTTATTTATGCATTGTCCCGACAAATCGGTAGACGCAATGTGCAGGCATGCAGGTTCCCGCGACATTCGCATACGAGCGAGCCCGCAGCGTCGCGCACGCTCTGGAACTCCTGGAGCGGTACGGCCCGGAGGCCAGGGTGGTGGCCGGCGGCCACAGCCTCATCCCCATGATGAAGCTCCGCCTTGCCCAGCCCGAGGCGCTGATCGACATCAACGACCTGGCCGGCGAGCTGGGACGGATCGCGGTCGAGGGCGACGAGCTGGCCATCGGCGCACTCGTCCGGCACGCGGAGTTGCTGGAGAGCACGACCGCGACCAACATTTTCCCGATATTTCGCGATGCTGAACGCGTTATCGCCGACCCAATAGTACGAAATCGGGGGACCGTTGGTGGTTCGCTCTGCCAGGGAGACCCTTCTGAGGATTTGTCAGCCGTTTTCACGGCATTACGGGCAACCGCCGTCATCCAGGGCCCCGGCGGCACCCGAACGGTGCCGGTCCGGCGATTCCACCGCGGCCCCTACGAGACCGCGGTCGAGCCGAACGAGTTGCTGGTGCAGCTCCGCGTTCCGATCACGCCGGGCACCGGCAGCGCGTACGCGAAGGTCGAGCGCCGCGTCGGGGACTGGCCGGTGGCCGCGGCCGGCGCGGTGATCACCGTACGCGACGGCGTGATCGAGCGGGCCGGCATCGGCCTGACCGCCGTCGGCGCCGCGCACTTCTGCGCTCCCGAGGCCGAGGAGCACCTGGCCGGCCGGCCGCCGGGCGAGGAGGCGTTCGCGGCGGCGGGCCGGATCGCGGCCGAGCGCTGCGAGCCGCACGGCGACCAGCGCGGGCCGGCGGACTACAAGCGCCATCTGGCCGCCGAGCTGACCCGGCGCGCCCTGGTGGCGGCGGCGGGGAGGATCTGACATGCGGATCACGGTGACGGTGAACGGGCAGCCGTACGCCAGGGACGTCGAGCCGAGGCTGCTGCTCGTGCACTTCCTGCGCGACGAGCTGGGCCTGACCGGCACCCACTGGGGCTGCGACACCTCCAACTGCGGCGTCTGCACGGTGCACCTGGACGGCGTGCCGGTCAAGTCGTGCACGGTGCTGGCGGTGATGGCCGACGGCCACGAGGTGACCACGGTGGAGGGCCTGGAGCGGGACGGCGAACTGGACGGCGAGCTGGACGCGGTGCAGAAGGGCTTCGTGGAGTGCCACGGCCTGCAGTGCGGGTTCTGCACGCCGGGGATGCTGCTGACGGCGCGCTGGCTGCTCGACCGCGACCCCGACCCGGACGAGGCCCGGATCCGGGAGGCCATCTCGGGCCAGCTGTGCCGGTGTACCGGCTACGAGAACATCGTCCGCTCGATCAGATGGGCGGCCGAGGCGCGGCTGAACGGGGCCCGGCCCGCGACGGAGGCGAAGCAGTGAGCTACGGACGCATGCACCGCAAGGAGGACGCCCGGTTCATCCGGGGACGCGGCACCTACACCGACGACGTACGCCTGCCCGGCATGCTGTACGGCGCCGTCCTGCGCAGCCCCCACGCCCACGCCAGGATCGTCTCGATCGACACCAGCGCCGCCGAGGCCCACCCCAAGGTCAGGGCCGTCATCACCGGCCAGACCCTCGCCGGGCTCGGCCTGGCCTGGATGCCGACGCTGTCGCGGGACACGCAGGCGGTGCTGGCCACGGACAAGGTGCGTTTCCAGGGACAGGAGGTGGCGTTCGTGGTGGCCGAGGACGCCTACTCGGCCCGCGACGCGCTGGAGCTGGTCGACGTCGCGTACGATCCGCTCGACGCGGTCATCGACGCCAGGAAGGCCCTCGACCCCGGCGCGCCGGTGATCAGGGACGACGTGGCGGGCCGTGCCGACAACCACATCTTCGACTGGGAGGCCGGCGACCGGGCGCGCACCGACGCCGTCTTCGAGCGCGCGGAGGTCACGGTCGCGCAGGACCTGCTCTACCCGCGGGTGCACCCGGCGCCGTTGGAGACCTGCGGCGCGGTCGCGGACTTCGACAGGGTCACCGGCAAGCTCACCGTCTGGTGCCCGACGCAGGCGCCGCACGCGCACCGGACCCTCTACGCGATGGTGGCCGGGCTGCCCGAGCACAAGATCCGGGTGATCTCGCCGGACATCGGCGGCGGCTTCGGCGGAAAGGTCGGCATCTATCCGGGCTACGTGTGCGCGATCGTCGGCTCGATCGTCACCGGCAGGCCGGTCAAGTGGATGGAGGACCGCTCCGAGAACCTCATGAGCACCGCCTTCGCCCGCGACTACCACATGCGCGGCGAGATCGCCGCCACCCGGGACGGCAGGATCCAGGCGATCCGGGTGAAGGTGCTGGCCGACCACGGCGCGTTCAACGGCACCGCGCAGCCGACCAAGTTCCCGGCCGGCTTCTTCCACGTCTTCTCCGGCTCGTACGACATCGAGGCCGCCCACTGCGAGGTCACCGGCGTCCACACCAACAAGGCGCCCGGCGGGGTGGCCTACGCCTGCTCCTTCCGCGTCACCGAAGCGGTCTACCTGGTGGAGCGCATGGTCGACGTGCTGGCCGTCGAGCTCGACCTCGACCCGGCCGAGCTGCGCAGGCGCAACCTGCTCAAGCCCGACCAGTTCCCGTACACGAGCCCCACCGGCTGGGAGTACGACTCGGGCGACTACCCCAAGACGCTGCGCCTGGCCCTGGACCTCGCCGGCTACGACCAGCTCCGCGCCGAGCAGGCCGACCGGCGGGCCAGGGGCGAGCTGATGGGCATCGGGATCAGCTTCTTCACCGAGGCCGTGGGCGCCGGCCCGCGCAAGCACATGGACATCCTCGGCCTCGGCATGGCCGACGGCGCCGAGCTGCGCGTGCACCCGACCGGCAAGGCCGTGCTGCGGGTGTCGTGCCAGAGCCAGGGCCAGGGGCACGAGACCACGTTCGCCCAGATCGTCGGCCAGGAGCTCGGCATCCCGGCCGAGGACGTCGAGGTCGTGCACGGCGACACCGACCAGACCCCGTTCGGCCTCGGCACGTACGGCTCCCGCTCCACTCCCGTCTCCGGGGCGGCCGCGGCGCTGGTGGCCAGGAAGGTCCGCGACCGGGCCAAGATCGTCGCGGCGGCCATGCTGGAGGCGTCCCCGGACGACCTGGAGTGGGCCGACGGCAAGTGGTCGGTCGTGGGCGACCCGGCCACCGGCCGGTCCATGGCGGAGATCGCGCTGGCCGCGCACTCCGACCTGGAGCTGCCCGAGGGCGTCGAGGGCCACCTGGACGCGGTGACCGTCTACAACCCGCCGAACCTGACGTACCCGTTCGGGGCCTACGTCTGCGTGGTGGACGTCGATCCAGGGACGGGACAGGTCAAGGTACGCAGGTTCGTGGCCGTGGACGACTGCGGCGTGCGCATCAACCCCATGATCGTCGAAGGGCAGATCCACGGCGGGCTGGCCGACGGGGTGGGGATGGCGCTCATGCAGGTGATGGCGTTCGACGAGGACGGCAACCACCTGGGGGCGTCGTTCATGGACTACCTGCTGCCGACCGCGATGGAGTGCCCGTCATGGGAGCTGGGCGAGACGGTCACGCCCTCGCCGACGCACCCGATCGGCGCCAAGGGCGTGGGCGAGTCGGCCACCGTCGGCTCCCCGGCGGCGGTGGTCAACGCCGTCGTGGACGCGCTCAAGCCGTACGGGGTGCGGCACGCGGACATGCCGCTCACCCCCGCGAACGTGTGGCGGGTCATCCAGGGCGACCCGTTCCGTACGGACCTGGCCATCCCATGACCGAGTTCATCGGCATGCCCCGGCGGCGGTCCCCGTCCGCGCCCGACCTGCGCGCGCGGGCGGCGGAACTGCGGTCGGGGCGGACGCCGTACGTGCTGGCCACCGTCGTGCGGGCGCAGCGGCCGACCAGCGCGAAGGCGGGCGACCGGGCTTTGGTGCTGTCGGACGGCACCGTCGAGGGCTTCGTCGGCGGGGTGTGCGCCGCTGACACCGTACGCGACCAGGGGCTCAAGCTCCTCCGCACGGGCCGCGCCACGCTGCTGCGGATCACGCCCGAGGAGGACGCGCCGCGCGAGGAGGACGGGCTGGTCGCGGTGGGGCAGCCGTGCCTGTCCGGCGGCACGCTGGAGATCTTCCTGGAGGCCGTGCTGCCGCCCGTGCTCGTCCACGTGCACGGCGACAGCCCCATCGCCCGCGCCTTGACCGCCGTGGGCCGGGCGATGGGCTACCAGGTGGAGGCGGGCGCCGGTCCGGCGACCCCGATCGCCGACGACACCGCCGCCGTGCTCGTGGCCTCCCACGGCGTGGGTGAGGAGCCGGTGCTGCGCGACGCGCTGGCCAAGGGGGTGCCGTACATCGGGCTGATCGCCAGCCGCAGGCGCGGCGCCGCGGTCCTCGCCGGCGTGGAGGGAGGAGAGCGGGTACGCGTGCCGGCGGGCCTGGACATCGGGGCCGGGACGCCCGGCGAGATCGCCGTGTCCGTCTACGCCGAGCTGGTCAACCTGCGCTGATCAGGTATTCGGAGGCGTGCCGGCCGGGTAGGGCAAGAACTGTCAAGCCGCAGCCCGGAAAGCCCCTCTCTTGCTCCTGGAGAGCGAAGGGACATCGATGCTCACGCCAACGGCCAGTCAACCGCTCGCTGACGACCGCCCGGTCCCCCACCCGGGAAGCCTGGAGAGGGGGATCGACATCCTCCTCGCGCTCAGCGCGGCGTCCAGACCGGTCAGCCTGGCGCAGCTGTGCCGCGTCACCCGGCTGCCCAAGTCCACCGCCCACCGCATCCTCGGCGTGCTGTGCGCCCGCGACCTGGCCCGGCGTGTGGGCAGCGGGTACGTGCCGGGCGAGCTGCTGGAGACGATGGCGGGCATCGTCCGCGCCCGGGTGCCCGGCACCCGCCGGGTGGTGCTGCCGTACCTGCTCTACCTGTACGAGGCCACCCGCCAGACGGTCAACCTGGCCGTGCCCTCCGGTCTGGAGGCCCGCTACGTCGAGCGCCTGTACGGCCACAACCGCGTCGGCTCCCCCTCCGACCGGCTCGACCGGGCGCCGCTCCACTGCACCGCGACCGGCAAGGCGCTGCTCGCCTTCG
>DASUCK010000501.1:0-15099 GCA_036276095.1 Nonomuraea sp. | reverse complement strand
TGACCGGCCGCATGCTCGGCCGCGGCCAGGAGGACGTCACCGGCCAGATGCTGGTGGAGTCGTGGATGCACATCGAGATCGACCGGCAGGGCGATCCGGAGACGCTCAATCGGCTGGAGGCCGACCTGCAGCGGGTGCTCGCCGACGTGCGCCACGCGGTCGAGGACTTCAGGAAGATGCGCGCGCTGGCCGTGCAGACCGCGGAAGACCTGAGCATGAACCCGCCGCCGCTGGAGCCCGCCGAGGTCGAGGACAGCATCGACCTGCTGCGCTGGCTCGCCGACGGGCACTTCACCTTCCTCGGCTACCGCGAGTACCGCCTTGAGGACACCGACGAGGGCGAGGCGCTGCGGGCGCTGCCGGGTGCGGCGCTGGGCATCCTGCGCGACGACCGGCCGTCCTCGTCGAGCTTCTCCGTGCTGCCTCCCGAGGTGCGGGCCAAGGCCCGCGAGAAGCAGCTCATGATCATCACCAAGGCCAACTCGCGGGCCACCGTCCACCGGGCGACCTACCTCGACTACATCGGGGTCAAGATGTTCTCGCCCGAGGGCGAGGTGATCGGCGAGCGGCGCTTCCTGGGCCTGTTCACGCACGTCGCCTACAACGAGTCGATCTCCCGGATCCCGGTGCTCCGGCGCAAGCTGGCCGACGTGCTCGACCAGGCCGGCCTGGAGCCCGACAGCCACGACGGCAAGGATCTGATGGAGATCCTGGAGTCCTACCCGCGCGACGAGCTGTTCCAGACCTCGGTCGACCAGTTGCTGCCGATCGCGCTCGGCGTGCTGCGGCTGCGCGAGCGCAAGCAGGTCAAGCTCTTCCTGCGGCGCGACGACTACGGCCGCTACATCTCCTGCCTGATCTACCTGCCGCGTGACCGCTACACCACCAAGGTCCGGCTGAAGATGCAGGAGGTGCTGCTCAGGGCCCTGGGCGGCACGTCGCTCGACTACAGCGCGATGATCGGCGAGTCGGTGCTGGCCCGGCTGCACGTGGTGGTGCGGGGCGAGCGCGGCAAGCAACTGCCCCCGCCGAGCGTCGACGTCGAGGAGCTGGAGGCCCGGCTGGCCGCGCTCACCCGGTCGTGGGAGGACGACCTGGCCGCCGCGCTGACCGAGATGACCACCGAGGAGGAGGCGCCGGCCCTGACCCGGCGGTACGCGTCGGCGTTCCCCGAGGGCTACAAGGCGGACTTCCCGCCCAAGGTGGCCGTCGTCGACCTGCGCCGCCTGGAGGAGCTGATCGCCGGCGGCGACGACGAGCAGGTCGGCATCAACCTGTACGAGCCGTACGACGCGGCCGAGGGGGAGCGGCGGCTGAAGATCTACAAGGTCGGCTCGCCCATCTCGCTGTCCCACGCGCTGCCGCTGATCCAGCGGCTCGGCGTCGAGGTCGTGGACGAGCGCCCCTACGAGGTCGACCGCGACAACGACCCCGGCACCAAGAACGCCTGGATCTACGACTTCGGCCTGCGGTACACGCCCTCGGCCGAGGTCGACAGGAACGACTTCAAGCGCCTCTTCCAGGACGGGCTCAACGCCCTGTGGACCGGCCGGGTGCAGGCCGACGACTTCAACGCGCTCATCCTCACCGCCGGGCTGACCTGGGAAGAGGTGGAGATCCTCCGGGTCTACGCCAAATACCTGCGCCAGGCCGGGAGCACGTTCTCCCAGGGCTACATCGAGCGGGTGCTGATCGGGAACGTGCGGCTGGCGCGGCTGCTGGTCAACCTGTTCGAGGCCAAGCTCGACCCGAAGCGCGGCGGCGACGTGCGGGCGGACCTGGTCGACGCGCTGCACGAGGAGATCCTGGGGGCGCTGGACGAGGTGGCCTCGCTGGACGAGGACCGGATCCTGCGGGCGTACCTGGAGATGATTCAGGCGACATTGAGGACGAATTACTTCCAGAAGGTAAATGGGGCGCGTAAACCGTACATATCGCTTAAGTTTGACCCGGAGGCCATCAGCGTCCTGCCGCTGCCGCGGCCGAAGTTCGAGATATTCGTCTACTCGCCGCGGGTCGAGGGCGTGCATCTGCGGTTCGGGAAAGTGGCGCGCGGCGGGTTGCGGTGGTCGGACCGCATGGAGGATTTCCGGACGGAGATCCTGGGTCTGGTGAAAGCACAGATGGTGAAAAATACCGTCATCGTGCCAACTGGGTCTAAGGGCGGATTTGTCGTAAAGCGTCCGCCGGTGCACGGCACCCGCGAAGACCTCCTCGCCGAGGGCGTGGCCTGCTACCGCACGTTCATCTCGGGCCTGCTCGACATCACCGACAACCTCGTGGACGGCAAGGTCGTGCCCCCGCCCGACGTCGTCAGGCACGACGGCGACGACACCTACCTCGTCGTCGCCGCCGACAAGGGCACCGCCACCTTCTCCGACATCGCCAACAGCGTGGCCAAGGACTACGGCTTCTGGCTGGGCGACGCGTTCGCCTCCGGCGGCTCCATCGGCTACGACCACAAGGCCATGGGCATCACCGCCCGCGGCGCCTGGGAGTCGGTGAAATACCACTTCCGCACCATGGGCGTGGACACCCAGACCACCGACTTCACCGTGGTCGGCATCGGCGACATGTCCGGCGACGTGTTCGGCAACGGCATGCTGCTGTCCGAGCACATCCGCCTCGTGGCCGCGTTCGACCACCGGCACATCTTCATCGACCCCTCTCCCGACGCCGCCCGCTCCTTCGCCGAACGGCGCCGCCTGTTCGAGCTGCCGCGCAGCTCGTGGGAGGACTACAACCCCGAGCTGATCTCCGCGGGCGGCGGCGTCTTCCCCCGGACGGCCAAGTCCGTCCCCATCACGCCGCAGATGCACGAGGCGCTCGGCATCCCGGCCGGAGTCACCTCGCTGGCGCCCAACGACCTGATCAGCGCCATCCTGAAGGCCCCGGTCGATTTGCTGTGGAACGGCGGCATCGGCACATACGTCAAGGCCACCTCCGAGTCCCACGCCGACGTGGGCGACAAGGCCAACGACGGGCTCCGGGTCGACGCCGCCGACCTGCGCTGCAAGGTCGTCGGCGAGGGCGGCAACCTCGGCTTCACGCAGCTCGCCAGGATCGAGTTCGCGGCCGACGGCGGGCTGGTCAACACCGACTTCATCGACAACTCGGCCGGCGTCGACACCTCCGACCACGAGGTCAACATCAAGATCCTGCTCGACCAGGTCGTACGCGACGGCGAGCTGACCGACAAGCAGCGCAACCAGGTCTTCACCTCGATGACCGACGAAGTCGCCCAGCTCGTGCTCCGCGACAACTACGCCCAGAACGTCGTCCTCGCCGCCGCCCGCGCCCAGGCCGCCGAGATGCTCCACATCCACGCCCGCTACCTGCGGCGGCTGGAGCGCGACGGGCTGGTCAACCGGGAGCTGGAGTTCCTGCCGTCGGACAAGACACTGGCCGAACGCCGCCAGGCCAAGCTCGGGCTGACCGCGCCGGAGTTCTCGGTGCTGCTGGCCTACACCAAGCTGGTGGCCGACGCCGAGCTGCTCGGCTCCGACCTGCCCGACGAGCCGTACCTGGAGTCGTGGCTGGTGTCGTACTTCCCGTCGGCGCTGCGGGAGCGGTTCCGGTCGTACATGGACGCGCACCCGCTGCGGCGCGAGATCATCACCACCTGCGTGGTCAACGACCTGGTCAACTCCATGGGCACCACGTTCCTCCACCGCTTCGGCGAGGAGACCGGCGCCTCGACGCCCGACATCGTACGAGCCTGGCTGGTCGCCCGCGAGGTCTTCGACCTGGCGAGCTTCTACCGGGCCGTGGAGTCGCTCGACAACCAGGTCGACACCGCCACCCAGATCGCCATGCTGCTGGAGGCCCGCAAGCTCGTCGAGCGCGGCACCCGCTGGCTGCTGGCCAACCGCCGGCCGCCGCTCGACCTGGCCGGGTCGGTCGGCTTCTTCGTGAAGGGCGTCAACGGGCTGGTCGCCCACATCCCGACGCTGCTCACCGGGCCCGACCTGGCCGCGTACGAGGACCGGCGCGACAGCTTCCTGGCCAGGGGCGTGCCGCAGGAGCTGGCCGAGCGGGTGGCCGGCATGGTGCCCGCGTACTCGACACTCGACCTGGTGGAGATCTCCTCCCTCACGGACCGGCCGGTCAACGAGGTCGGCGAGGTCTACTTCGACCTGGCCGACCGCCTCCAGCTGGCCCGTCTCAGGGAGCGCATCATCGCCCTGCCCCGCGACAACCGGTGGAACTCCATGGCCCGCTCGGCCCTGCGCGACGACCTGTACGCCGCGCACGCCTCGCTGACCAGGGACGTGCTCGCGCACAGCAAGCCCGGCCTGGCCCCGGAGGAGCGGCTGGCCGGCTGGTCCGAGCACAACTCGGCGGCCGTCGCGCGAGCCAGGCAGACGCTGTCGGAGATCTGGGAGAGCGACAACTTCGACCTGGCCACGCTGTCGGTCGCGCTGCGCGCCATCCGGACCCTGGTGGCCGCCAGCAACCTCCCCCGCACCGAGGCCTAGCCGTACCGGCGACGAGGCCCGCGACTCGCCGCGAGGGATGGTGAACGGATGAGGACTTCCTGGCGTGGTGCGTACCGACCCGGGACGCACCACCGCCGGAGGTCCTCCTTCCCACCCTGACGCCCCGCCGGCCGAGACTCGGTTCGACGCCCGCCCCGGCGCGCCGGGGCGTTAGGGGTCAGCTGGAGGCGCTCAGGTGCCCGAGGCTCGGGTGAGCCCCCCGTCGTGGGCGATCACCACGGCCGGGGAGGGCTTGGCGAGGGGTGGTACGGCGGTGGCGTACTGGTGGGTCTCGACCAGGCGCAACGTGCGGCGCAGCACCGGGGAGCTGATCGTCCACCGGGCCGACTCGGGCACCGGGATGTAGTCGTCCTCCGCTGTCTTGGTGGTCGTGGTCGTCGTCCGCGACAGCGTGTACTGGATCAGCGCCCCGCCCCCGGCGGTGCGCAGCGCGTAGACCGGGAAGCTGTCGGCGCTGAAGATCGAGTCGTAGCTGAACCCGTTGAGCTTGGCCTTCTCCCGCAGCGCGGCGATCTCCTCGGCCACCTCGGTCGTGTGCGGCCCCGCCGCGATGAGCCCGGCCGTGACGCCGGCCGAGCCGGTCTCGGCCACGCTGGCGTGCACGGGCTGCACGAACTGCGGGCTGATCGTGACGGACTTGTCGTCGGCCGCGAGCGCCGTCGCGTAGCCCTCGGCGTCGGTCTCGATGTCCGGCAGCTTCTGGCCGGGAAGCAGCTCGGCCGCGGAGCTGAGCCGCCACCGGCCGGACTTGGCGAACGTCAGCAGCGTCGGCCTGCCGTCGCGCGTCGCCAGCGCGCTGAACCAGGGCGCCTGCTCGCCCGGCGCGAACCGCGGCACGAACAGCCTCGGCGCCCCCCATCGGTAGCGGGGCGGAGCGAAGTCGGTCGAGAGGTAGGCGGCGACGGTGAGCGGCGTCTGCCCGCCGGTGGTCTGTTTCACGGCGAGGTCGAGCCGCCCCTCGAAGGGGCTGGTCGCCCGCAGCGTGTCGTCGGTGAGGGTGGTCTCGGTGAAGACCTTGGCGGCCTCGGCCCGCGTGATCGCCACGGCGCTCGCCGACGGTGTGGGCGCGGGGGAGGTGGCGGCGGCGGGCGTGGTGGGGGCCGGCGCGGGCGCGCTGGTGCAGGCGGTCGCCGCGGCCAGGACGCCGGCGGCGAGCACCAGCGTCTTCCGCCGTCCGTATGCACGCACCTCGCCATGTTATTCGGGCGCGCGAGGGTCGCGTACCCTAGGGAAACGTGGCAGGCATCGATCCGGCAGAAGAGATCAACGAGCTCGCGGGCACGGTCCGGAGCATCCAAGACGTGCTCGACCTCGACGGCATGCGCAAGCAGATCGCGGAGCTGGAGCAGCAGGTTGCCGCCCCTGACCTCTGGGACGACCCTGAGCAGGCCCAGAAGGTCACGAGCAGGCTCTCCCACCTCCAGGGCGAGCTCAACCGCGTCGAGGGCGTCGCTCGCCGCCTCGACGACCTGAGGGTGCTCTACGAGCTGGCGGCCGAGGAGGCCGACGACGACACGCGCGCCGAGGCCGACAAGGAGCTCGAGTCGCTCAAGTCCGACGTCGGCGCCCTGGAGGTCCGCACCCTCCTGTCGGGCGAATACGACGCCCGTGAGGCCCTGGTCACCATCAACTCGCAGGCCGGCGGGGTCGACGCCGCCGACTGGGCCGAGATGCTGCTCCGCATGTATCTGCGGTGGGCCGAGCGCAAGGGCTACGCCACCGAGGTCTACGAGACGTCCTACGCCGAGGAGGCCGGCATCAAGTCGGCCACGTTCACGATCAAGGCCCCCTACGCCTACGGCACGCTGCGCGGCGAGCACGGCACCCACCGCCTGGTCCGCATCAGCCCGTTCGACAACCAGGGCCGCCGGCAGACGTCGTTCGCCGGGGTCGACGTCGTGCCGGTGGTCGAGCAGACCGACCACATCGACATCAACGAAGACGAGCTCCGCGTCGACGTCTACCGGTCGAGCGGCCCGGGCGGCCAGGGGGTCAACACGACCGACTCGGCCGTGCGCATCACCCACCTGCCGACCGGCATCGTCGTCTCCTGCCAGAACGAACGCTCCCAGCTCCAGAACCGCGCGACGGCCATGGCCGTGCTCCAGGCCAAGCTGCTGGAGCGCAAGCGGCAGGAGGAGGCGGAGAAGATGTCGGAGCTGCGCGGCGCGACGACCACGTCGTGGGGCACCCAGATCCGCAACTACGTGCTCCACCCCTACCAGATCGTGAAAGACCTGCGCACGGGCACGGAGGCGGGCAACCCGTCGGCGGTGCTCGACGGCGACCTCGACGGGTTCATCGAGGCGGAGATCCGCTGGATGCGCCGCCAGGAGTCGGGGGCAGAAGACTGAGCCCCGCGACTAGAGCCCGCTGAGGTGCTTGAGCGCCAGGGTCGCGAAGAGCAGCACGACCAGCAGCGCGACGATCAGGGTGGGGGAGAGGCCGGCGAAGCCGTGCTGGTGCATCCGCTCGCGGTTGGCGCGGCAGAGGGGGCAGCGTCCCTCGATCACGGGGTGGGCGCACTGCGCGCATACGAGGTGTTCGCAACTCATGACAGCCCCAAGTCTAGCCGCACAATCGTTTTGTTTCCGTTATGGACGTTCCATGCCAGTCTTCCCCCTAGACTGTGCTCTGGCCAATCGGAACGTCGATCATCAGTAAAGAGACGAAATCCGGTCGGCCGGCGGCGGGAAGTGGGCATGTGCCACCCTCGCTTCCGTCCTGACCCCTAGACTGGCATGCCGTGATGCTCTCGTGATCCATTTCGATAATGTCACCAAGGTCTACGCGAACCAGAACCGGCCCGCTCTGGACCACGTATCCGTAGACGTGGACAAGGGCGAGTTCGTGTTCCTCGTCGGCCCTTCGGGGTCAGGCAAGTCCACGTTCCTGCGCCTGATCCTCAAAGAGGAGCGGCCCAACTCCGGCGCGATCCACGTCGCCGGGAAGGACCTGGCCCGCCTCTCCAACTTCAAGGTGCCTCACCTGCGCCGCCGCATCGGCTGCGTCTTCCAGGACTTCAGGCTGCTCCCGAACAAGAACGTCTACGAGAACGTGGCGTTCGCGCTCGAGGTCATCGGCAAGCCCCGGCGGTTCATCCGCAAGGTGGTGCCCGAGGTCATCGAGCTGGTCGGCCTCGAAGGCAAGGCCCACCGCATGCCCGACGAGCTGTCCGGCGGCGAGCAGCAGCGCGTCGCCATGGCCCGCGCGTTCGTCAACCGGCCCATGATCCTGCTGGCCGACGAGCCCACGGGCAACATCGACCCCGCGACGAGCATCGGCATCATGAAGGTGCTCGACCGCATCAACAGGACTGGCACCACGGTCGTCATGGCCACGCACGACGCGGCCATCGTCGACTCCATGCGCAAGCGTGTCGTGGAGCTGGAGGACGGCAAGATCGTCCGTGACCAGTCGCGTGGCGTTTACGGCCAGGCGTACTGACAGGGAGTTGTAGACAGAACATGCGGGCGAACTTCATCTTCTCCGAGGTCTGGATCGGCCTCCGTCGCAACCTGACCATGACGATCGCGGTCATCATCACCGTGGCGGTCGGAATGGCGATGCTGGGCGTCGGCCTGATGATCAACGCCCAGGTCGGCTTGATGAAGGGGTACTGGGGCGACAAGGTCGAGGTCTCCGTATTCCTGTGCAGCAAGGGCTCGGCCATGCCGGCGTGCAACGGCAAGGCCATCACGGACACCCAGATCAAGGCGCTGAAGGAGCACATCGAGGGCGTCGCCGGCGTCAAGGAGGTCTTCTTCGAGAACCAGGACTCGGCGTACAAGAACTTCCAGGACGCCTTCGCCTCCAACAAGGCCCTCCTGAACGCCACCAAGGTCGAGGACATGCCGCAGTCCTTCCGGATCAAGGTGGCCAACCCCGACAACTACGCGCCGGTCATCCAGGCCATCCAGGGCCAGCCCGGCGTCTCCCAGGTGACCGACCAGAAGCAGCTGGTCGGGCCCTTCTTCCAGATGCTCGACAAGCTCGCCTTCTCCGCGCTCGTGGTCGCGATCATCCTGGTGCTGGCGGCGGCGCTGCTGATCGGCAACACCGTGCGGCTGTCGGCGTTCAACCGGCGCCGGGAGACGGGCATCATGCGCCTGGTGGGCGCGTCCAACCTGTACATCCAGCTGCCCTTCATCATGGAGGGCGTGATCGCGGGCCTGATCGGCGGCGTGTTCGCGGCGATCATCCTGATCGCCACGAAGGTCATGCTGTTCGAGGAGCTCGGCACCTTCCTCGGCGACGCGAGCGCCCAGCTCGGCTGGGACGCCGTGGCGCAGACGATCACGTTCACCATGATCATCGGCGTCGTCATCTGCATCCTGGCGTCGTTCGTCACGCTCCGCCGCTACCTCCGGGTGTAGCCATCCCGGGGTGCGGCGGATCGCCGGTAAAGTCGAAGCATGCCACGTGAGACCGGGCGGAAGGTCATCGCCCAGAACAAGCGTGCTCGGCACGACTACCACGTCGAAGACACCTTCGAGGCGGGGCTCGTGCTGCAGGGCACCGAGGTGAAGTCGCTCCGCGAGGGCCGCGCCTCGCTCGTCGACGGCTACGCCACCATCGACGGCGACGAAGCGTGGCTGCTCAACGTGCACATCCCCGAATACGCGCAGGGCACGTGGACCAACCACGCCGCCCGCCGCAAGCGCAAGCTGCTCCTCCACCGCAAGGAGATCGACAAGCTCGCCGCCAAGACCAAGGAGGGCGGGCTGACGATCGTGCCGCTCTCGCTCTACTTCAAGGACGGCCGGGCCAAGGTCGAGATCGCCCTGGCCCGCGGCAAGAAGGACTGGGACAAACGACAGTCGCTGGCCGAGCAGCAGGCCAAGCGGGAGATGGCCCGGGCCCTGCGCTACCGCAACCGATGAGCCTGGCATGAGACCCCTGCGCCGCACCCTGTCCGCGACCGCCGTGCTTGCGGTCGCGTGCGCCACTCTGACCGGCTGCTTCGAGGAGCCGTCGCCCCACGACGCCGTACGCGACTTCCTGGTGGGCTGGCAGACCGAAGACTACGACCTGGCCGCTGGGCGCACCGACGGCGATCTGGCGACCGTACGCAAGGCGCTGGCCGACGCCAAGCTGGAGCTCGACGCGGCCTCGTTCCGCTTCAAGATCACCAAGCTGTCGGTGGCCGGCGACCAGTCCACGGCGGACTTCCACGCCGAGGTCGACCTGGGGGAGAACAACCCGCTCTGGGAATACCAGGGGGCGCTGCCGCTCCACCTGGTCGACGGCGCGTGGAAGGTGCGCTGGTCGCCGTCGGTGCTGCATCCGCAGCTCAAGGAGGGGCAGCGGTTCGCGGTCGACACCGACCCGCGACCGCGTCAGCCGGTGGTCGACCGCACCGGCGACCCGCTGCAGACCGACACCGTCCTCTACGTCGTCGGCGTCACCCCCACCCAGCTCGGCGACCGGGCCGAGGAGGTGGTCGCCAGGCTGTCGGAGATCACCGGGTACGCCCAGGACCGGCTGCTCAGCCGGATCAGGTCGTCGCCGCCCGACCAGTTCGTGCAGCTGGTGACGTTCGGGCGGGCGCGCTACCAGTCGATGAAGCCGAAGCTCGACGCCATCTCGGGCATCGAGATCGATCCGCAGCCGCAGCCGGTCAACCCCGACGCGCCCCGGCAGATCGTGGGCAGCGTGAGCGCGCTCACGCCCGAGACCGAGCAGAAGCTCGGCGGCCCCCAGCGGGCCGGCGACTCGGTCGGCCGGAGCGGCCTCCAGCAGGCCTACCAGGACTACCTGACCGGCTCCACGCAGACCAAGGTCATCACCCTCGACCTCAAGACCGGCAAGCAGGTCGCCCTGCTCAAGGAGTGGCCGGGCCGCCAGAACATCTCGGTCAAGACCACGATCGACCGGGGTGTCCAGTCGGCCGCCGAGCAGGCGGTCGCCGACACCGGCACGAGCGCGCTGGTGGCCGTCGACCGTTCCACCGGCGAGATCCGCGCCGTCGCCGCCAAGGGCGACATGCACCAGGAGAAGGACGCGCTGGCCGGGAAATACCCGGCGGGCACGGCGTTCTCCATCGTGGCCGCCGACGCGCTGATCAAGGCGGGGGTGAGCCCCAAGCAGCGGCTCGACTGCCCGCAGGAGCGCACGGTCGGCGGCGCCCGGTTCGTCCGCTCGGGCCAGAGCGCCGGCGGCGCGACGTCGGGCACGTTCCAGGAGCACTTCGCCCGTAGCTGCGTCACGGCTCTGGCCTCGCTGGCCCGCCGCGTCCAGGCCGACGCCCTGGCGGCGAGCGCCAAGGCGCTCGGGGTGGGGCAGTCGTGGCGGCTGCCCCTGAAGTCGTTCAGCGGGTCGTTCCCCGCGCTGTCCGGCGACGCCGACAAGGCCAGGGCCATCGCGGGCCAGAACGTCGAGGTGAGCCCGCTGGGCATGGCGCTGGTGGCGGCCGCGGTGTCCTCGGGCACCTGGCGCCCGCCGGTGCTGGTCACCGACCCGACCTCGCCCGACCCCGACGCCGAGACCGCCCCCGTCAGCCAGCCCTCGCCCGTGCCCGTCGACCCGAAGGTGCGCGCGGCGCTGGTGCCGATGATGCGGGCCGGCGCGCTCGGCACGCCCGCCCAGGCGGGCAGCGGCAAGGTCTACGGCGTGACGGCGACCGCGGGCGACGGGCTGACCTGGTGGATCGGCTGGCAGGGAGACCTCGCCGTGGCCGTGCTGGCCGACAACTACAACGCGGCGGCGGTGGCCGGGGGGTTCTTCTCGGCTCTCCGTCCGCCGGCGTGAAAAAGTGACGACGGTGAGCAACCATCCGGGAACGCCCTGGCGTCTTACTGAGTGACTGGGTCCGCTCGGGGGGTTGCGGTCCCAGTCGCCGTGATGAGATCAGGACTTCATCTCGGGGGAAGTCCTGCCGTCCGGACCGGCTCGACCCTGCCGGTCGGCCCCCGGGAGCGAGAGCTGCTGTGCCACGCTCCCGGGGGTTTCGGCATGCGGGAATGAAGGTGGCACCAAGGGCGTTCTCCCGTGTAGATTCGTTGTTGCTCCTCGCCTCCTGAGGTGGGGTGTTGACAACTGCACAGGGGGTGACTGGCTTCGACTTCGACTTTGCAAGCCAGGTGAAGCGGGCCGAGGACTGCGGACATAACCTCGTTAATCCTGTGACCGCAAACAACAAGTGCCAATTCTAAGCGCACTGTGGTTGGCCAGGACTCCCTGGCCCTCGCTGCCTAAGTAGCGAAACCACTGTCAGCCCGGGAGTGCCTTCGGCCCGGTGTCTGGCATCGCTAGAAGGCTCAACCGATCGACCCGGCCACGGGGGAGATCGGGAAACCAAACAGTGGCTGGGCCCGTCGGCGACTCGCCTGCGTGATCGCCGGGGCCGAGAAAAGCACAGCAGGCTGCGCCCGGAGAAGCCCTGACTTGGGGTTGAAGGACGCGGGTTCGATTCCCGCCACCTCCACCACGTACAGACCGCCTCTGATCCGCGGAACACCGCGGGCAGGGGCGGTTTTTGGTAGTACGACCGGAAATCCGGGTGCGCGGTGGTTTGATCACCTCCATCCTGGTACGAAGCCACCCGTTCTGGAGGATGCTTCGTGACCGACACCCCCGGCACCGTGCTGCTGACCGGCATCGTCGGCTCCACCGCCTACGGGCTGGCCGGGCCGGACTCCGACATCGACCGGCTCGGCGTCTACGCCACGCCCACGCTCGACCTGGTGGGCCTGTCGCGGCCGAGGCAGAGCGTCGTGCGGACCGGGCCCGACCGCACGCTGCACGAGGCCGGCAAATGGTGCTCCCTGGCCCTGGGCGGCAACCCCACGGTGATGGAGCTGCTGTGGCTGCCCGACGACCTGTACGAGACCCGCACCCCGCTCGGCGACCGCCTCATCGCCATCCGGCAGGCGTTCCTGTCCGCGCCACGGGTCCGCGACGCCTACCTCGGGTACGCCGCCCAGCAGTTCCAGCGGCTCGTCCGGCGCGGCGACGGGTCGTTCTCGGCCGACACGCGCAAGCGCACCAGCAAGCACGCCCGCCACCTGGCCCGCCTCCTCCACCAGGGCCGCGTCCTGCACGAGACCGGCCATCTGCG
The DNA here is from genome assembly GCA_036276095.1 of Nonomuraea sp. Classification (GTDB taxonomy): domain Bacteria; phylum Actinomycetota; class Actinomycetes; order Streptosporangiales; family Streptosporangiaceae; genus Nonomuraea. The sequence continues at coordinate 2,541 of DASUCK010000501.1, read as the reverse complement.
AATCCGGCTGCCGGACCCGGAGGCGATCCGGGTGTTCGGCGAGCGCGTCGCGGCCGGCGACCTGCGGGAGGCGTACGACCTGCTGGCCGCGACCGAGGCGGCGTTCGAGGGCGCGTCCACGCCGCTGCCCGACCGGCCCGACCGCGCCGCGGTGGAGGAGTGGCTGCGGCAGGTGCGTGTCGAGCACTGGACGGCGGAGAGCCGGGCGTTCGGCTGACCGCCATCCCGGTCTGCCGCCCGCCCCGCGCGGCGGGGGCGGGTGGTGGTCAGTGGCAGCCGGCGTACTCGTCGAGGCGGCGGAACATCGCGGCCAGCATGAGCGGGAACATCGCCACGTGGGAGACGATCATCAGCGTTCCGCCGTCGATGACGCCGAGCCACAGCATCGGGAAGAGCGGCACGACCGGGACGAACATCGCCGCGCACATCTCCAGCGTCGAGGCCCAGCCGTGGCCGCGGAAGCGCATCCACGCCGCCATGCCGACGGACATGTTGAACGCCATCACCAGGTAGCCCAGGTCGGGGTACTCGCGGTGGGAGAAGCCGAGGCCGAGGACGTCGAGGAGGGCGCCGAGGGCGAACATGCCGACGAACATGGCGATGATCATCTCGACGTAGTGGAGGGTGAACCTGCCCCAGCGGCGGCGGGGCTTCGCGGTGGCGGCGGCAGCGGTGGCGGTGGTGGAGGTCGTCGTCGTCATGTTCTCGACTGTGACGCCGACGGTGGCCGCCGGCCAATCCGTCAAGCCTGACATGTCCGAAAACTTGGGTTCTTCGTCCTTCGGACCTACAGTACTGAGACATGGAGGTCAGACGGACGATCGTGGTGGCGTACGACGCGGCCGAGTTGCTGGACATCGCCAGCGTCAGCTCGACACTCGTGATCGCCAACGTACAGGGCGCCGCGCCCGCTTACGAGGTGGCCGTGGCCACGCCCGGCGGACGGGCGATCGCCTGCGCCACGGGGCTCACGCTCCAGGCGCAGGTCGCACTGGAGCGCGTCACGGGGCCGCTGGACACGCTCGTGGTCGTCGGCGGCACCGGGCACGAGAGCGCCGCCGCCGACCCGGTCATCGTGGGGCACGTACGGCGGCTGGCGCGCGAGAGCCGGCGGGTGGCGTCGGTGTGCACCGGGGCGTACGTGCTGGCCGCCACCGGGCTGCTCGACGGGCGGCGGGCCACCACGCACTGGGCGCAGGCGCAGGCCCTGGCCGCCCGCTTCCCCGAGGTCGCCGTCGACCCCGGCCCGATCTTCATCAGGGACGGCAACATCGCCACGTCCGCCGGCGTCACCGCCGCCCTCGACCTCACCTTGGCCTTCATCGAGGAGGACAACGGCGCCGACGTGGCCAGGATGGTGGCCCGGCAGCTCGTCACGTACCTGCAGCGGCCCGGCAACCAGGCGCAGATGAGCGTCTTCGTCAGCGCGCCCCCACCGGCCAACAGCCTGGTCAAGCGGGTGGTCGAGCACATCGGCGGCAACCTGGCCGGCGACCTCAGCACGCCCACGCTGGCGGTGGGCGCCGGGGTGAGCGAGCGGCACCTGACCCGGCTGTTCCTCAAGCACCTCGGGCAGGCCCCCGGCCGGTACGTCCGTCAGGTCCGCGTCGAGGCGGCCGCCCAGCTGCTGGCCACCACGTCGCTGCCGATGGCCTCCATCGCGACGCGGTGCGGGTTCGGGACGGCGGAGACGCTGCGCCAGGCGTTCCTCGACCGCTACGGCGTCCCGCCCTCCCACTACCGCCTGACACAGAGCTCCGCCACCGCCGCCGGGTAGTCGCCGCGGGCCAACACAGCTAGTCGCCGGGCAGTTCGCCCAGGGTCACGGTGACGGTCGCGCGGGTGCCGTTCTCGTGGATCACGCCGACGCGGACCCGGTCGCCCGGCTTGAACGTGGTGATCGTCTCGGCCAGTCCTGCCATGGTCGTCGTCGCCGTGTCGTTGATCGAGACGATGATGTCGCCGGGCTTGATCCCCGCCCGCTCGGCGCCGCCGCCGGACTCCACGTCGGCCACGCCCACGCCGCCGGGCTGGCCGTCGGCGCCGATGACGGTGCTGCCGCGGATGCCGAGGGCCGCGCGGTGGGTGTTGGTGACCCGGCCGCCCTTGACGATCTGGCCGGCGATGTCGGTGGCGGTGTTGCTCGGGATGGCGAAGCCGATGCCGGGGGCGGCGCCGCCGCCGAGGTCGGGGTCGGTCGCGGCGAGCGTGGGGATGCCTATCACCTCGCCGGCCAGGTTGACCAGCGCGCCGCCGCTGTTGCCGGGGTTGATGGCGGCCGAGGTCTGGATGGCGCCGGCGATCGTGGCGCCGGGCGAGCCGGGGTTCTGCGGCTCGGTCACGGTACGGCCGAGGGCGGAGATGATGCCGTTCGTCACGCTGCCGGACAGGCCGAGAGGGTTGCCCATGGCCAGCACGATCTGCCCGACCTTGAGCTTGGAGGAGTCGCCGAATGTGGCCGGGCGCAGGCCGTCGGGCTGCTCCACCCTGATGACGGCCAGGTCGCCGGCGCTGAACGACCGGACGAGCCGGGCGCGCCGC
>DASUCK010000500.1:0-7762 GCA_036276095.1 Nonomuraea sp. | reverse complement strand
CACCAGGCCGACGATCGACAGTCCCCACGCCCACCCGCTGCCTGGCGGCAAGCCAACCATCTTGAAGAAGGTGTGAAACGCCACCATCACGAAGGTGACCGCTGCATAGAGCGGCTCCAGCAGGTGAACGATTGCGGTGCTGATCAACTTCCGGCTCCCTGGGGCGCGCGTCGGGTCGGGTCCGCGATGCCCGCGCCGGACTGGCGGCGCGGTGGAATCGGGTCGGACGCGATCGGGTTCATTGGGGACAAGCGTACGGTGGCCGAGGAGGTGTGGCGCGTCGCCGTAATCGCCAGTGCCAGACCCTGCGCGGTCAGGAAGGTGAACCAGACCTTCAGGCCGTGCGCATACGCCTTGATCGTGTTCGGTGGCCGCTCCACCGAAGCCAGGTAGGACAGGAGCCGCTCCACCGGTTCGGGCGGAACACCGAACTCGCCCGGCACCGTCCAGGACTCCAACCCCGGGTCCGGCATGACCACCCGCTGCACCCGCATCCGCGCCTCCGCCTCAGTGTTGGACGGCGGGATGTAACCGCATCCACCGACGTACTCCGCTCGGCGCTCAGCCCCCGTCGTGCCGTCATAGACAGGCCGGGGGTCGTACCGGGGCCGCCACGCTGGCCCGTGTTCAATCGGACGCGTCTTCCGTCAGTGGAGGCGGGATGGCCGGTGGGCGTCTTTTGCAAAAGGGTATAAATCCTAAATGTATCCATCGTGAGCTACCAAGAAAGCATCCTTCGCGATGGCAAAGCATTAGATAACGAAGAAGTTGATACCTTGTCATGACCTTCTGACTGCTGCCACGATACGCGAAAGGCAGAGCACAAGATTTGCATGAGGAGGAATCATGGGCAATCGCGCAATCCGCAAGGCAGTGGAGGTCCTGGTCGCCGCCGTGGCAGTCTTCGCCGTGATGGTCAGCACCGGCCCGGCAGCCATGGCTGACCACACGCTGCTCCTGCAAACCACCGACGCCAATCCGGGCGGACAGGCGTTCTTCCAGCGCGGCGCCAATTCCTCGTTCTTTAACGCCTGCGACTTGCAGTCGGACGGGTACCGCGCAGTGGGGCGGCTTTACCGATGGTACGGCGCCTGGAGTCTCATCGCCAGACAAGACGCGGCGGGCGGCAGCGGCACCTGTACGCCCTACGAGGAACTGCTCGGTCTATCGAGTGGCGTGCAGCTGAAGATGACGGTGTGCCTGCAGAACGGCTACAACGGCACCCCCCTGTTCTGCAACACGGGGTATTACACGATGCCGTGACCACTGGGTCATCGAGCGGGTATCCGTATTCCGCACCGCCCCACACCAAGAGGACATGCTGACGACGAATTAGGCGTCTTCAAGCTGCTCTCGGCGGTGCGGACAGGCGTCTCGTTGTTCGTCACCTCCAAGCAGCAGGTCGAAGGAGCCGGAGACCACGAACCGACGAGTCTCCCCAACGGTGACACCGGAGGCGGCTTCGGTGCGGGCATCCAACACTGCACTCCGAGGCGATCATCACTTCAGAACAGGTGTCCGGGACAGCGGGTCAGGCTCCCCTCGCCGTCAGCGTCCCTGAGTCCGTCCCCCGTCAACCCTCCTCTCCACGTCCTCGAGCAAGACCCCCGTCCCCCCCGCCCGCGTTCACAACCTCACGGGGAACTACAGCTGATATGTAGCGGCGACCTGTCAAGAGGCAGGGTGAGGCGCCCGTCCCTGTTGATTGGGGACGGGCGCCTCTGGCTTCGTCGGCGCGGTGGTGAGCGTGTCGTTGGCGACGCGCGGTCAGACTGATACGGAGTAGACGATGCCTTGCCGCAGCAGCAGCTTGGACAGCCTGTACCGGGCCCGCATCAGGTCACCCCGGGCGTCCTCCCGGGACCGGACCAGGTCGCGGGCAGCCTCCTGATCAGGTGTCGGCACCGACACCGCGACGAACTCGTCGAGTCGCAGGAGGCGGGCCAGATGCAGCGCGTCCCTGGCGTCGGTCTTGACCCGGTCACCGCTGGGGCGTTGCAGCTTCGAGGGTGCGACGACCTCGCAACGGATCCCCGCCTCGGTCAGCAACCGCGCCAACCCGAACCCGGTCGGACCAGCCTCATAGGCCACCGCCACCGGCCCCGCCAGCTCGGACAGCCAACGTCCAACATGCTCGTGTGCTGGGGTCAGCCTGGCTTGGATGAGCTCGCCCGTCACGCCATCGATCGCCGCTGCGACGACCGATCGTGCGTGCACGTCGAGCCCCACGCTCGTACGCTCCGTGAACACCGGGGCCTCCCACGAATGTCGGATAGGCCGAGCAGGCAGCCCCTGCTCGGCAACCCACGAATTTCGTGAGTGGGGCCCCGGCCCGCAACCGCCTCAGCCCGAGACGGTCACGTCATACCGTCTAGGCGATCCGATGCCCTTTGACGTGGGCGCGGCGGTTCAGTCACCTACGTCGACATTGACCAGATCGAGTATCGCGACGGCCTGTCTCTGCGGGTCTACAAGCCTAGAAGCTGACCACTCCGAGGGGGTGGAGGGGCTGGTCACGTCTTTCCGCGACTGACCACGACTGCAGACGTCTCGCCCGACGTCGCCCCCGGTCCACTGGCTATCGGGTGGTGGTCAAGAGACCGAGGTGAATGTGATCTTGGTGCACCGCGTTCGTGAAGGTTCCATCACGGACAAGGTCCGCCCAGGGCTGGCCAATCTCTGCCGGGACACCGGCCGCCAACGCCTGCAGCTCGATCACAACGCCACGGGCCGCGCGATTCCCAGAAGTGACTGGGGCTCCGTCGACCATCATGATGTCGGCGCCGCGACCGGAGTAATGGGCGCTCACGGTGCTGCCTAGGCCGCTGTCGGTGACGATCATCATCGGATGACCGGTCTTGAACACGCCGACGTACAGGGTATGCCGGGTCAGCAGCGCAGCAAGCAGGGCGACCAGGCGTCGGTCGACGATCCCCGCGGCAAGATCCGTACGCGCGTTTGGGGACAGGGATAGGCGAGGGTTCGAGAGCAGCGTGCTCGCGTCGCCCGTGACCGCCGGTTGACCGTACGCTTGAGCTTGCCTGAGCACCTGGCGCACGTACCAGTCGGCGTGGTTGTACGCGAAGATCGCCGAGGCCAGCCCGGAGGGCTGACCAGCGCCGTTGGCGCACAGATATCTCGCGGCGCCGAAGATCGCATCGGGGGGCGAGTACCGGCTGATGACCCCGTCCCTGTCGCCGTCGACGCCGTAGGCCGCCCAGGTGGAGCTGAGGAACTGCATCGGCCCGCCTGCCCCCGCGTGGTTCTCGCCCGAGGCGACCCCGACCGCGCGTGAACGGCTATGGTCGCTCTCGATCTTGCCAATGGCTGCGAGCACCGTCCATGGCAACCCGGGGCAGGTCAGCGCCGCGCCCTGGTAGGTGGGGATCAGTTGTGTCGGGATGTCGGCGGCTGCGGCTCGGCTAGGCCCGTTGCCCGCGATCGGACTCGTCGACGTCCCAGTCGCAGCCAGGGCACCCGCGAACATCAGGGCGAGAAGGCCGCAAATCGCGGCGACTGCCAGAACGAGCAGCTTCTTCACTAGACGCTCCCTGCAGCTACGCGGACGCGGACGCGCTCTGCAGGTTCCACACGACCGTTGCCCGTGGAGTTGCCCGAGTGCTTGCCCACGAGCCGCGCAGGGTGTTGCCCGAAGCAGCCCAGGTCTGGGGCAACAAGGCTGGCAACACGGCGGAAAACGATGCGGTGGATCGACCTCGAGCAAAGGAGTACGACGTGCTGTTCATCGCCACCACGCGTCTCGCCACGACCGTCCTTGCGCAGGTGAGCGTTCGCCCGGACCCCAACGGACTGCCGGGTGGACCGGCCCTACAGAAGTTGCTGAACGGACTCGTCTTCGTCGGGATCCTCGGCTGCGTTGCCGCCGTCGTGGCCGGAGGGGCCACATGGTTCGTGGGCTCGCAAGCCGGCAACTTCAGCGCCTCCATGGGTGGCCGGCGCGCGGTACTCGCCGGGATGGTTGGTGCGCTGGTGATCGGAGCCTCTGCGGCGCTGGTCAACTTCTTCTTCAATGCCGGGTCGTCGGTGTGATGGCCGGCCGCCGCAGGTCGCATCTCGTCGCCGGCGCGATGGTGATCGCCCTCACCTCGGCTATCGTTGGCAGGGCAAGTGCACCTGATGGCCACGCGAGCGACACCGCACCGGCGACGCCTGGTCATGGCGAGCTGAGTGCTCGGGTGGCGGCGCTCCGAGCCGTTGCGCTGCTCGGGGACCCGGAGGTGCTACGTGGTGGTCGGCGAGGCGACCTGCGCGCCCTCATCGCGCCTGGCGCGTCCGCGGCGGTCGCCGCGCGGCTGACTGTGCCGGCGCCGATCGAAGGGGCAACCGGTTTCCTCGCGGATATGGCGGCAGGTCGCCCGGTCGTCGGGTACGTGGCGCCGGTGGCTGCCCGGGTTGTCGACCACAGCCCGACCTCGGCGACCGTCGACGTCTGGACGGTGTCCGTCCTGGGCACCCTCCGCCTCGGAGTTGCCGGGAGCTCCTGGTCGACCGAATCGGTCCGCCTGTCCTGGGACGACGCCTGGAAGGTGACCGACGTCGCCAGCCGGCCCGGTCCGACGCCTGCGGCCACGCAAGCGGCAACTCCGCTGCAGCAGGTCCTGCTGCTTACCGCTGGCATGATCAGGTACGACGATGCAGGCCGCTAGCGGGATCATCGAGGCGACGCCCGCGGCCGCTTCCGCGTTACCTTGTGATCACCTGTCTCCGCTGCTGCAGGCAGCTTGCCGGGCGGCAGACATCGCGGGCGGCGCCGGACCGGTGCCCGGAGTCGGGTCGCTCGCACCTGGCGGCATCGTCGACGGGCTGGGTGATGCGGCCATGCGCGGGCTGACCGGCTTCGTCGTCAGTGGTTCCGCGTGGCTGCTGGGCCAGGTGGCGGACGTGGTTACCGCATCTACCCAGGTCCGGATACGCACCGGGTGGTTCATGGACCACTACGAGACGATGGCCTCGATCTCGGCCTCGTTCGCCCTGCTGTTCCTCCTGCTGAGTGCTGCCTCGACGTTACTGCATCAGGATCCGGGCCGGCTCGGCCGCGCGGCAGCGATGGTCGCTGCCGCCGGCCTGGGCACCGGCGCGGTCGTGGTCGTCACAGAATTGCTGCTGACGATCAGCGACCAACTCTCGGCGGCCGTTGCCAGCGGGATGGCTGGCGACCTGAAGCACTCTCTGCGCGGAGCTGCCAGCGGTCTGAACTCCCTGACTTCCGCCAGCGGCGGTGCAGCCTCGCCGTTGTTCCCGGCGCTGCTGGCCGCCCTCCTGGTCGCGCTCGCCGCGGTCGTTATCTGGATCGAGCTCCTGCTGCGCGAGGTCGCGATCTACGCGGCGGTGCTGTTCTTCCCGCTGGCACTGGCCGGGCTGGTATGGGATGCCAGTCGCGCATGGGCCAGGCGGCTGGCCGAGATGCTCGCAGCGTTGATCTTCTCGAAGTTCGTGATCGTCGCGATCCTCTCGCTCGCGTCGGGCGGGCTTGCCTCCGGCGCCGAGGGCTTCGGCGGGGTGCTGGCCGGAGCAGCGCTGCTGCTGGTTGCCGCGTTCTCGCCGTTCATGCTCATGCGAGTCATCGGGGTCCTCGAAGTCGCGGCGGTCGCGTCGGTGCTGGACGGTGCGCGGCAGCGCGGCACCCGACCAGTGACTCACGCCGGCCAGACAGCCATGGTCGCCCTCCAACGGCACCGGGTTACCCGGGCTGCCACCGTCACCGTCGCCGGTGCTGCCGGGCCGTGGGCCGCCGCTCCGTACGTCGCCGCCGGTGCCGTGCGCCCGCCCTTACGGTGCCCGCGGCCCGGAGGCGCCCGGGGTGATCAGCCGCCGATGGCGAAGGGGGCATGAAGGTGGCCGCCGAAAGCGCTCCGCCACGTTCTGGCTACGTGTTCGGACCGAGAGAGACGCGCGGCTTGTTGATCGGCCTGCGCGGCACGCAGCTGGCGATCCTGATGGTCGCGTTGGGCGCCCTTGTTCTCGGGCTCTCCTCCGGCCCGGCCGGGGCGGTAGCCGGCACCGCCGTTCTGGTGGTGGCGGCCGTAGCTGTGTTTGCGCCGTTGTCCGGACGAACCCCGGAGCAGTGGGCGCCCGTGCTCATCCGCTTCGTGCTGAAGCGGATGACGGGACGCCATCTATACAAGCGTCCCCTTGACGCGGCGGCGCACTTGCCTGAGCAACTTCGGGACGTACGGATCATCTCCGTTCCGGTCGCCGGTGGGCCCTCGGTCGGAATTGTCGAAGACTCGAGTCGAGGAACGCTGAGTGCGGTCATGTCGGTCAACGGGGAGTCGTTCGCACTGCTCGACCCGTCGGAGCAGGAACGCCGGGCGGGCGCCTGGGGCGCGCTGCTCGCCGGACTCGCTCGAGACGGCTCCCCAGTTACGCGCGTCCAGTGGGTGGCCCGCGCAGTCCCCGACACGGGGCAGGCGCTGCGCCACTTCTGGGAACGAGCCGCGACTCGCGGCGGCGCCGCCGCCGCGTCCTACGAACAGCTCCAGGCCGGCGCAGGTGCACAAGGCTGGCGTACCGAGACGTATCTCACCGTGGTCGTCGACGCCCGGCGGGCGCGATCCCGGGGCCGCGCGCCTCGAGATCAGCCACCGCCAGGCACCCAGCGGCTGATGCGCGAACTGGCCGCCGTCGAAGCACGCCTCGCCCAATGCGGCCTGCATATCGGGGGATGGCTGCCGCCGCGTGGACTGGCCAAGGTGCTACGCGAGTCGTACGCGATGGGGTCCCAGCGCGTGCTGGACGGGCGCGGAGCCGAAGGCTCGGGACCCGGCGTCGACCCGGCTTTGGCAGGCCCGATGGCGGCGCGCGACTCGTGGAGCACCTACCGCACCGACGACGCCTGGCACGCGACGTACTGGATCCACGAGTGGCCGCGTCTTTCCGTGGGGAGCGACTTCCTCGGCCCGCTTCTCAGCGGTGGCGGGGCACGCCGAACGCTGAGCCTGATCGCCGAGCCGGTCGACTCACGGCACGCCGCGCGACAGATCGCTGCGGCCCGGACCGCGGAGGTGGCCAACCAGGCGATGCGGGACCGCGTCGGGCAGCTGACCACCGAACGCAACCGCGCCGAGGCCGCCGACGTCGAGCGGAGGGAACACGAGATCGCCGCCGGACACGCCGATTACCGGTTCATCGGGCTGCTCACCGTCAGCGCTGAGTCGCCGGCAGCATTGGACGAGGCGTGCGCCCAGGCTGAGGTCACGGCACATGCGTGCTACCTCGAGATCCTCAGGCTGTACGGCGAGCAGGACGAGGCCTTCGCCGCGGCGCTTCCGATCGGCCGCGGTCTGCGATGACCCCGCTGTCAGCGCAACGCTCCAAATGACTTGGCGGCATAGGCGTGGTTAGCACCGTCGTCTCCGGAGGCGGAGCGGTCTCAGGGAACGCGATGGGCAACTTGCCGGGCAACACCGGCGGTCAGCCTCAAGACATGAGCCACGCATTGCCGGTCGTCGTCCGCTTGAAGCTCGCATGGGCCGACGGTGTAGTGCTGCAACGACCACGCGGCGGCTGTCGTGGCTAGCCTTCGCCGGGCCGGCTCGCCGATTCGGGTGCCCGCCCATCGGGCGACCACGGCGTCCCTGCAGGCGGCGTACCCCTTCCTGAACGGCCCTGGACTCGGGTCGAGAGGCTCCTACATCGGGCAGAACTGCTACGGCGGCGCCTTCTGCTTCGACCCGTTCGAGCTGTACGCCGCCGGAGTGCTCACTAACCCGAACCTGCTGGTGGTCGGCGCGGTGGGCTC
>DASUCK010000499.1:0-9299 GCA_036276095.1 Nonomuraea sp. | reverse complement strand
GAGAACGCCGGCGCCTACCTGGTCTACGTGCTGTTCTGGGTCGGCCTGGTGCCCGCCTCGCTGCTGTTCGGCCCGGTGTGGCGGACGCTGAACCCGTTCCGGCTGCTGCCCGACCGGCCGCGCCGCCCGTACCCGGCGCGGCTCGGCTACTGGCCCGCCGCCGCGGGCCTGCTCGCCTTCACCTGGACGGAGCTGGTCGCCCCCGAGCCCGCCGCCCCCGCCACACTCCTGATCTTCTTCGCCCTGTACGCCGCCGCCCAGCTCACCGGCACCCACGTGTACGGTCACGCCTGGCTGCGGCGGGGCGACCCGTTCGAGGTGTACTCGACCCTGATCGGCCACCTGTCGCCGCTCGGCCGGCGCGCCGACGGCACCCGCGTGCTGCGCGGCCCGTTCGACGGCCTGGACGCCGTCGAGCCCGCCCCCGGCCTGGTCGCCACGGTCTGCGTCCTGCTCGGCGGCACCGGCTACGACGGCTTCTCCACCGCGCCCGTCTGGGTCGCCGCCCTGCAGGAGGGCCCGCTCGGCCGCACCGGGCTGGGCACCCTCGGCCTGGTCGCCGCCGTCGCCGGCGTCGCGGCCCTGTACGCCGCCTGTCTCGGCGCCGCCGGCCTGATCGCGGGCGCGAAGGACCTGGCACCCCGGTTCGCGCACTCGCTCGTGCCGATCGCCCTCGGCTACCTGGTCGCGCACTACTTCTCGCTCCTGGTCGTCGAAGGCCGGCACGCGATCGCCCTGGCCCTCGGCCTGGACGCCGAGCCCGACCTGAACGCCCTCGACCCCGGGGCGATCGCCACCGTCCAGGTGCTGGCCATCGTGATCGGGCACGTCGCGGGCGTGGTGGCCGCCCACGACCGGTCCGTACGCCTCCTGCCGCCCGCCCGCGCGGTCGCCGGCCAGATCCCGCTGTTCGTCCTGATGATCTGCTACACGCTGGGCGGCCTGACCCTCCTGTTCGCCGCCTGAGCCGAGCAGCCTGGGTCAGGCGGCGGTCCGTCCACGCCCACGCGGCGAGCCCGGCGTCCGGACGGAACCCCAGCGCGATGGCCGCGACCAGGGCGAACTCGCAGGCCGCCGCGTTACGCAGCACCGAGGCGACGACATGCCCGGCGGGCACCACCCAGCCGCCGATCGGCAGGGTGCGGAACCGGTCGATCATGCCGCCGGTCATGTCGCCGGCGATGTTCACGGCGGTCAGCGCGGCGCCGTACCCGCCGGACATGAGCAGGACGGCGGCGACCACGAAGTCGATGGACGCCAGGCCGCTGGAGCCGGTGGTGATCGCGCCGCCGAAGACGTACACGAACAGCACCATGATGAGCACCGGCAGGGCGGTGTTGACGATCAGGCCGTCGAGGACGCGCAGGTCGCGGACGACGCCAGCTCCGCTGCCCCCGAGCCCGAGGGCCGGCCGTGGCGCGACTACCTGGCCCTCTGGACACGGGCCCAGAGCGACAATCTGCTCGACCGTCCCTGGCTGCTGTCGGTCGGCACGCTCGTCCCGCCGATGGGCCCACCGGCAGCTGTGGCTCGACCGCGGCCTCGCCGCCCTCGCCGGCACCGGCCTCGACGACGGCGAGAAGATCAATGTGGCCGCCGCCCTGACCGGGTACGCGCTCACCGACGCGGCGCTCGCCCAGAGCATCACCGGCGGCGCGCCGCGGATGGAGGAGGGCGGCATCAAGGGGGCCGCCGACTACGGCGAGGTGCTCGCCGGGCTGCTCGACCCCGAGACGTACCCGGCTCTGTCGGCGGCCCTGCGCTCGGGCGCCATGGGCGGCGCCGCGGGCTGGGGGAGCGACGACGACTTCCGCTCCGGGCTCGACCTGCTGCTCGACGGCGTCGAGGCGCTGATCGGGCGGCGGGCGCTAGGGGGTGAGGTCGGCGGGGAGTAGCTGTTCGGTCAGCAGGCGCCGGATCCAGCTCGGGTCGAAAGCGGCCCAGGGCCGTACCAGCTCCCATCCGTGGAAATATCCGAAGACGTACGGACTCATCGGCGACGGCTTCAGCGCTCCCAGCGCCTGCTCCACCTCGCGCTCGGTGTAGAGCGACCATCGGGCCAGGTACGCGGCCAGTTCGGCCGCCGGCCGCCCCTCGGCCGCCAGGAGCGCCACGTTGCCCCACACACCCCACAGTACGGTCTTGGCATGATGAATCGCCGCGAAGTCGCCCTGGCCCGGATTTATGCGGACTTCTGGGAAAATATGACGATTCAGCCACTCCTGGGCCTCGTCCCCCGGGAACAGCACCTCCTCGGCCACCAGCCCCAGCCCCTCGCTGAGCACGAACGGCGGCGACAGCATGAACCGCACCCGCTCGTCCTCCCGGTCCGCGAGATGGATCTCCCTGAGCAGCCACTCGGCGATGTGCCCAGGATGGCCCTCATGAGCTACTACATACAGCAGATCGGCAAGGTTGAACGGGACCGCCCTGTTGATGTGGATCGTCGACCGCTGCCCGCCCTCGTACGCCCCGGCCGCGTGGAACGACGCCCCCTCCACCAGCCGGCAGCTCACGACCTCGCCCTCCGGCAGCGGGACGATCGCGTTCGTACGGGCCCGCGTCTCGGCCACCGCCCTGGCCACCAGGTCCGGCAGCCGCTCGATCGGTTCCAGCGTGTGGGCCGCCTGCCAGGCCTGGTACCGCTCGGCCAGCGACCCCGGGCCCTTCGGCAGGGCCGCGTCCAGCTCCGCGTGCGCCTCCTCGAACACCGACTCAGGCACGCTGCGCACGTCCACGCCCAGGCAGGCGCGGGCGTACGCGGCCGGCGGCAGCCGCTCGCCGTCCAGGCGCCGAGCGACGGTGCGCATCGCGCGTACCTGTGCCGCCAGGTAACGGGACGGAGCGGTCTCCAGGAGCCGCTCGGCGTCGTCGGCCAGCCGGCCCGGCGGCGGCTGCTCCTCGCTCGCGGCCTGCGCCCGCCACTCCTCCCGCCCCCGGTAGACCAGCGCCGCCCCACCCAGGAGCCGGTTGACCCGCAGGGCCAGCATCGCGTAGTCATGCTGCCACGCACTCATCGATCCTCCTTCGGACTCGCCGGCTCGTTACGCTAGTCGTACGGTTTTCCGTACAGTGCACGGAAACGGTTGACGGAAGGCAGAGGAATGCCGGAGACCATCTGGTTCCGCGACGACTCCCGCCCGCGCCGCCCCCGGCTGTCCCGCGACCGCATCGTCGCGGCCGCCGTCGCCCTGCTCGACGCCGAGGGTGTGCCCGGCTTCTCCATGCGCGCCCTGGCCGCCCGCCTCCGGGCCGGCACGATGTCGCTGTACGAGTACGTCCAGAGCAAGGAGGACGTCCTCGACCTGGCCCTCGACGAGGTGTTCGGCGAGATCGCCCTCAGCGAGGGGCCGACCTGGCGCGAGACCGTCGTCCGGCAGCTCACCCGGAGCCGGGCCGTCATGCGCCGCCACCCGTGGGTGCCCGCGCTCACCGCCACCCGCCCGCTCATCGGCCCGAACGCGCTCGCCGGCTCCCGCCTCTTCTACTCCACCCTGGCCGCCGCCGGCCTCACCGGCCCCGACCTCGCCGCCGCGGTCGGCACGCTGTCCTCGTACGTCAACGGCTACGTCGCCGCCGAGAACACCTGGTGGACCACCGTACGCACGCCGGCCGCCGACGCCGCGATCCGCACCAGAGTCGCGTCCTTCCTGTCCGCCCACGCCACCGAGCTGTCCCAGCAGGCCCACGTGACCGACGCCGACTTCGACCGGAGCTTCCGCCGCGGCCTCACCATCATCCTCGACGGCATCGAGTCCCGCCTGCCACCACGACCGGCCGACCCTCGCACAACCCGGCGTACGGCCCCGCCGGCGACGAAGCCCGCAGCAGATCGCCCGAGCACCGCCGCCACACGGACGGACGACGCAAGGGACACGTAGCCGCCGCGGACCACGGCGCAGCCCGGGGACGCGGCGGGGTTGCCGGGCGTTCGCCCCGGGGCAGGACGCGGCGGGGCTGGCGGACGCGCCGCTGCCTGGGAGGCCGGGGACGTCGAGGCGATCGTGGCCATGCTGAGCGCGGACGCGAAGTACGCGATGCCGCCGCCCCCCACCTGGTACCAAGGCCGCGACGCCATCCGCCGCTTCCTGGCCGAAGGGCCGCTGACCCGTCGCCGGCGGTTCCTGCCCGCGGCGGGCTGTGCCGGCGGTCGCGCGCTCATCGCGCTGGCTGCCCTGCCGGTGGCCCGGCGGGCTGACTCAGGAGGTGGTCTCCCGCCACCGGTTGGTGATCGGCAGGCGGCGGTCGCGGCCGAAGTTCTTGGGCGTGATCTTCGGCCCCGGCGGGTACTGCCGCCGCTTGTACTCCGCCAGGTCCACGAGCCTGATCACGCGGGTCACCAGGTCGGGGTCGTGCCCGGCCGCGATCAGCTCGGCCGAGCCCATGTCCTTCTCCACGTAGTCGTCCAGCAGCCGGTCCAGCACCTCGTACGGCGGCAGGGAGTCGGTGTCGCGCTGGTCGGGTCGGAGTTCGGCGCTCGGCTCCTTGACGATGGAGTTCTCCGGGATGGGCCGGTCGGCGTGGAGGAGGAAGCCGGGGTCGGTGTGGGTGTTACGCCACCGGGCCAGCTCCCACACCATCGTCTTCGGCACGTCCTTGATCGGCGCGAACCCGCCCGCCGAGTCGCCATAAAGGGTGGAATATCCGGTGGCGAGCTCGCTCTTGTTGCCCGTGGTCAGCACCAGGTGGCCGTGCTGGTTGGACAACCCCATGAGGATCATGCCGCGCACCCGCGCCTGGAGGTTCTCGGCGGCCAGCCCGGACAGCTCGATCTCCTTCTCGTAGGCGTTCACGATGTCCGCGATCGGCACGATCTGGGCGTTGACTCCCTGCCGGCGCACGAGCTCCTCGGCGTCGGCCAGCGAGTGCTCGGACGAGTAGCGGGACGGCATGAGCACCACGTTGACGCGCGAGGGGCCGACGGCGTCGGAGGCGATGGTGGCGGTCAGCGCCGAGTCGATGCCGCCGGACAGGCCCAGGATGACCGACCGGAACCCGTTCTTGCGCACGTAGTCCCTGACCCCGAGCACGAGCGCCGAGTAGACCTCGGCGGGCGGGTCGAGCCGCTCGGCCACCGGCGCGGACCCGGCCGGGTAGGGGGCGACGGGCTCGCCGGACAGCACCAGGCGCTCGACGGTGATCGTGGTGCCGTCACCCGCGTCGTACGGGAACGTGCCCGGCTCGGCGTGGGACACCGGCAGGCCGTCGAGGTCGACGACCAGCAGCTCCTCCCGGAACTGCCCGGCCCTGGCCACCAGCTCGCCCGCGGCGTCCACCACGATCGAGTCGCCGTCGAAGACCAGCTCGTCCTGCCCGCCGACCTGGTTGACGTAGACGAGCGCGCACCCGGCCTCGCGGGCCCGGCGGGCGCACAGCTCCAGCCGTACGTCGTCCTTCTCCTTCTCGTACGGCGAGGCGTTCGGCGAGATCAGCAGCCCGGCGCCGGCCTGCCCCACCACGGCGACGGGGCCGCCGTCCTGCCACAGGTCCTCGCAGACCGCGATGGCCACGTCGACCCCGTGGAGCCGGAAGATCGGCAGCCGGTCACCGCGCACGAAATAGCGGTATTCGTCGAAGACGCCGTAGTTGGGCAGGTGGTGCTTGGCGGTCCTGGTGACGACCCGGCCCCTGTGGAGCAGCGCCGCGGCGTCCAGCGGGGCGCCCTTCGGCTGGCCCACGCGGGGGGCGAGGCCGGCCCGGTCGACGTAGCCGACCACGACGGGGAGCTCGCCCAGACCCTCGCGCTCCAGCCGGCGCGCCACCTCCTCCAGCAGGCGGACGCTGGCGTCGACGAAGGACGTGCGCAGCACGAGGTCCTCCACCGGGTAGCCGGTGAGGAACATCTCGGTGAAGACGACGAGGTGGGCCCCGCGCTCGGCGGCGTCGCGCGTCCACGCGAGCAGCCGGTCCGCGTTGGCGGTCAGGTCGCCGACCGTCGGATTGGTCTGTGCCAGGGCGATGCGCAGTTGTGCCACGCGACCAGACTAGTACGTCATGATTTTTATCGTCAAAGCGACGAAAAGTGCGCCTTGCCGCCTGGCGCCGACCCTGTCACGACCTCCGCCCCGGCGTCCTGACGCGGCGGCGGGCTCGCCGGCCGCACCTGACCGGCCCCAGGGGAGCACCGCCGCGGGCGGTCAGGCGTACCGGGTGGACTCCAGGAGCCAGTCCAGGTGGGCGCGGGGGGCCGCCAGGTAGGCGCAGGCGACCTTGCTGACGTCCCTGGCCGTCTTGGGCGGCAGGTCGGGCAGCGGCAGGCGGCGGGCCGCCCGGCGCATGTCGTCGCAGCGGCGGGCGATCCGGTCCAGGACCCAGGCCGTCGCCTCCCGCTCGGTCAGCCCGAGCTGGCGCATGGCGAGCACCACGAAGTTGTGCGCGTCGCCGCGTTCCTTGGGCCGCGAGGCCACGTCGTTGCACCAGGCGGTCACGTCGCTGCAGGCGTCGACCAGCAGCTGCCAGGGCTCCGACTCGTGCACCCAGGCCGGCACCTCCACCCGCAGACACGGCTCGACCAGGTCGTACAGGTACGGCCCCACCGTGCCCCTGCGCAGCTCCGGGTACTCCTCCAGCGTCGGCATCCGTCCCGCCGCCCGGTTGTCGGCCTCCGTACGGCACGCGTCGTGCTGCCGCCGCAGCCCCACCGCGAACCTGGCCCGCCACCGGTCGCTCATCCGCACGCTCGTCACCCGCCACAGATCCGCGAACGCCGCCTCCAGCGGATTCCCGGCCGCGCCGCTCAGCATGCCGTGGAAGACCTCCAGCCGGCACTCGCCCTCGTCCAGCTCGTCGTCCAGGTGGAACAGCCAGGTCAGCCACTGCGCGAACAGCGCGGCCGCGGCCGCGTCGAACTCGGCGAACGCCCGCCCGGCCATCCGGTGGAAGCCGACCCCCGGGTCGGCCCGCAGCCCCGTCCTCCTGGCCCAGTCGATGACGGCGGCCTCGATCGCGTACACGGACGGGTGCATGCGGGCCGGCGCGGCCATCGCCGGGACCCGCTCGGTGAGCGGCAGCAGCGCCGTGGCGGCCGGGCCGCCCCTGCGCGGCAGCGGCATCATCGAGGACAGGACGGAACGCAGCGCGGTGCGCACCGTGGCGAGCACGGTGCCGGTCGTCGTGGTGCTCATAGGGGGCCGAAAAGCCAGTTGCCCGTGGCGTTCGGGTCGTCGCTCCGGTAGAAGTCGGAGGCGGCCGTGACCAGCTCGTCCACCGTCAGCACACCCCTGCCGTCGCGGTCGAGCCGGTCGAAGGCCGCGTCCACGTCGTCGTAGGCGACCCCGAACGCGGTCAGCATCGTACGGAACTCCGCCGGGCCGATCTCGCCGTCCCGGTCCGCGTCGCACAGCTCGGCCACCGCGACCGTGGCCGGGCGGAACACCGGCTCGTAGCGGTCGCCGGTGACGAACGCGGCCGTCATGGCGGTGCGGAAGTCGGGCCGGGCGATGCCGGAGTCGCCGTCGCGGTCGAGCGCCTGCGCCAGGGCGGCCCAGATGCCGTCGAAGCCGTCGACGAGGCTCGCCCCGGTGACCGAGGTGGGGGACTCCCCGAAGCCCACCAGGATGCGGGCGCCGAGCCCCAGCAGATCCTCACGCTCGACGACGCCGTTGCCGCTCGCGTCGATGTGGTCGAACGCCCGATCGAGCTTCTGATTGAGCAGGTCGATAGCCACCAATGCCTCCCCCGAGACTGACTGCGTGATCACAGTAAGTCGGCACGGGGGGCTTTGTCAGCGAGGCTCGCACCGGGTCGTCGCGGCCCGGTCGGGGGCGAGACCCGGCGACACCCCCCGTAACCTGTGCGAAACACGGACACGGCATCCTTGGTATGAGACCTGTACTGTCTTCGCGAGGGGATGCTTTGGACCGCCAGCAGGAGTTCGTGCTCCGCACGCTCGAGGAACGCGACATCCGGTTCATCCGGCTCTGGTTCACCGACGTTCTGGGCTTCCTCAAGTCCGTCGCCATCGCCCCGGCCGAGCTGGAAGGCGCGTTCGCCGAGGGCATGGGCTTCGACGGCTCGGCCATCGAGGGGTTCGCCCGCGTCTACGAGTCCGACATGCTCGCCAAGCCCGACCCCTCGACGTTCCAGATCCTGCCGTGGCGCAGCGAGACGCCGGGCGCGGCGCGCATCTTCTGCGACATCCTCATGCCCGACGGCTCGCCGTCCCACGCCGACCCCCGCTGGGTGCTCAAGCGCACGCTCGCCAAGTGCGCCGACATGGGCTTCACCTTCTACACCCACCCGGAGATCGAGTTCTTCCTGCTGAAGAACCGCCCCGAGCCGGGGCAGCGCCCCGAGCCGATCGACTCCGGCGGCTACTTCGACCACACGCCCCACAGTTCGGGCCACGACTTCCGGCGCCAGGCGATCATGATGCTGGAGTCGATGGGCATCTCGGTCGAGTTCAGCCACCACGAGGGCGCGCCCGGCCAGCAGGAGATCGACCTGCGCTACGCCGACGCGCTCACCACGGCCGACAACATCATGACCTTCCGCCTGATCATGAAGGAGGTCGCGCTGGAGCAGGGCATCTGGGCGTCCTTCATGCCCAAGCCGTTCACCGAGCACCCCGGCTCCGGCATGCACACCCACATGTCGCTGTTCGAGGGCGACCGCAACGCCTTCTACGAAGCGGGCGCCGAGTACCAGCTCTCCAAGATCGGCCGGTCGTTCATCGCGGGGCTGCTCAAGCACGCCGCCGAGATCACCGCCATCACCAACCAGTGGGTCAATTCGTACAAACGGCTGTGGGGCGGCGCCGAGGCCATCGCGGGCCAGGGCGGCGAGGCCCCCTCGTACGTCTGCTGGGGCCACAACAACCGCTCGGCCCTGGTCCGGGTGCCGATGTACAAACCGCACAAGGGCGGATCGACGCGCATCGAGTTCCGTTCGCTCGACTCGGCGTGCAATCCGTACCTGGCGTTCGCGCTCATCCTCGCCGCCGGGCTGAAGGGCATCGAGGAGAGCTACGAGCTGCCGCCCGCCGCCGAGGACAACGTCTGGACGCTGACCAGCGCCGAGCGGCGCGCCCTCGGCATCCAGCCGCTGCCCGGCTCGCTCAACGACGCCATCGAGGTCATGGAGCGCAGCGAGCTGGTGGCCGAGACGCTGGGCGAGCACGTCTTCGACTTCTTCCTGCGCAACAAGCGGGAGGAGTGGCGGGACTACCGGCACCAGGTGACCGCGTTCGAGCTGGACCGCTACCTGCCCGTGCTGTAGAGCCCTCCGGCGCGCCGCCCGGCGGCGCACCCCGGCGGGCGGCGAGCTAGGGTCGAGGCGACCCGTGACCCGGCACGGGAAAC
>DASUCK010000498.1:0-11341 GCA_036276095.1 Nonomuraea sp. | reverse complement strand
GTCACGTCCGTCGGCGGGCTGGTGCTGCTGGCGCTGATCGACCTGCGGCTGCTCGTCGTGTTCGCGGTGGGCGTCCCGTTCGCCTGGCTGCTGGCGCGCTTCTTCGTGTCGGGTACGGCCACCGCCACCCACCGCTACCAGCAGGTCCAGGGCCGCCTGTCGGCGCGGTTCGTCGACGCGATGACCGGTGTGCGCACCATCGGCGCCAGCGGGACAGTGGAGGCGGAGGTGTCCCGCGTGCTCGCGCCGCTGCCCGAGATCCGCCGCACCGGGTTCGCGATGTGGCAGCTGCAACGGACCGCCGGCTGGCGGCTGGCCGTCCTCGGACCCGTCCTGCAGGTCGCCGTCCTCTCGGTGGCCGGATACGGCGTCACGCAGGGCACGGTCTCCCCGGGACGGCTGCTGGCCGCCTCCGGCTATCTGGTCCTGGCGCTCGGTCTGCTGAGCCAGGTCGCGCTGCTGGCGGAGATCGGCCGAGCCCGGGGGTCCGCGGCCCGGGTGGCCGAGATCCTCGACGACGTGCCGGCGCCCTCGGGCACGGGGCGGCTCCCTCCCGGCCCGGGGCGCGTGACGTTGCGCGGGGTCACCGTACGGGTGGCCGGCCGGGTCGTCCTGGACGGGCTGGACCTCGACATCCCGCCCGCGGCCACGGTGGCGGTCGTCGGCCGCTCCGGCACCGGCAAGTCGACGCTGGCCGCGGTGGCCGGCGGCCTGCTCACCCCCGACTGCGGGGACGTCCTCCTGGACGGCCGGCGGCTGGCCGACACCGCTCCGGCGGCCGTCCGCGCCGCCGTCTCCTACGCCTTCGCCCGCCCGACGCTGCTGGGCGCCACGGTGGCGGACGCCCTCGCCTACGCGGACCGGCCGATCGACCGCTCCGCGGTGGTGCGGGCGGCGGACGCCTGCCACGCCCGCGGGTTCGTGACCAGGCTGCCGGACGGCTTCGACACCCCGCTGTCCGGGCTGCGCCTGTCCGGAGGCGAGCTGCAACGGCTCGGGCTGGCCAGGGCGACGTGCCGGGACTGCCGGCTGGTCATCCTCGACGACGCCCTGTCCAGCCTGGACGTCGCCACGGAGGCCCGGGTGTCGGCAGCCCTGGACGCCGCGTTCACCGGACGCACCCGGCTGGTCGTCACGCACCGGGTCGGCACCGCGGCCCGCGCCGACCTCGTCGCCTGGCTCGACGGCGGACGGATCCGGGCCCTGGACGCACACGACCGCCTCTGGCGGCTCCCCGAGTACCGGGCCGCGTTCGGAGCGGCGGCCGATCAGCCCCCCAAGACGGCGGCGGAGGTCGTGGCATGACGGCGAAGCTGGTTCCGGCGCGCGGCTGGTCGCTGCTGCGGGACCCGTTCCGGCGGCAGCGGCGGGCGTTCGGCGTCCTCACTGGCTGCTCGGCCGTGGAGGCGGCCCCGGTGCTCTGCTCCGGCTGGCTGCTGGCACAGGCCATCGACCAGGGGTTCCTCGCCCGGCAGCCGACCACGGGGGTGTGCTGGCTGGCGGCGTACGCGGCGGCGATGCTCCTCGCCGCGTACGCGACCCGCCTGGCCGTGCCCGCGGTGGCGGATGTGGTGGAGTCGGTGCGCGACGCGCTGGTGACCGCGGTGGTGCGAGGGAGCCTGCGCCGGGCGGTGCAGGAGGTCACCGAGGGCGACCCGGCCGCGGTGGCCCGCATCACCCGGCAGACGGAACAGGCCCGGCAGATCACCGCCGGGCTGCTGTTCACTCTCCGGCACGTGGCGTTCAGCACGGTCGCGGCGGTGGCCGGGCTGCTCGCCCTGGCGCCGTTCGCGGCGCTGGCCGCGGCGCCGGCCCTGCTCGCCGCCGCGGCCCTCTTCGCCGTGCTGCTGCGGGCGCTGCGTCCCCGGCAGCGAGCCCTGCTCGCCGCCGAGGAGGAGGTCTCCGCATCGGTCGGCGCCACCCTCGCGGGCCTGCGCGATGTGCTCGCCACGGGAGCGGTGTCCCGGGCGACCATCGACGTGGAACGGCGGCTGGCGGCACATGCCACGACGGCGCGGCGGCTGGCCACCACCAGCGCGTACGGCACGCTCGTGGTGGCCGTCGGCGCCCGGCTCCCGCTGCTGCTCACCATCGCGCTGGCGCCGGCACTGGTGCGGGGCGGGCACCTGACTCCCGGCGAGGTGGTCGGCACCGCCACCTACCTGATCAGTGGACTGGAGCCGGCGCTGCGCGTCCTGGTCCAGTCCATCGGGCAGATGGGGCTGCAACTGGGCACCACCCTGCAGCGGCTGGCCGAGCGGAGCGCGGCGACCCCGGCGCCGGGCCTCGGAGGAGCCGCCACCCGCACCGGCATGGCGAAACCGGAACGCTCCGACATCGTGCTCGAACGGGTGACGTTCGCCCATGGCGCGCACGCCGATCCGCTCCTGCGCGAGGTCACCGTGGACATACCGGCCGGCGACCACCTCGCGATCGTGGGGCCGAGCGGGGCCGGCAAGTCCACGTTCGCCAACGTGCTGGCCGGGCTGGCCGCCCCGCAGGAAGGACGCGTTCTGCTGGGCGGCGTGCCGCTGGGCGACGTGGACGACGGCTGGCTGCGGCACACGGTGGCGATGGTCCCGCAGGAGTCGTACGTGTTCGCCGGCACCGTCCGCGACAACCTCGTCTACTTACGCCCCGACGCCACCGACGCCGACCTCGACGGCGCGGCCGGCACGCTCGGGCTGTCCCCGCTGGTACGCCGGCTCGGCGGCTACGACGCCTGGCTCGACGACCCGTCGGCCCTCGCCGCGGGCGAACGACAGTTGATCACCCTCCTGCGGGCCTACCTGTCGCCCGCGCGCGTGGTGATCCTGGACGAGGCCACCTGCCACCTCGACCCGGTGCGGGAGGAACGGGTGGAGCGGGCGTTCGCCGGGCAGGGGCGTACCCTCGTCGTCATCGCCCACCGGATCAGTTCCGCGGCCCGCGCCCGCCGCATCATGGTCCTGGACAACGGCTCCGTCCTGCTCGGCGACCACGCTTCCTTGCCCGCCCGCTCGCCTGTCTACGCCGAAGCGGTAGGACTGTGGAGCGCCCGGAAGGAGGATCGGAAGCCACCATGGCAGGCGCGCTGCCCGGAGGGCATTCCTGGGCGGGTGCCGGTCAGCGGGTCGGGGGGCGGGGACGGTTCCACCAGAGGGAGAGGGACAGGGCCGTCGTGATGAGGAGGGCGCCGGCGGCGGCGAAGGCGGCGGCGGTGTCCACCCGTTGGTGGATGACGGTGAAGGTGCCGGGGAGGGCGTTCAGGGCGGTTTGGAGTTGGTCGGCGTTCTCGGCGCGGTGGTAGCTGCCGCCGGTGGTTCGGGCGATCTGTTTGAGGGCGGGTTCGTCGATCATGCGGACGTTGCGGCCGCTGTCGAATCTGCCGCGGCCTCCGCCCCACCCGCCCCAGCCGCCGAAGCCGTCGAACTGGGAGTTGTCGCAGACCATGGGGGCGGGGTTCGTGGTGCCGAAGCCGATGGTGAAGACGCGGACGCGGCGCAGGGCCGCCTCATGGGCGGCGGTCTGGGGGTCGACGCCCTGGGTGTTGGCGCCGTCGGTGAGGACGACGATCGCGGCGCCGGCGTAGTCGCCCCCACCGTTGTCGCCGCCGGTGCCGGGGCGTGCCCCGCCGGGGTCGCCGCCGCCCGGGTCGCCACCGCCCGGGTTCCCGCCGCCCGGGTTGCCGCCGCCCGGGTTCGCGCCGGTGGGGGCGACCGACGGGTCGACCTCGGCGATGGCGTCGATCGAGGTGAGCATGGCCTGGCCGATCGCGGTGCCGCGGGACACGGTGAGGCCGTCCAGGGCCTTGAGGAGGGCGTCGGTGTCGTCGGTGGGAGGCACCAGCAGGCCTGCGGTGCCCGCGAACGTGACCAGGCCGATGCGCGGGCCGCCCCGCTGCGACTCGACGAACTCGGCGGCGGCCTTCTTCGCGGCGGTGATGCGGTTGGGGTCGACGTCCGTGGAGCACATGGAGCCGGAGGTGTCGAGGGCGAGCAGGATCGTCGCGGACGTCTGCGGCACCGGCACGGACGCCTGCGGTCGCGCGGCGCCGAGCGCGAGCAGCGCCAGCCCGGCGACGAACAGTGCCGGCGGGATCTTCCTGGTCCAGCGCGTACGGCCCGGCAGGGCGGTGCGGACGAGCGCGATCGAGGTGACGCGCACGGCGGCTCGCCGGCGGCGCCGCCGCACCCACCAGCGGATGGCCAGAATCAGGGGGATGACCAGGACGGACAGCAGCGCCCACGGCCATGAGAACGTCATTCAGATCACCCGTCCAGAACGGAGCACGGTGAGCGCGGCTCCCGCGGTGAGCAGCGCGAGGGCGAGCCCGATCAGCCCGCCGGCGAGGGGCAGCGGCTCGTCGGAGACGGTGAGCCGCAGGTCGATCGTGTCGGCGATCCCGTCGAGCGCGGGCGCGTCGGAGGCGGGGTGGTAGGCGCCGCCGGTGGTCCGCGCGATCACGGTGAGGGTGTCCTCGTCGAGCGAGGTCTGCAGGTGGAAGCCGTCCACCTGCACCGTCGCCCCGGCCGCGGTGCCGACGCCGACGGTGTGGACGTGGACGCCCGCCTTCTGGGCGACTTCGGCGGCCCGTTCGACGTCGCCGCCGCGGTTCTGGCCGTCGGAGAAGATCACGATCGTCGCCGACGGCCAGTAGCCGGGGTCGGGCACGGTGCCGTCGCGGCCGAGGGCCACCGGCTTGCCGGTGATCGCCGTCAGGGAGGCCGTGATGGCCGTCGCCAGCGAGGTGCCGCCGGTGACCTTGAGCCGGTCGATGGCCTTGAGCGCCTTGGAGTGGTCGGCGTCGGGGCGTGCGGTGGTGAGCGCGCCCCGTTCGAACGCGACCACTCCGATGTCGACGCTGTCGGGCTGCGCCGCCACGAACGCGCGGGCGGCGCGCTGCGCGGCCGCCAGCCGGGTGGGCTTGACGTCGCCGGCGCCCATGCTGTTGGAGACGTCGACGGCGAGGATGACGGTGCCGGCGGCGCGCGGGACCGGCACCATGGCGGTCGGTCCCGCGGTGGCGATCGCGAGTACGGCCACGCCGGCGATCGTCAGCCCGGTCCCGACGTACGCCCGGCGGCCGCCCGGCAGGGCGACCCCGGCCGCGGCGAGGGCGGCGGTCCTGCGGCGGGCCGAGACGGCGGCCGCCCAGGCGAGCGCCGCCGTGACGAGGAGGCCGACGGCCAGCAGCAGCGGGGAGGACAGGGTCACGAACCCCCCTTCGCCGGCCTCGACGGCCAGGACCACGGATACCCCGACTTCACCGGGCAGGGTCACGGAGCCTCCTTCGGTCCCGGGTCCGGGCGACGACCTCGACGAGCGCCTCCGCCAGGTCGCGGTCGGTGTCGATGCGGTGGACGGGCACCCCGGCCCGACGCATGCCCGCCGCCAGCCTGGCGTCGCGGTCGTCCACGGCCTCGCGGAAGCGGACGCGCAGCAGCGGGTCGGCGGAGTCGACGACGAGCTGCTCGCCGGTCTCGGCGTCCTCGACCACGATCAGGCCGGCTTCGGGCAGCACGTCGTCGGCGGTGTCCACGATCCGCAGGGCGACGACCTCGTGCCGGCGGGCCAGGCGCTGGAGCGAGCGTTCCCAGTCGCCGTCGCCGATGAAGTCCGACAGCACGATGACGAGCGCGCGGCGGCGGGCGAGCCGTCCGGCGGCGTCCAGCATCTCGGCCAGGTCGGTGGTGGCGCCGCCGCGCGCCTCGACGGTGCGTTCCAGCTCGGCGGCGACGCGCAGCGCGTGCCGGCGTGAGGTGCCGGGCGGCACGACGCGCAGCATTCCGGTGTCGAACAGGACGGCGCCGACGCGGTTGCCGCCCCGTCCGAACATCCTGGCCAGGACGAGCGCGAGCTCGGCCAGCACGTCGCGCTTGCCGCGTCCCGGCCGGCCGGCGGCCATCGACGCCGACCGGTCGAGGACGAGCCACACCGTCAGCTCGCGGTCCTCGGTGAACACGCGGAGGTGCGGCTCGTCCAGGCGGGCGGTGACGTTCCAGTCGATGTGCCGGGCGTCGTCGCCCTCGGTGTAGGCGCGCAGGCCGGTGAAGTCGACGCCGGAGCCGCGGTGCGCGGTGCGGTGGGCGCCCTGGAGGCGGCCGTCGAGCCTGCGGACGACCTTCCACTCCAGGCGGAGCAGGAGTCTCTCGGGGGCGGTGGCCATGACGCCTCAGCGGTTCTGCAGGACGACGTCGGGCGCCCGGACGGCCCCGAGCACCCTGGTGATGACGGTGTCGGCGTCGACGTCGTCCGCGAGGGCCTCGTAGGACAGGACGAGGCGGTGGCGCAGCACGTCGAGCGCGAGCTCGGACAGATCGTGCGGAAGGACGTAGTCGCGGCCGCGCAGGAACGCCAGCGCCCGCGCGCCCGTGACCAGCGCGATCGACGCCCGCGGGCTCGCCCCGTAGGTCACGTACCGCTCCAGCTCGCCGAGTCCGGCCGTCGCCGGGGAGCGGGTCACGGCGACCAGCCGGACCGCGTAGTCGACGATCGCCGGGTCGACGTACACCTGCTGGGCGCGGGCCCGCATCGCGAGCAGGTCCGCGGCCGTGACCATCGGCTGCGGCGGCTCGGGCGGGCGCAGCGCGCGGGCGACGATCGCCTGCTCCTCTGGCTGCGTCGGGTAGTCGACGACCACCTTCATCATGAAGCGGTCGACCTGCGCTTCGGGCAGCGGGTACGTGCCCTCCGACTCGATCGGGTTCTCCGTCGCCATGACCAGGAAGGGCTCCGGCACCCGGAACGTCTCACGTCCGATCGTCACCTGGTGCTCCTGCATCACCTCCAGCAGGGCGCTCTGCACCTTGGCGGGGGCACGGTTGATCTCGTCGGCCAGCAGCAGGTTCGCGAACACCGGGCCGAGCTCCGTCTTGAACTCCCCGGAGTGCTGGTGGTAGACCCGCGTGCCCACGAGGTCGGCCGGCACCAGGTCGGGCGTGAACTGGACGCGTTGGAAGCTGCCGGCGATCGCGGCGGCCAGCGAGCGTACCGCGAGCGTCTTGGCCAGGCCCGGCACGCCCTCGACGAGCAGGTGGCCGTCGGCGACGAGGGCGACGGCCATGCGCTCCAGCAGGACGTCCTGGCCCACGATCGTACGCTTGACC
Organism: Nonomuraea sp.; assembly: GCA_036276095.1. Classification (GTDB taxonomy): domain Bacteria; phylum Actinomycetota; class Actinomycetes; order Streptosporangiales; family Streptosporangiaceae; genus Nonomuraea. The sequence continues at coordinate 4,253 of DASUCK010000498.1, read as the reverse complement.
TCGAACAGCACGTGTTCGAGCGGGTGGGCCGGCTCGGGGGGCTTCGTCGAGGTCATGCTCTTCCTTCTCGTGACGCTGCGTACGGTCGGATCAAAGGGTCAGATCAGCGGCCCGTCGCCCGGCGGGCCGTCGCCCTCGCCGCCGCCCAGGGCCGCGCCGATCGGCACCGCGAACGCGATGCCGGCGAACGCCTCGTCGCCTCCCGGGTCGGCGATCGAGACGACGATCCCGATGACCAGGCCGCGAGCGTCCAGGAGAGGACCGCCGGAGCTGCCCGGGTTGACGGAGGCGTCGAACTGGATGAGCCCGCTGAGGCCGCCGCCGTCGGCGGCCCGGTCGGCGGTACGGTCGGCGGTACGGTTCAGGCCCGACACGACACCGGTGGACACGCTGTACGTCAGGCCCAGCGGATTGCCGATCGCCACCACGGGGGCGCCGACGGCCGCGCCGCCGCCGAGCGTCGCCGGGACGACGATCTCGGGCAGTTCGGCGGGTTTGAGGGTCGCGACGTCGCGCTTGGGGTTCGCCGACGCGACCACGGCCTTCGACTCGGTGCCGTCCGCGAACGTCAGCGTGACGTCCTTCGCACCCTTGACGACGTGGTGGGCGGTCAGGACCGTGCCGTCCTCGGCCGCGATCACCCCGGTCCCGAGCGACTTCCCGGCCTGGATGACCACCACCGACGGCCCGACCCGCTCGAAGACCTCGGCCGTCGAGAGCGTCGCGCTGGGCGTCGGCGTCGCGCTCGGCCTGGCCTCCGCTCCGCCGCCGTCCCGACCGCCGCCCCCCAGCCAGTACGCCGACACCGCCACCACGACCAGCGTGACAAGTGCGACGCCGCCGAGAACAAGCCGCCGCCCGCTCCCGGCCACAGCTCCCCGAGCCTCGGCCGCACCAGCCTCCTGCGGCCCGCGCTCCATGTCTCCAATCTATAAATTTCAGCTAAAAATGCTATAAAGCCCCACCTAAGAACTTTCTGAGAACCGCCCGCCCCACCCCCCACCCACGGAGAAGCGAGGACGGCGGCCCGCCAGGCACCACCGTTCGGACCAGCAACCTCGCTTGATCGCCGGAACGGAGACTCGGACGACCGACCACGCGTCACCGATCTTCCCCACCGCAGCCGACCACAACCGACCAGTCCGCCCGGTTTCACGACCACTTTCCAAGCGGCTGCCGCACGTCGAAATCATGCAGGAAAGCCGGCCAGGCAGCCGACCAGAGCCCTGCCACGGGCTGCAAAGCATAACCACCGCGCAGCGGCCGAGTACTTGCACACCAACGTCCACGGCGATTTGATCGGACTGCCAAGGCCCCACTAACTGCCGTACGGCAACCAGCGTAGGAGCATGTCGCAATGGATACCGATTCCTCTACCGCGAATTCGTCGATGCGTGGAAACGCGCCGGCAAGTAGGCCCCGTCCGAGCGGTCCAGGGATTTTCTTCTCGGCGCGGTACGTGGTCAGGGGCGGGTCGAGCGGCGGCGGCGCTGGGTGAGCGTCTTCTGGACGTCCGGTGGGGGTTGCGCGGCGAGGTCGGCGGCGAAGTTCTCGAAGATGTTGAGAATGGTGCCTTGGGGCAGGCCTTGCAGCTCGCGTTCCTTGCGTACGAACGGCTCCAGCGAGCGCCACACTTCGAGATAGCGCCGGCGCAGCAGCGCGCCCGCGAATTGCCGATCGATGACGTCGAGGTAGGCCAGGATGGCGTAGAGCTGGAAGAAGTAGCCGATGTCGTAGATCTTTCGCTGGACGTCCTCGTCCAGTCCCGAGATCCCCTTGTCGCTGGAGAGCTTCGGCAATTCGTCGCGGATGAAGGCGTAGTTGCGGTGGAATTCCAGCGACCGGAACTCCTCCAGGAGGTCGATCATCGGTTCGATGTGGTTCCCGTGTCGCTGTGCCTTGAACTGGTTGCGGGCCAGCCAGGAGGACACCACGACGGCCGAGATCGATACGACCACGGCTCCGACATTGATCAGGACTGAGATATCCACCGGGCATCCTCGGACAGGCCGGCCACGAATTCCTGCAATATGTCATTGACCGGCCCAGGACACTGAAGGTGCGGCCAGTGGCCCTGGCAGTGCGGCCGTAGGTCTTCGACGGAGATCAGCGGGTTCAGCGATCGGAGTATCTCCAGGTCGGTGTCTCGCCGGCTGCGGACGTACAGCATCGGCACCGGGCAACGCCTGCACGCGTTCTCGGGGTCGAACGCCAGGATGTCGTGCCAGAACGGCCGCACGACGTGTTCCGGGGTGCGTTCGAGGGTGCTGAGCACCTGGACGCGGAGCGGGTCGTCGCCGTCCGGCCCCCAGGAATCCCGCATCGAGGCCATGTGGTACTGCCGCCAGTCGCCCTTCTCGGATTCCGCCGCGCGGCGCCTGTTCTGCTGCCGGTGCTCGGCGGTCAGGACGATGGTGGTGTCGAGCGCGACAATGCCGCCGACCAGGTCGGGACTGGTGAGGGCCAGGTTCAGCGCGATGAGACCTCCGGCGCTGTGCCCGACGAGCACGACGCCTTTCAGGCCGCGCCCGCGCAGTTCGCCGGCGACCGCGTCCGTCATCGACCGGACCGTGTACGTGCCGGTCGGGGACCGGGGGGAATCGCCGTGTCCGGGTAGATCGAGGCTGAGGAGCCACAGTTCGGGGTTCAGTCCGTGCCATTGGCGGATGTATTGGCCGCGTTCACATCCCAGGCCGTGCAGGAATACCACCGGGGGTCGGGACGAGGCGGGTAACGGTGCGCGTTCGGTGGCGGCCAGGCGCGGGGGCGCAGTGGCCGTGGCATCGGGCATGGCAGCGACCTCACGGGAGACACCACGTCATGGTTACCGATGCAACGCGCCGGGGAGCGCGGACGGTTCCCGTAGAACTCGCCTGACGGAAGCTCGCTGTCCAGCTCCACTGCGTGGAGTTGGTTCAAGTTTCTGCAGGTGATGGAAAAGGCGGGGGGAATGTCCGTCATCCGTCCGGTGATGCGGGGACAGAACGTGATTAGCGTCCCCTGCGGAGGCCGAGGCCCGCGGACCGCACGGCTGGCCGTCTCCCGTACGCGAGGGTGAAGTGAGGATGACCAAGCGGAAGATCGCGGCCGCCGGCGGGGCGGCCGCTCTGGTGGGTGCGTTGCTGACGGGCGCGGTGCCCGCGACGGCCGGGTCCGGGGCGGGAGTCGGGGTCGGGGTCGGGGCGGCGACGGTGGTGCCGTTGCAGGTCACCGGGGCGCCGGAGGATCGGCTCAATCTGATCATTCTGGGTGACGGCTACACCGCCGAGGAGATGCAGCAGTTCCGGGACGACGTCGACCGGCATCTCAACGTGCAGTGGAGCATCGAGCCGTTCCGCGGCTATCGCGACTACTTCAACGTGTACATGATCGAGATCGTGTCCGGAGTGTCCGGGATCAGTTGCGACCCGGACGACGGGAACGTTCGCCGGGACACGCCGCTGAAGCTCCAGTACGCGGCGACGTGCCCGGCCGATCCGAACGCCCGGGGCGTCACGTTCGGGCCCGGCGGGCAGCAGGCTCTGGAGCAGTACGTCTCCATGGTCCCCGGGGTCACGCCGCAGAACCGGCAGACGCTGACCATGGCCAACACCAGCACGTACGGGGGCATCGGCGGGCGCAACGCCACCACGACCGGCCAGGCCCCGCAGGGTCCGCTGGTCACCCCGCACGAGCTGGGTCACTCGCTGGGCGGGCTGCAGGACGAATACCCCTACAGCACCCGTAACGTCCCCGGCGGCCCGCACCCGGACACCGAGCCGACGTCCATCCACCACACCCGGCTGACCGCGAAGGAGATGCGGGCGCAGCGGGCCAAGTGGTGGCGGTGGCTGGGCGAGGAGAGCCTGTCCGGCGGGGTCATCGGCCGGTACGAGAGCGGCCTGACCCGGTCGTCCGGCGTGTGGCGGCCGAGCGAGCACTCGATCATGCGCTGGATCGGCTACCCGTTCGACCAGGTCGGCCGGGAGCGGATGATCGAGCGGATCTCGGGACGGCGGGACGTCGCGCGGATGGCGCTGGCGTCGACGCCGGCCGACCAGCCGGTCCACCCCGGGGACGTGCTGTGGGTGGAGACGATGCACCCGCGGTTCCACGAGCTCACCGTCACCTGGGCGGTCAACGGCAAACCGGTCAGGAAGCCGCGTGGCAGCCGGAACTTCGACCTGGCGGCGCATCGCGTACGGGCCGGTGACACCGTGACGGTCACCGTGTCCGACGACACCGGGGACGTACGCGACCCGGCCGTGGCCGGC
>DASUCK010000497.1:0-2874 GCA_036276095.1 Nonomuraea sp. | reverse complement strand
GCGTTCTGCTGCGCGACATCACGATCACCGACAACCCGAACGAGGCCTTCGACGGCACCAACGTCGCCCTCCTGGTCGGCGCCCGTCCGCGTACCGCCGGCATGGAGCGCGGCGACCTGCTGCAGGCCAACGGCGGCATCTTCGGCCCGCAGGGCAAGGCCATCAACGACCACGCCGCGGACGACATCAAGGTCCTGGTGGTCGGCAACCCGGCCAACACCAACGCGCTGATCGCCATGAACAACGCGCCCGACGTCCCGGCCGACCGCTTCACCGCGATGACCCGGCTCGACCACAACCGCGCGCTGTCGCAGCTGGCGGCCAAGCTGCAGGTCCCCGTCACCGAGATCAGGAAGATGACGATCTGGGGCAACCACTCCGCGACTCAATACCCCGACCTTTTCCACGCCGAGGTCGGCGGCAAGGTCGCGGCCGAGCAGGTCGACCAGGAGTGGCTGAAGGAGACCTTCATCCCGACCGTGGCCAAGCGCGGCGCGGCCATCATCGACGCCCGCGGCGCCTCCTCGGCCGCCTCGGCCGCCAACGCCGCGATCGACCACGTCCACGACTGGGTCCACGGCACCGACTGGACCTCCGCCGCGGTCGTCTCCGACGGCTCGTACGGCGTGCCCGAGGGCCTGGTCTCGTCGTTCCCCGTCCGCGCGGTCAACGGCACGTTCGAGATCATCCAGGGCCTGGAGATCGACGCCTTCTCCCGCGAGCGGATCGACGCGAGCGTGCGCGAGCTGGAGGAGGAGCGCGCCGCGGTGAAGGAGCTGGGCCTCATCTGAGCCGTCGTGACGGGGCCCCCGCCCGGGGCGGGGGCCCGTTCACGGGCTCGTCGGCGTGGGGCACGACGCCGGCCGCTCGGCCGGGGCGGGCTGCGGGGTCGAGAAGATCACGCCCGCGGCGGCGAGCAGGCTGCCGGCCATGATGAGGACGCCGAACACCAGCTTCGTGACCCTTGGTGAAAAGCTCCTCACGAGGGGGTATCACAGCACAGATTCGCCCCACATATGAGTCATTTTCCGGAAAGCGCCTCCCAGGCGTCGGAGACGATGTCCCGCAGCGCCGGCCGCTCGGCCTTCCAGCCCAGCTCACGCCCGATCTTCGCGGACGAGGCCACCAGCACCGCCGGGTCACCGGCCCGCCGCTCGCCGACGACGACCGGGATCTCGTGACCGGTGACCTCCCGGCACACCGAGATCACCTCCCGCACGCTGAACCCGGCTCCGCTGCCCAGGTTGTAGATCTTGTGCTCGCCCCGCGTGGTGGCCTCCAGTGCCAGCAGGTGCGCCCGCGCCAGGTCGGCCACGTGGATGTAGTCGCGCACGCAGGTGCCGTCGGGCGTCGGATAGTCGGCGCCGAACACGTTCACCGACTCCCGCTCGCCGGTGGCCACCTTCAGCACGTTCGGGATCAGGTGGGTCTCGACGGTGTGCCGCTCGCGGAAGCGCCCGTAGGCGCCGGCCACGTTGAAGTACCGCAGGCTCACCGCCCCGAGCCCCCTGAGGTCCGCGTACGCGCCCAGCGCCGTGTCCACGGCCAGCTTCGACGCGCCGTAGGGGTTGGTCGGGCGCGTCGGGTCGCTCTCCTCGATCGGCGAGCGCTCCGGCTCACCGTACGTGGCCGCCGTCGAGGAGAACACGATCCGGTTCACGCCGTGGTCGCGCATGGCCTCCAGCAGCGCCAGCGTGCCGCCGAGGTTGTGCCGCCAGTAGCGGCCGGGCTGCTGCACCGACTCGCCCACCAGCGACCTGGCCGCGAAGTGCAGGACCGCGTCCGTGCCGGCGAGCGCGGGGCCGGCCTCGCGGATGTCCGCCCTGACGAACCGGGCGCCCTCCGGCACCGCGTCCTCGTGCCCGGTGGACAGGTCGTCGAGTACGGTCACCTCGTGTCCCGCCTCGACGAGCTGGGCCGCGACGACGCTGCCGACGTACCCGGCTCCGCCGGTGACGAGCAGTCTCATGTATACTCCTGTGTGAATATGTTCGATTTTGTAGGGCTTGCTGTTCAGCATACGCGGGAAAACCCCCGAGTACGCTGCCAACCACCATGTTTGACACCGTCGCGGCCAACATCGCCCTGGTCCTGCTGTTCATCCTGATCGGGGGGTTCTTCGCCGCAGCCGAGATGGCGCTGGTGTCCCTCAGGGACAGCCAGGTCCGCAAGCTGTCCGAACGGGGTCGCCGAGGCGACCGGGTGGCCAAGCTCGCCCGCGACCCCAACCGCTTCCTGTCCGCCGTGCAGATCGGCGTGACCGTGGCCACCATGCTCTCCGCGGCCTTCGGCGCCGACCGCCTGGCCGCCCAGCTCGTGCCCGTGCTCCTCGAATGGGGCGTGCCCGCCGCCGTGTCGCCGGTGCTCGGGCTCGTGCTGGTGACCCTGGCCATCTCGTACGTCTCGCTCGTGCTCGGCGAGCTGGCCCCCAAACGCCTGGCCCTGCAGCGGGCCGAGGGCCTGTCGCTCTTCGTGGCCCCGTTCCTCGACTGGATCGCCACCCTCTCGCGCCCCATCATCTGGACGCTGTCGAAGTCGACCGACGGCGTGGTGCGGCTGCTCGGCGGCAACCCGGCGGCCGACCGCGAGGAGGTCACCACCGAGGAGCTGCGCGACATGGTGGTCGGGCACACCGACCTCACCGCCGACGAGCGCAAGCTCATCGCCGAGGTGTTCGCCGCCGGGAAGCGGCAGCTCAGGGAGGTGATGCTGCCCCGTACCGAAGTCGAGTTCATGGAGGCCGACACGCCGCTGGCCGAGGCGGCCCGGCTGGCCGCCACCCTTCCGCACTCCCGCTTCCCCGTCTACCGCGAGTCATACGACGAGGTGATCGGTTTCGTCCACGTACGCGACCTGCTCGATCCCGAGCTGGCC
>DASUCK010000496.1:0-2091 GCA_036276095.1 Nonomuraea sp. | reverse complement strand
CGCCACCAGCTCCCGCCCGGCCGGCCCACCGGTGGGGCTCGACGGCCGGCCCGACGGTGAGCCCGACGGCGGGGCCTGCGACTCGCCCGGCCCCGGGCTGCGCGGCGGGTTCGGGGACGGCGTGGGCGGCGGCGCGGTCGGCGGCGGCGCGGCCGTCCCCGTGGTCCCGCCGGTCGGCGGTGGCTCGCCGCCGCAGCCGGCCAGGGCCAGGCCGATCACGATCAGCAGCGGCAGGACGCGCTCGGTGCGTGGTCTCATTGCGGCGTCTCCTGGCGATGGGGGTCCCGGCGTGCCGAGGTAGGACGTACCCCGTACGGCGGGGGTTCCGACGGCCGCGCGCCGCCCAATCCAGCGGCCGTACCTGCGGAACCCTCCCCCATTCACGGAGAAAATCGACATGGCCGACATCGCGCATCGGGCGGCGCACGCGGAGGGCGCGGAGGAAGCCCCGCCCGGTGGCCCATCCGCGGCGCCCAAACCTGCCTCAGTCCCGCCGGTACGCAACATCAGGACTCGCCGACCTTGGCCGACGCCCCGATGAAAGACCCTGTTCAGGCGGGTCGAAGGGCCATGGCTGGGCCGCGCCTGCGGGGGTAGCGTCCTGGCATGGCCACCTTCGACGCCAACCGCCACGTCAACCACGGCACCGACCGCGGCACCGACCACGATGCCGACCACCGCGCCGGCTCCGGTACCGGCTCAGGCGCCACCTTCGAGCTGGCCCGCCTGCGCGGGGTCGTCTTCGACACCGACGGCGTGGTCACCGACACGGCGCGGGTGCACGCGGCCGCGTGGAAGCACGTGTTCGACGGCTTCCTGCGGGGCCGGGGCGCGGCGCCGTTCGACATCCGCGCCGACTACCTGGCCCACGTGGACGGGCGTCCGCGACTGGACGGGGTGCGCACGTTCCTGGCCTCGCGCGGCATCTCCCTGCCCGAGGGCGGCCAGGACGACGCGCCGGGATCGCCGACGGTGCACGGGCTCGGGCTGGCCAAGGACGCGTTGTTCGTCCGGGAGATCGGGGCGCACGGCGTGGCGGCGTTCCCCGGCACGGTGGCGCTGCTGCACGAGCTGCGGCGGCGCGGCTGCCGCACGGCGGTGGTGTCGGCCAGCAGGCACTGCCGGGCGGTGGTGTCGTCGGCGGGCCTGCTGCACCTGTTCGACGTGCTGGTCGACGGCAACGACGCGGCCCGGCTCGGGCTGCCCGGCAAGCCGGAGCCGGCGTTGTTCCTGGAGGCGGCGCGGCGGCTGCAGCTGCCGGCCGCCGGCGTGGCGATCGTGGAGGACGCGCTGCCGGGCGTGGAGGCCGGGCGCCGGGGCGGGTTCGGTCTGGTCGTGGCGGTGGACCGGAGCGGGTCGCAGGCGGCGGCGATGCGCGCGGCCGGGGCCGACGTGGTGGTCGGCGACCTCGACGACGCGGAGGTGACGGGCCGGGTGCCCGTGGAGCGCGGATGAACCCTTGGACGCTGGTCTACGACGGCTTCGACGCCACCGGTGAGGGGCTGCGTGAGGCGCTGTGCACGCTGGGCAACGGCCGGTTCGCCACGCGGGGGGCCACGCCGGACGGCGCGACGCGCACGCCGGGCACGTACGTGGCGGGCTGCTACGACCGGCTCGATTCCGTCGTCGCCGGACGTACGGTGACGAACGAGGACCTCGTCAACCTTCCTGACTGGCTGCCGCTGACGTTCGCCACGCCCGGGTGTGACTGGTTCGCGCCCGAGCGGGCCGACCTGCCGGCCTACCGGCACGAGCTGGACCTGCGGCACGGCGTGCTGACGCGCGAGCTGCGCTGGCGCGACGACGCGGGCCGGATCACCGCGGTACGCCAGCGCCGCGTCGTCTCCATGGCCGACCCCTACCTGGCCGCAATGGAGACCACGTTCACGGCCGAGAACTGGTCGGGCCCGCTGCGCGTGCGCTCCCTGCTGGACGGCCGGGTCGCCAACCGCGGCGTGCCCCGCTACCGCGACCTGCGCGGCGACCACCTGACCTGCCACGACACCGGCACGCAGGACGACATCACCTGGCTGAGCGCGGCCACGCGGTGCTCGCGCATCGCGATCGCGCTGGCCGGCCGGCTCGTCACCC
>DASUCK010000495.1:0-2502 GCA_036276095.1 Nonomuraea sp. | reverse complement strand
AATACGTCGATGTCGCCGCGGGAGATGAACAACCCCATCGCGAAGAGCAGGGTGTCGCCGGGGAGAAACGGGAAGAACAGGCCGCACTCCACGAAGACGATCGCGAGGCTGAGCCACAGCAACTCCTGACCGAACTCACGCAGCAGGTAGTTGGGATCCATCCAGTCCATGCCGAGGAGGAGCGGGGTGACCTCCACGAGTGCGCTCACTGCGTCACCCTAACCGGGCGGCCCAACGCGATCGTGAGCGTCTAGGGTCCGGGCCATGGAGGAGCCCTTCGAGTCGGCGGCCGGACCAGAGCGCAGGGCGCCGTACGACCCGATGCCGCACGGCCCCGCCGAGGTCGGCGTCGGCCCCTGGCCGGGCCCGTGGCCCGAGGACGACCGGTACGACGCGCGGCTGCTCGCCGAGGGGGACCGGCGCAACGTGGTGGACCGCTACCGCTACTGGACCCTGGAGGCGATCCGGGCCGACCTCGACACCCGCCGCCACGACTTCCACGTCGCCATCGAGAACTGGCAGCACGACTTCAACATCGGAACCATCGTGCGGACCGCCAACGCCTTCCTCGCCGCCGAGGTGCACATCGTCGGCAACCGGCGCTGGAACCGGCGCGGTGCCATGGTGACCGACCGCTACCAGCACGTCCGGCACCACGAGACGGCCGCCGACCTGGCGGCGTACCTCCACGCCGGCGGGGTGCGGCTGCTGGGCATCGACAACCTGCCCGGGTCGGACCACCTGGAGACGATGGCGTTGCCACGGCGGGTCTGCTTCCTGTTCGGCCAGGAAGGGCCCGGCCTGTCCGCGTCGGCGCGCGAGGTCTGCGACGGGACCTTCTCGATCGCCCAGTTCGGCTCCACCCGCTCGATCAACGCCAGCGCCGCGGCGGCGATCGCCATGCATGCCTGGATCCGGGAGTACGCCGACCTGTCCGATGACGCCGCCTGGCGAGGTGGTTCCTGAGGGGGTCGTGCAACAGCCGTCTCGAAGGGCTGACCCGCCCGAAACTGACCGGAAATGACGCTGACCCGCCCGAAAGTTTCGGGCGGGTCAGCGCGGGGTCAGCGGCGGGTGCGCGAGAAGCAGGTCACGACGTGGTCGCCGAGCCGCCAGCGGCTCTCGCTGCGGAAACGCCAGGCAAAGGCGTCGCTGGTGACCAGGGACGGGCAGCGGCGGACCGCCGCCCGCCGGAACTGCCGCTCCGTCGGGTAGGCCTTCTGGCGGATGACGAACGTCCCGGTGGCCCGCCACGCGTGCCGGCGGGCGCAGGAGGTGTAGAAGGCGGTGCGCTCGGTGAGGCAGGCCGCGATGCGGTCGGGGTGGGGCTGGGCGCCCAGGGCCGGCTCGTTGTCGTTGGGGAGTCGGACCAGTGACTGCCCGCCCCACAGGATCAGGTCGCACCGGATCCACCGCGCGCCGCGAGCACGCTGCGCCTTGGTCGGGATGAACCAGCCCCAGGCGTAGGCCGTCATCGCGCGGCTGCGGTAGGTGCCGCCCAGTGCCCGCTTCCAGGCGGGGTCGCAGATGCCGGTGGAGATGCGGCCCAGCCGCTCGATCGGGGCGTTCCAGTTGACGCCCCTGGGCAGGCGTCCGGTCGCGATGACCCGCGAGGTGTGCGGCTGGGAGCACGCGATCGGCGCTTCGTTGTTGGAGGCACGGTTGAGCTCCCGGAAGGTGAGTGCGCGGCACTCACCGACCCGCGGCTGCTGGAAGGCCGGGCCGGCCTGCGCCGGACCGGCGGTCGCGACGACGGCCGCCAGCGGCGCCAGGAGCATGAGTACGACGGCCAGGAGCCGGGGGGTTTTGAGCACGGATGAGGTCCCTTTCTTGAGTTTGCTGGCGACACCCTAGTCAGGATCCGCGTCGTCGGGTCCACAGGCACGGGCCGGCGGCCCGAGGCCGTCTGCTCACCCGGGACGGGGGGACTAGGGTGAGGAAGGTCCAGAACCGTGTTCCGAGGAGACGCCCGCATGCCCATTGCCACTCCCGAGGTCTACGCAGCGATGCTCGACGCGGCGAAGGAGAAGGCCTTCGCGTTCCCGGCCATCAACGTGTCCTCGTCCCAGACGCTCAACGCCGCCCTCAAGGGATTCGCCGACGCCGGCTCCGACGGCATCATCCAGGTCTCGACCGGGGGAGCGGAGTACCTCTCCGGGCCGTCGGTGAAGAACATGGTGACCGGATCGGTGGCGTTCGCCAGCTACGCCGCCGAGGTGGCGAAGAACTACCCCGTCAACATCGCCCTCCACACCGACCACTGCCCCAAGGACAAGCTCGACGGCTTCGTTCGCCCGCTGGTGGAGATCTCCGCGGAGCGGGTCTCGCGGGGAGAGGACCCGCTCTTCCAGTCGCACATGTGGGACGGCTCCGCCGTACCGCTGGAGGAGAACCTGCAGATCGCCGAGGAGCTGCTCGCGAGGTGCGCGGCAGCCCGGATCATCCTCGAGGTCGAGATTGGTGTTGTCGGCGGCGAGGAGGACGGAGTCGCGAACGAGATCA
>DASUCK010000494.1:0-2263 GCA_036276095.1 Nonomuraea sp. | reverse complement strand
CCGGCGCGGTGGTCATCGAGCTCACCCACCTCGGCTCGCTCTACCACGACGACGTCATGGACGAGGCCCCGGTGCGCAGGGGATCCCCGTCCGCGAACGCCCGGTGGGACAACACCGTCGCGATCCTCACCGGCGACTACCTGTTCGCCCAGGCCTCCGACCTGCTGGCCGACCTCGGGCCCGAGCTGATCCGCATCCAGGCGCAGACGTTCTCCCGCCTGGTCCAGGGCCAGATCAGGGAAACCGTCGGGCCGCGCGACGACGAAGACCCGATCACCCACTACCTCAACGTGCTGTCAGACAAGACCGGCTCGCTGATCGCCGCCTCCGGCCGCTTCGGCGCGCTGTTGTCCGGCGCCCCGGCCGAGGTCGAGGACCGGCTGAGCCGCGCCTGCGAGGCCATCGGCGTGGCTTTCCAGCTCGGCGACGACCTCCTCGACGTCGCCTCCACCGGCGTGCAGTCGGGCAAGACGCCGGGGACCGACCTGCGCGAGGGCGTCAAGACCCTCCCCGTCCTGTACGCGCTGGCGGCCGGCGACTCGCCCCGCCTCACCGCGCTGCTGTCGGGCCCGGTGGCCGAGGACGACGTCAAGGAGGCGCTGACCCTGCTGCGCGCCCACACGGCGATGCGTCGGGCGCGGGCGGAGCTGGAGTCGTGGGCGGACCGGGCCCGGGCCGACATCTCTCATTTGCCCGACATTCCGGCCCGCGCGGCCTTTTTGGCCCTATGCGACTACGTGGTCCAGCGTTCCGGCTGATTTCCGAATACGGGCGGCAGTGCGCGCCGTCCTGATGCTGTCGTACGTGAAGATCGCCAAGGCCAGCCAGACGATCGAGAACCCGATCCACCGGCTCGGCGGCATGGTCTCCTTGGCGATCAGCACGCCGCACGCGAACTGCAGGACCGGACCGATGTACTGGAGCATCCCCATCGTGCTGAGCGGCACCCGGATCGCGGCCGCGCCGAAGCAGAGCAGCGGCAGCGCCGTGATGAGACCCGCGCCGACCATCAGCACGCTGTGTCCCACCCCCTGATGGAGGAACGTCGCCTCCCCGCCGGTCTGCAGGAACGCGACATACCCGAGCGCCGGCAGCAACAGCACCATCGTCTCGACCGCCAGCGACTCGGTCGCCGCCACGTTGGCCTTCTTCTTGACCAGCCCGTACACGGCGAAGGTCGTCGCCAGTGTGAGCGCGACCCACGGCAGCCGCCCGTAGTCGAGGGTCAGCACCAGCACGGCGACCACCCCGAACCCGACGGCCGCCCACTGCAGCGGCCGCAGCCGCTCCCGCAGCAGCACCACCCCGAACAGCACGCTGACCAGCGGGTTGATGAAGTATCCGAGCGCGCTCTCCACCACGTGCCCGGTGTTGACCGCGTAGATGTAGGTGCCCCAGTTGGCCGTCACCACGACGGCGGCCACGGTCAGCAGGGCCAGCTTGCCCGGCCGCCTGGCCAACTCCCGGATCCACGACCAGTGCCGGCGGACGAGCAGCGCCACCGCGACCGCCGCCAGCGACCAGACGATCCGGTGGGCCAGAATCTCGACCGCCCCGGACGGCTTGAGCAGTGGCCAGTAGAGGGGGAAGAGTCCCCACATGGTGTAGGCGGCGATCCCGTACAGCATTCCGCGCCGAAGGTCAGGCATATATCGTATCTTCGCTCATTACCACCTTTAACCACAAATATCGTCCACTATGTGGAAATGTGTAGACCTCCTTAAGTGTTACACCGTGGGTAGGCTGGAAGCGATCCATGGAGGTGGAGCGATGGGCTGGCTGTTCGGCGGCAACAAGACATCGATGGTCCGACCCGAGGACGCCCTCCCGGGCCGCTCGGAGCCGATCCCCGTACCGGCCCGCCACGCGGTACTCGACGCACCCCTGGCGCCCCCGTACCCGGAGGGCCTGGAGGTGGCCGACTTCGCGCTCGGCTGCTTCTGGGGCGCCGAACGCACATACTGGCAGACGCCCGGCGTGGTGACCACGGCGGTCGGCTACCAGGGCGGCTTCACCCCCAACCCGACGTACGAAGAGGTCTGCACCGGTCTCACCGGGCACGCCGAGGCGGTCCGCGTCGTCTACGACCCCGCGGCGATCTCGTACGAGGAACTGCTGCGCATCTTCTGGGAAGCCCACGACCCGACCCAGGGCATGCGCCAGGGCAACGACATCGGCACCCAATACCGCTCGGCGATCTACACGACCACGCCCCAGCAGGCCGAGCAGGCCCAGGCCAGCCGCGCCGCCTACGAGGCCGGCC
>DASUCK010000493.1:0-4166 GCA_036276095.1 Nonomuraea sp. | reverse complement strand
TGCTGTACCATGCACTCGAATGCAGGCGTTCGGGCGGGCGGTCGTTCTCACGGTGGAGGACGAGGCCCAGCAGCGGGCGCTGGTCGCGGCGGCGCGGGCGCTGCTGCCGGTGCGCTCGGGCTAGCGCCGGTTGGCCAGCTGGCCCACCCCCGGGTGGGCCAGCGGGCGCGGGTGCTGGGTTAGGCGCTCGGCTTGTCCAGGATGTCCTGGAGCGGCTTGGTGGCGTTGTTGATCGCCTGGTCGACCGTCTCCTTGCCCAGCCAGAGGTTGCCGAACACCTGGGTGACGGCGGTGTTGAACTCGGGCCAGCGGAAGTTGGCCGGCTGCTTCCACGGCTCGGCGGCCTGGATCGACTCGACGAACACCTTGTGGGCGCGGTTCTCCTTCATGAGCCGCTCGTTGTTCAGCACGGCGTTGCGCAGCGCCGGGCGGCCGCCGCCGGTGGCGACGATCTCGACGTTCTGCTCCGGCTCCATCAGGAACTTGACGAGCGCCCAGGCCTCGTCCTTCTTGGTGGTTCCGGACCAGATCGACTGGCCGTTGATGGTCAGCGACGTGCCGCGCTTGCCGGCCGGGCCCTTGGGCGTGAGGCCGACGTTCCACTTGAACTTGTCGGCGATCGCCTTCGGGCCGGGGTCGAACTGGCCCCAGTAGCCGGAGTGGCGCATGGCGAGCTTGCCGGTCGCGAACGTCTCGGCGGCGTTGAACTTCGGGTCTGGCACGGGCGCGATCTTGTGGGTGACGAAGATGTCGTACATCAGCTGGAGCCCGTTCTTGAACTCCGGCGTGTTGATGGTGAGCTTCTTCCCTTCCTTGTCGAAGAAGTCGCCGCCGTAGGAGCCGACGAAGTTGGTGATCGACAGGAAGTCGGTCGTGGGCATGAAGCCGAACGTGTCGCCGGAGGTGGCCTTCTTGCCGGCCTCGACGATCTGCTGCCAGGTGACGTTCGAGAAGCTGGCGGCGTCGTCGGTCACGTTCAGGCCGGCCTTGTTGAGCAGGTCGACGTTGTAGGTGATGCCGCCGTTGCCGGGGTGGCCGCCCCAGGGGAGGCCGTACTGCTTGCCGTTGTACTTGAGCGAGTCGAGCGCGTTCTTGACGTAATCCTCGGTGTTGTACTTGTCGCCGAGGATCAGCGGGTCCATCTCGAGCATCACGCCCTTGGCGAAGAAGGCGAAGGCGCCGCCGGTCGAGGCCCAGATGACGTCGGGGGCCTGCTTGGTGGCGTGGAGCGCCTGGATCTTGGCCCAGTACTCGGGCTCGCCGGGGTTCGCCTCGTGGGTCGCCTTGATCCCGGTCTTCTCCTGGAACTTGACGACCGTCTTCTGCATGACCTCGGCGTCGCCGCCGACGCGGGTGGTGACCTTGATCTCCTGCGGCGGCTTGCCGCCGACGGGCGCGGCCGCGGCCGGCTTCGGGGCCTCGGTCGGCTTGGCGGCGTCGGCCGGCTTGGGAGCCTCGGTCGGCTTGGCGGCCGGGGCCGCGGCCGGAGCGGTCGTCGCCGCCGGCGCCGCGGCCGCGGGCTTGTCGGCCGGCTTCTCGGCGGGCTTGGCCGGGGCCGGGGTGGGCGTCGCGGCGCCGCAGGCGGCCAGCAGGGCGCTGCCGCCGAACAGGGCGCCACCTACCAGGAGGCGCCGGCGGGATAGCTGGTTGGTCAAGTTGGTCTCCTCTCTTCTCCGCGCGTATGATGCGGGCTGCTATGGCGCAGCGCGCTGAAACGATTCCGATAGTATCGCGCCGGGGCTCATCTGCGCGACGACGGCGCGAAGCGATCGCCGGGGTGCTGTGGGCGTCGCCCTGGCTGCTCGGCTTCTTCCTGTTCACGTTCGGCCCGATGGTCGCGTCGCTGGTGCTGGCGTTCACGGACTTCACGATCTCGAACCTGGAGCCGAACGTGGTCGGCTTCGCGAACTTCACGCGGGCGCTCTCGGGGACGGACCACCTCTTCTGGCCGTCGCTGCTGCGCACGCTGCAGTACGCCCTCGTCATGGTGCCGCTGAGCATCGGCGGGTCGCTGCTGGCGGCGATGCTGCTGAACCAGGGCATGAAGCTGACCACGCTGTTCCGGACGCTGTTCTTCCTGCCGTCGCTGACGCCGGTGGTGGCGTCGGCGGTGATCTGGACGTGGCTGTACAACCCGAACTGGGGGTTCCTGAACCACTTGCTCGGGCAGGCGGGCGTCAAGGGGCCGCTGTGGCTTTCGGACCCGGACACGGCGATGCCGTCGCTGATCCTGGTGGCGCTGTGGGGCGCGATCGGCGGGAACACGATGATCATCTTCCTGGCCGGGCTGCAGGGGGTGCCGAGGGAGCTGCACGAAGCGGCCGAGATCGACGGGGCGAACGGGCTGCAGCGGTTCCGGGCGGTGACGCTGCCGATGATCTCGCCGACGATCTTCTTCAACCTGGTGATCGGGATCATCGCGGCGCTGAAGGTGTTCGCGACGCCGGTGGTCATGACGAGCGGCGGGCCGAGCTACGCGACCTGGACCTTCATCCTGCACCTGTACCAGACGGGGTTCCAGGCGTTCGACATGGGGTACGCGTCGGCGCTGGCGTGGATCTTCATGGTGATCGTGGTGGCGCTGACGGTCGTGAACCTGCGCCTCTCGAAGCGGTGGGTGTACTACGAGGGGGAGGAGCGGCGCGATGACCGCTAGGTCGGAGGGGTGGCTGCGGCCGACGCTCCTGTACGCGACCATGGTGGTGGCGGCGATCGTCTTCATGGTGCCGTTCCTGTTCGCGATCGGGACGTCGCTGAAGCCGCCGCACCTGCTGCACGTGCACCCGCCGCAGCTGTTCCCCCCGGTGGGGGAGATGCTGCCGGGCAACTACCAGCGGGTGTTCGTGGTGCCGTTCGTGCCGTTCGCGGCGTTCTACCAGAACACGGTGATCATCACGCTGGCGTCGATGGTGGGCTCGGTGATCACGGCGGCGGCGTCGGCGTACGGGTTCGCGCGGTTCCGGTGGCCGGGGCGCGACCTGATGTTCGGGGTGCTGCTGGCGACGCTGGTGCTGCCGGAAGAGGTGGTGATCATCCCGAAGTTCCTGATGTTCCACCTGGTGCCCGAGGCGCTGTTCGGGTCGACGTGGATCGACACGTGGTGGCCGCTGATCGTGCCGTCGTACTTCGGGGGCGGGGCGTTCGCGGTGTTCCTGCTGCGGCAGTTCTTCCTGCAGATCCCGCGGGAGTTCGACGAGGCGGCGGTGATCGACGGCGCGAGCTCGTGGGACATCTTGTGGCGGATCATCGTGCCGCTGTCGAAGCCGGCGCTGGCGACGGTGGCGATCTTCTCGTTCCTGGGGCACTGGAACGACTTCATACACCCGCTGATCTACCTGAACTCGACGGAGAAGTTCCCGCTGTCGGTGGGGCTGCGGTGGTTCCAGCAGCAGCCGACGGACCCGATCGAGCCGCGGGAGAACCTGATGATGGCGGCGTCGGTGCTGATGATCACGCCGGCGATCGTGCTGTTCTTCTCGATGCAGCGGTATTTCGTGCGGGGGATCGTGATGAGTGGGATCAAGGGGTAGAGAAGGACGGCTGACACGGTTTCGTAACGGAGGGGGCGCGACCGGGCCAGCATAACCATGGGGTGGTGGTGCAGTACTGCCCACGCTGCGGGCGAGGAACGCGGCGCGCGAGCCGCTGTGCGGGGGCTGCGGGCAGAAGCTGTACGGGCTGTTCGGGCCGGGGGCGCCGCGCACCGCTTGCGGGATCTGCGACGCGGCGAACCCGGGCAGCGCGGAGTTCTGCGTGCGCTGTGGGAGGGCGATCGGGGGGCAGCTGAGCCCGCCGGGCGAGCGCCTGTCGGTGGCCGCGCCGCCGCCGTTTCCGAAGCGGCGCGAGGGGACGAAGGTGGTGGCGGCCGCTCTGCCGCCGAAGCCGGCGTACGGCGCGGGCTGCCTCGGCGGGATGGCCGCGGCGGTGCTGCTGGTGGTCGAGGTGGGGCTGTGGGTCGGGCTCGGGGCGCGCGGCGTGTCGCTGTCGCTGCCGGGGCCGTGGCGGGCGAGCGGCGAGGTGTCGGTCGCGGAGCTGGTCCAGGCGGCGGAGCGGCTGGAGCGCGGGTCGGTCGGGCTGGCGGTCGGGGCCGGGCCGAGCGGCCGGTCGGCGGGGCGGACGCGTTCGCGCTGCAGGTGGCGCCGCTGGCGCCGCCGACGGGCGTGTCG
>DASUCK010000492.1:0-6720 GCA_036276095.1 Nonomuraea sp. | reverse complement strand
GGTGGGTGAGGTGGGCCAGTTGGGTCGAGGCGGTGGGGTGGTCGCCGACGGCGAGCGCCGTCTCGGCGGCGGTCAGCCGCAGCGCCGCCGACCCGGCCACGTGGGCGGGGTCGGCCTCCAGGGCGGACGCGCCCGCGATCAGCTCGGCGACCAGGGCGGGCGTGGCGGGTTCGAGGACCAGCCGGGCCCGCAGCACCACCTCCCCGGCCAGCGGCAGCCACGACGCGCGGTCCTGCGCCGCCAGCTCGGCGGCGGCCTGCTCGGCCACCCGCAGCGCCCGGTGCGGGTCGCCGGTCAGCAGCTCGACCTGCGCCAGCTTCAGCCGCGCCTCCGCCAGCGCCGCCTGCGCCCCGCACGCCTCCAGATCGGGTACGGCCAGCTCCAGCATCGCCCTGGCCTCGCCCGGCAGGTGGGCGGCCAGCAGTGCGCCCGCGAAGTCGGCCCGCATCGTGGCCAGCCGCTCCGGATAGCCGAACAGGGTGTCCTCGGCCTCCCGGTAGTGGCGGAACGCGCCCGCGACATCCCCCCGGCGTACGGCCAGGAAGGGCAGGTTGGCGGCCGACAGCCGGGCCAGGTGGCGCAGCCCCGACTGCTGGGAGAGCCGCAGGCACGCCGTGAGGTCGCGCATGGCGGCGTCCCAGTCGCCCCGGTAGGTGTGGATCAGGCCGCGGTTGAGCAGTCCGCCGGCCAGGAAGCGGCGGTCCTCGGCCGTGCCCGGCGCCTTCACCAGCACCCGCAGCGCCCGATCGCAGGACGCCACGGCCTCCTGGTGGCGGCCGAGGTGGGCGAGGGCGACGGCGCGCTGGGTGTCGAGTTTGGCCCGGTCGAGCGGCGACAGGTACGCCCAGGCCAGGGCGGCGACCCGCAGGGCCGGCAGCGGGTGGCCCCGCTCGGTGCGTACGGTGACGAGCGACAGCCGCGCCTGGGCCACCCGGTCCTGGGGCGCGCCCGGCGTGGCGATGGCCTGGCGGAGGTGGCGTTCGGCGCTCTCCAGGTCGCCCAGCTCGCGGGCGGCCAGCGCCATCGCCCTGAGCGCGACCACCTCCGCCTCGGGCGAGCCGATGCGGCGGGCCGCCGCGAGGACGGAACGGGCGGCGTGCGCGGCGTGGTCGGGATCGACCAGAGAACGCACCATGGCCGCCTCGGCCTCGGTGAGGAGAGAGTCGAGACGGCCCTGGGTGTCTGGGATGTCGCTCATGCGGAGCCTTGAGGGAAACGACCGGAAGAGATGCGGCTCTCCCGGCCGACCGAGCGGGACATGGTCAGGGGCGGATGCGTACCCACCTGGTTTGCACAGGCGCGCGGCCGGGCCGGTGGCACACCACGCTGAGCCAGCCCGGAGGCAGGCCCGTGGCGGCGAACTGGCCGTTCGGAGCAAGGGCCCTGGTGAGCGTCAAATGCGGGGTTTTTACATCGACGTACGCGTCCTCTCCTGGGTACGGGAAAACCTGCCCGGCGATGTCGATGAGCCCGTCCCCGACCGTCACCTCCAGATCGAAGGTGAGGCCGGATGCCACGAAGCGCACCAGGTGCGAGCCGTCGGCCCCGCGCGGTCCCGAACTCGTGCGGATCTCGGCGCACTCGACAGGATCGGCGGTCCGCGCCCGCGGGACCCGGAGCCCGTAGACGTCACGTGCGGCGGTGGACACGTGAGCGGGGATGGGGTCGTTCCCGGCGGCAAGCCGGAGCGCCGCCAGGAAGTATTCATCGTCAGTCATTGCGCGGTCTCCTGTGACGAGATCAGAGTGCGCAGTTTCTCCAGGCAGCGGGCCCTGGTCGGGCCCACACTGCCCATGGGCAGCCCTAGCCGCAGCGCCGTCTGGCGGCTACCGAGATCGATCGCGACCAGCTGGAGCAGGGTGCGGCAGGGTTCGTGCAGGGCGGAGACCGACTTCCACAACAGCTGCCGGCCGTCGGTCTCCAGGACGGCGGTGGCCGGATCGGGGTCTTCGACGACCTCGGCGGAGAGGATCCCCGGGCGATCCTTGTGCAGGAGCAGCAGCGACTCGCGGCGTACGGTCGTGGCGAGCCACCCTCCCACCCGCGCCGGATCCTTGATCGTCTCCAGATGCTGGAGCAGCCGCAGCCAGGCGCCCTGGACCACGTCTGCCGCATCAGCCGGGCTCAGGCCGCACGCGCGGGCCACGGCCCACATGAGCGGCCCGAACCTCGACTCCAACTCCTCCCACGCCGACCGGTCGCCTTCAGCCGCGGCGTTGAGCAGATCCGCTGGTTCGCGGTGCATGCGGCCTCCTCTCGTCCGGCACGAAGAGGCCGATCATGCCTCCACGTGATGGTGTGGGAACTGAGCGTAAACTCTACAGACTCGCCGGGACGAGAACTCCCAGATCGGGAATTTGCCGGGTGCCCTCCCCGTCGAGCAGGCGCTCGACCACCAGCTTGGCCGGTTCTTTCGCCGCCGCGCGGGCGATGGTCCCCGCCACCACGGCCGCGGCGAACGACGTGCCGCACCACGCGGCGTAACCGCGGAACTCGCCGGAGTCGAGGAAACTGCTGGTCAGCCAGTCGCCGCGGGCGCAGGCGTCCACCCACGTGCCGTGACCGGAGTAGGCGGCGCGCCCCTGCTGCGTGGTGTCCAGCGCGCCCACCCCCACCACGCTGGGCAGCGCGGCCGGCCAGAACGGGCGGTCGGAGGCGGTGTTGCCGGCGCAGGCCACGGCGACCGTGTCGGCCATCGCGGCGATGGCGTCCGACAGCAGCGGCGGCGGGCGGTCGTCGTAGGTGTGGCCGCCGAACGACAGGTTGAGCACCTCGGGAGGGCTCTGGTGGAGGCGGTTGAGCGCGCGGACGACGGTCGCCTCGTCGGTGAGCCCGTCTCCGTCCAGCACGCGGGACACCCGCAGGCTCGCGCCGGGCGCCAGGCGGGTCAGCAGGCCCGCGATGAACGTGCCGTGGCCGGCCTGCTCGCCCTCGGTCGCGTCGGCCTGCTCCGGCGATGCGCGGGCGTACCAGGCGCTGCCCGCCCACCACGGATGGGCGGCCACGCCGGTGTCGAGCAGGCCGACGACGACGTCCGAGTGCGACCGGTCGCGCTTGTACGGGACGCGCGGCACCGGGAAGGGCCGCGAGGCCGGGCCGCCGAAGAACAGCGGCTGGCCGCGCAACACGTGGTTGGGCGAGGCCCTGACGCCTCTGGCGCGGAGCTCGGCCGTGAGCTCGCACGGGTCGACTCCCGGCGCCAGGTGGACGACGCAGACGCCGTCCGCCTCGGAGACCGCCTGGGTCCAGCGGGCGGAGGCGGACAACGTGGTGCGTTCCACCAGCAGCTGGGCCGGCCGGATGAACGCCTCGCCCACTGATCGCATCTCCATGGCCGGGAATCTTTCCCGCCTGTCACAGCCGTCACGCGGCACGCCGGCACCAACTTGGTATGGCCCCCCTCTGGTGTCGCGTAGCGACCGACGGTAGTCTCTCCCTAGTCACTTGTGATCATCCCGGGGCGAGGCCGTTGGGGAAGGCGCACCTCGTACCGAAACGGGAGGTCCGGTGTCTGCTCGTGGCGTCCTTTACGTCCACTCGGCTCAGCCCGCGCTGTGCCCTCATATCGAATGGGCGGTCGCGGGTGTCCTCGGCGTGCCCGTAGATCTGACGTGGACTCCGCAACCCGCCGCGCCCAACGTCGTGCGGGCGCAGGCGGAGTGGGAGGGCCGCGCGGGCATCGCGGCGGCCATCGCCTCCTCGCTCATGGGCTGGCAGCGCCTCAGATTCGAGATCACCGAGGACGCGTCGCCGGGGGTGGACGGGTCGCGGCACGCGTACACGCCGACGCTCGGCGCCTTCACGGCCGTCATCGGGGCCGCCGGCGACATCATGATCCCGGAGGATCGGCTGCGCACGGCCATGATGATGGCCGCGCAGGGGCGGTCCGTGCTGGAGGAGGAGATCGACAAGATGCTCGGCCGGCCATGGGACGAAGAGCTCGAACCGTTCCGGTACGCGGGCGACGGCGCGCCGGTCCGCTGGCTCCACGCCGCCGTCTGACCCGCCCGGGCTCCACCCTTCGCCGCGGCCCTCCGCCGTCAGCTCCTTCCCTGCGTCCTTCTCAGACCTCCGACCCTGTTCCCGATCACCTCTGCACGACCCGAAAGGCCCCGCGCCGACGCCGGCGCGGGGCCTTTCGATAAGAGCAGGAGCGACGCGCAGGTCCCCGGCACCGGTGCGGGCCCTTCGCCGAGCAGGGAAGTCGCGAGCGCCGGTGGAGGTGTAGGGCGTTTGCCGAGCTTCCCCGCTCGCCGGGTTACAGGGGGATGTTGCCGTGGGCGCCGCGGGCCGGGGTGGCCTGGGCGAGGAGCTTGGCGATGGCGCCGCGGGTCTCCGCGGGCTTGATCACCTCGTCCACGACGCCCAGCTCCTGCGCCCGCTCCAGGCCGCCGGCGAGCTTCTCGTGCTCGGCGGCCAGGCGCTGCTCCAGCTCGGCCCGCTCCTTCTCGGGTGCGGCGGCCAGCTGGCGGCGCTTGAGGATGCGTACGGCGGCGACCGGCCCCATGACCGCGATCTCCGTCGTCGGCCAGGCGAACACCTTGGTGGCGCCGAGAGCCCGCGAGTTCATCGCGATGTAGGCCCCCCCGTACGCCTTGCGCGTGTACAGGGTCACCCGCGGCACCGACGCCTCGGCGAAGGCGTGCAGCAGCTTGGCGCCCCGGCGGACCACGCCGTCGTGCTCCTGCCCGACCCCCGGCAGGTAACCCGGTACGTCGACCAGGACAACCAACGGCACGCCGAAAGCGTCACACATCCGTACGAAGCGAGCGGCTTTCTCGGCGGACGTGGCGTCGAGGCAGCCGCCGAGCCGCATCGGGTTGTTGGCGATCACACCGACCGTCCGGCCTCCGAGGCGGCCCAGCGACGTGACGATGTTCGGCGCCCACTTGGGGTGCAGCTCGATGCCCGGCTCGTCGAGCAGGCCGTTGACCAGCGGCTTGACGTCGTAGGCTCGCCGCGCCGACTCCGGCAGCAGCGTGGAGAAGTCGACCTCGCCGACCTCGCCCGTACGGACCTGGCCCTGGTGGCCGAGCAGCGTGGCGAGCTGGCGCGCCCTGACGTACGCGTCGGTCTCGGTCTTGGTGACGACGTGCACCACGCCGCTGCGCTTGCTGTGAGGCTCGGGGCCGCCGAGGGAGGCGGCGTCGACGTTCTCGCCGGTGACGCTGCGCACGACGTCGGGGCCGGTCACGAAGATGCGGCCGGAGTCGGCCAGGATGACCAGGTCGGTGAGGGCCGGGCCGTAGGCGGCGCCGCCGGCGGCGGGGCCGACGACCACGGAGATCTGCGGCACGACGCCCGACGCCTTCGTCATGGCGGCGAAGACGCGCCCGACGGCGTGCAGCGACTCGACGCCTTCGGCGAGTCGCGCACCGCCGGAGTGCCAGATCCCGATGATCGGCACCCGCTCACGGACGGCCACGTCATAGGCGTGGACGATGTGCTCGCAGCCCTCGCCGCCCATGGCGCCGCCCTGGACGCGGCCGTCGCTGCAGAACGCGACGACGGGAACGCCCTCGACGCGGCCCATGGCAGCCCGCGCGCCGCTTTTGTCCTCCGGAGTGATCATCCGCAGCGAGCCCTCGTCGAACAGGGCGGTCAGGCGGACGACTGGGTCGCGGGGATCGGCAGGCTCCTGATCGGAGCCCTGCGTCACCACCCTGTTGTCGAGCACGGTCATTTAAACCCCCTTAAACACGACGGACACGTTGTGGCCGCCGAACCCGAACGAGTTGTTGACCGCCGCGATGTCCCCTTCGGGCAGCGTGCGGTTCTCGCCGTGGACGAGATCCACCTCGATGCCGTCGTCGAGGTTGTCGAGGTTGATGGTGGCGGGCACGATCCGCTCCGTCATCGCCTTGATGGTGAAGACGGACTCGATGCCGCCCGCGCCCCCCAGCAGGTGCCCGGTCATGGACTTGGTGGAGGTCACCAGCGGATGGGTGCCGATGGCCTTGGCGATCGCCCGCACCTCGCCGACGTCGCCGGCGGGAGTGGAGGTGGCGTGCGCGTTGACGTGCTTGATGTCGCGACCGGTGACGTCGGCGTCGCCGAGCGCCTGCGTCATCGCCATGATGATGCCCCGCCCGTCGGGCTCGGGCTGGGTGATGTGGTGGGCGTCGGCGGAGTAGCCGACGCCGGCGCAGTAGGCGTAGATCCGCGCGCCGCGCGCCCTGGCGTGCTCTTCCGACTCCAGGACGACGATGCCGGCGCCCTCGCCGAGCACGAACCCGTCACGGTCGCGGTCCCACGGCCGGGAGGCGCCCTGCGGGTCGTCGTTGCGGGTGGACATGGCCCGGGCGGCGGCGAAGGCCGCCACGTTGAGGCCGTGGATGGCGGCTTCCGTGCCGCCGGCGACCACCATGTCGGCGCGGCCGGCCCTGATCATGTCGAGGGCGTAGCCGATGGCCTCGGCGCCGGACGCGCAGGCCGACACCGTGGCGTGCACGCCCGCCTGGGCGCCCAGGTCGAGCCCGATCCAGGCGGCAGGGCCGTTGGGCATGAGCATCGGCACCGTGAAGGGCGACAGCCGGTTCCAGCCGCGCTCACGATAGGTGTCGTACGCCGAGAGCGTGGTGTTGATGCCGCCGATGCCGCTGGAGACCACGACGCCGAGCCGCTCGGGCGCCACCTCGGGGGTGCCGGCGTCGCGCCACGCCTCACGCGCGGCGACCAGCGCGAACTGCTCGCTGCGGTCGAGCCGGCGGGCCTCGGGCC
>DASUCK010000491.1:0-6772 GCA_036276095.1 Nonomuraea sp. | reverse complement strand
GTGGCATGGGGGATCACTCCGTGGGGGGTCCGGCCGGAGTCCACCGGCCGGGATCGATACGCCCCTGGTAGAGGGGCAGGTTGAGAGGCTGGTCGGCATCGGTGAACTGTGACCACATGCGGTTGAGTCCTGCGGTGCCGTATCGGCGGGTGGTGGCGACGGCGTCGAGGTCGAGCACGTCGGTGAGCACGGTGGGGGCCTCCGCTGCCGCCGCCCGCACCCGGCCTTCGGGGTCGACCACCAGGCTGCCGCCGGCACCGGCGGGGGCGGCGGTGTTGACGGACACCACGTAGACCTGGTTGACGATCGCGTTGGCCCGGGTGAGCACCAGTTCCTGTTCGCGGTCGGCGGTGGTGGTCATCACCGGGTTGACGATCACTTCCGCGCCCATCCAGGCCAGGTGCCTGGCCACTTCGGGGAACCAGGCGTCGTAGCAGATCGCCAGCCCGATCCGGCCATGGCCGGGCAGGTCGGCCACGACGAACCGGTCGCCGGGACGGTACGGCTCGTACGGCCGCCAGGGAAAGATCTTGCGGTAATGGGCGGACAGCGTTCCTTCGGGGGACAGAACCAGCGCGGTGTTGTAGAGCGCGCCGTCCGCGCCGCGCTCGCACACCGAGCCGGGCACCAGCCACACGCCCAGGTCGCCGGCGAGCGCGGCCAGTTCCCTGACCCGCGGCCCGTCGAGCGGCTCGGCCGCGTCCGCCAGCTCGGCGTCGCGCTCTCGCGGACGTACCCTGCTGCCGAACAGGTGCAGTTCGGGGCAGACCACCAGCCGGGTGTTGGGGAAGCCGGCGAGCAGATCCTCGATCTGCTCGGCGAAGCGGGACACCGGCGTGCCGACGGGGAGCGGCGCGGCCTGCGTGAGGGCGAGGGGGAGCGGCCTGGGCATGATCACCTGCCTTCTGACCAGCATGTCTGTCTGGTGAAGGCAAAATAGCTCATATTGAGCTAATAAGGCAACGTACGGTAGAGGCCATGACATCCCTGACCGCCCTCAACTCCCAGCCCCTGGAGGGGCTACGCCGGCTCAGCGCCTTCGACACGGTCCGCGCTCGCATCGCCCTGGCCGTCGAGCTGGGCCTGCTCACACCGGGCGAACGCCTGCCGCCCACCGCGGATGTCGCCAGGGCCCTCGACGTCGGGGAGATCACGGTGCGGCGCGCGCTCATCGCGCTCTGCCAGGAAGGCGTCCTGGTACGGCGCCGCGGCCGCAACGGCGGCACCCTGGTAGCCGACAACCCCGCGACCGGCCAGGTGTCGGAGATCGAGGCCTACCGCTCAGCCGCGGCGGAGGTCCACCGGCTCATCGACCACCGCCTGATCCTGGAGTGCGGCCTGACCCACCTGGCCGCCACCGCCATCACCGCGGAACGCCTGGCCGAGCTCAAGGACCTGGTCACCCAGATGGATCAGGCCGCCGGCTGGGCCGACTTCCACGCCTGCGACGAACGGTTCCACCTCGGCCTGGCCGGCGCCGCGGAGGTGGCCACCGCCACCGATCACTACGCGCCCGTGCTGCGGCAGCTCTACCGCTACTACCTGCCGTACCCGATCGCCTATCTGCGGGAGTCCAACCGGGAGCACGCCGCGCTGGTGACGGCGCTGGAGCGGCAGGACGCCGTGGAGGCGGTGACCATCGCCCGAGCTCATGTGGACGTCCTGCACCGCACCATGTTCGTCGGTCTCCTGGGCCGATAGCGCCGTCATCGCCGGGTGGCGCGACTCGGGCGAGGTCCCCGAGCCCTGGTGCCGAGCCTGGCGAGTACGGTGATTTCGTGATGAGACTGGACGTATGGCGCCTCGGATGAACGTGATACCCGCCCCGCGCCGGCTCGAACGAACCGGAGGTTCCGGGCCGTTCCGCGGGGACGTGCGTACCGGTGTCGATCCGGCACTGGGATCGGAGGCGTACCGGCTGACCGTGTCGGCTGACGGCGCCGAGATCGTGGGCGGTGACGAGGCCGGTGTCTTCTGGGGGCGTCAGACCTTGCGGCAGCTGCTGGGCCCGGACGCCTTTCGCCGTACCCCCATCGCGCGAGAACCGGTCACGGTGCCATACGTGATCATCGAGGACGGGCCACGTTTCGCTTGGCGCGGCCTCATGCTCGACGTCGCGCGTCACTTCCTGCCCAAGGACGATGTGCTGCGCTATGTCGATCTGCTGGCCGCGCACAAGCTGAACGTCCTGCACCTGCATCTCACCGACGACCAAGGGTGGCGGGTGGAGATACAGCGGCACCCCCGGCTGACCCAGATCGGCGCCTGGCGGCGGCGGACCCGCATGGGCTGGGGCGAGCCGCCGCTCTGGGACGAGCGGCCGCACGGCGGCTTCTACACCCAGGACGATCTGCGGGAGATCGTCGCGTACGCGGCGGAGCGGCATGTCACGGTCGTCCCCGAGATCGACCTTCCCGGCCACTCGCAGGCCGCCATCGCCGCCTATCCCGAACTGGGAAACGCCGACGTCATCGACACCACCGCGCTGGAGGTCTGGACCGACTGGGGATTCAACCGCAACGTGCTGGCTCCCACCGACGGCGTGCTGCGCTTCTACGAGGGTGTGCTGGAGGAGGTGCTGGGGATCTTCCCCAGCCGGTTCGTCCACATCGGGGGTGACGAGTGCTTCAAAGATCAGTGGCGCGAGTCACCCACGGCCCAGGCACGCATCCGGCAATTGGGGCTCCGGGATGAGGACGAGCTGCAGGCCTGGATGATCCGTCACTTCGACCGATGGCTCGCCGCGCGGGGGCGGCGCCTCATCGGCTGGGACGAGATCCTGGAGGGCGGCTTGGCGGCAGATGCGGCCGTCATGTGCTGGCGGTGGTACAAGGGCGGGATCGCCGCCGCGGAGGCCGGCCACAGCGTGGTGATGTGCCCGCAACAGGAGGTCTACCTCGACCACGCCCAGGCCCACGGCGCTGAGGAGCCCGTACCGTTCGGATGGGTGCACACACTCGAGGACGTCTACCGCTTCGAACCCATACCGCCCCGGCTGGCCGGCACCCCCCACGCGGCCAACATCATCGGCGCGCAGGCCAACCTGTGGACCGAAGTCGTCGAGAACCGCGGCCGGGCGGACTACCAGGCGTTCCCCCGCCTCGTCGCGTTCGCCGAAGTGGCCTGGTCGCAGCTGCCGGACCCGGAGGAACGCGATTTCGAGGACTTCGAATGCCGGATGAACACGGCGCACTACGCCCGCCTGGACGCGCTGGGCGTGGGCTACCGCCCGCCCACCGGACCGCACCCATGGCAGCAACGCCCCGGAATCCCCGGACGGATGCACGACAAGCCACGGAAAACCTGGCGGATGGCGACCTGACCGGTTGCCGGTCAGCCGGGATCGCTCGTCACGGTGCGGCCGCGGTGTGGTCAGGGCCAGGCCGGCGTGAGGCGCGCCAACGACCCCGTCCCCCCACGGTCTGACGTGTCCGGCCGCATCGCGGAGGAACACCGGCAGTCTTCGCGGCCCGAAAAGCTCGCCGGCGGGGAAGAGCCATGCCGGGCCTCGTCCGGCGCTCATGCGACCAACCCCGCGAAGGTCCAGTCGAGCACCGTGCCGCGCCCGGCCACCGACGTGCGGGTGTTGAGCACCGCGATCGCGCTGCCGTCCCGGTACGGCGTGAGGCCGCGCACCGTGACGCGGCTGCGCACCGTGTCGCCCTCGTACACGGGCGCGACGTGGTCGCAGGCGAACCACTCGGTCACGGTCACGAGGCCGGGGATCATCCGGCAGGTCTGGCTGAGCGCGAGCCCGATCGTGTGCCCCCCGTACACGAGCCGGCGCCCACCTGCGGCCTCCGCGTCGTGGTGCACGGCCGCGACGTTGACGGTGAGCCGCGCCAGCTCAGGGGCGCTCGAGACGACGTCGCCGGCGGCGAGCTCGAAGGTGTCGCCCGCCGCCGGGGACCGGCCGGGGGCCTCGCGCGGGCCGGTGAGCAGCGGCTCCAGCGACCACCCCGCGAGCCAGTCGGGAGCCGCGGCCTCCGCCGGTACGGGCGGCGCCGTGAAGAGGCCGGCGACGTCGGGCCCCACGTCGCCGGCCGGCCCGGCTCCGCCGCGGCAGGGCAGCAGCGCGCAGCGGTCGAAGCTGAGGATGATGCGCCCGGTCTGGTCCCGGGTCACGATGCGCAGCACCGCCTTGCCGCGTTCCGGCCGATCCGGTCGGGACCGGACCCGGCGGGTGGCGACGATCTCGGTCGTCGTCATCAGCGTGTCACCGAGGTACGGTGCCGCCCGCAGCCGCAGCCCGCGGTAGAAGAGGTTCGCCACCACCTGACGGGTCACCACGCTCGACTGGCCGATGGCGACGTCCCAGACCACCCCCGGATGCGCGAGGCCGGCCCGTCCGGTGACGCGCTCGGCGAGCGGCTGGTCGAGGCAGAGCCGGAGCCGGTCGCCGAGGATCGCCCGGTGCTGCGCCTGCAGCCCGGCATCCAGGGTGACGGCCGGCGCGGCGAACGTGTCACCGACGGACAGGTCGTCGAAGTAGGGGCCGTCCACGACGCTCATGCGGCCTCCCCTGCGGCGGTGGCGCGGGTGGTCAGGAAGCTGTCCCCCACCATGGCGCAGGGATCCGCTCCCGGTCCAGCGTCATGGAGGTCATGGTCACGCGCTCGGGCAGGTGGGCGATCCGACACCGAGAATCCGACACCGAGAACGGGAGATCGGGCCGGACCCGACATTGTGTCACATGCGGCTTTCGCGCACTGTTGTCCCATGCGGGTTTGTCCCTCCGGCGCCCCTCAGGGAGGATCACCATGCCTCTCGCCCTGCGGCGCTCGGCTCCCCGACCCGGAAAGGAGTCCCAGGTGGCAGGAGAACCACTCGGCATGACGCGCGACGACCGTACGGTCCTCGCCGGCACCCTGGCCGGCACCACCATCGAGTGGTACGACTTCTTCATCTACGCCCAGGCCGCCGGCCTGGTGTTCGGCCCGCTCTTCCTGGCCCCGGTGAACGAGCGTTCACCGGGCCTGGCCACGCTCATCTCGCTGGCCACGATCGGCATCAGCTTCCTGTTCCGGCCGCTCGGCGCGATCATCGCCGGCCGGTACGGCGATCGGCTGGGCCGCAAGCGCATGCTCGTGCTGACCCTGCTCCTCATGGGTGCGGCCACCACCCTCATCGGCCTCCTGCCCACCTACGAAACGATCGGCGCGGCGGCGCCCGTCGCCCTCATCCTCCTGCGCATCGTGCAGGGCTTCTCCGCGGGCGGAGAATGGGGCGGCGCCGCCCTGCTGTCGGTGGAGCACGCGCCCCGCGAGCGCCGCGGATGGTGGGGCGCCTTCCCCCAGATCGGCGTGCCGATCGGCCTCATCCTGGCCACCGGCGTCCTGTGGATCATGAGTACGGTGACCACGCCGGAGCAGTTCCAGGCGTGGGGCTGGCGGGTGCCGTTCCTGCTCTCCCTGACCCTGATCATCATCGGCTATCTGGTGCGGCGGGCCGTCGAGGAGAGCCCCGTGTTCAAGGAGCTGCAGCAACGCACCAGGACATCCTCCGCGCCGCTGCGTGACCTGTTCCGCCACAACAGCAGGAACGTGCTGCTCACCGCGCTGATCTTCGTGGCGAACAACGCCGCCGGCTACCTCCTCATCGCCTACTTCATCAGCTACGGCACCACCACGCTGGGCCTGCCGCGGCCGTCCGTGCTGCTCGCCACCGTCGCCGGGTCGGTCGGCTGGCTGGCCTTCACCCTGTACGGCGGGGTGCTGTCCGACCGGATCGGCCGCGTCCGCACCTTTCAGATCGGCTACGCGCTCGTGTTCGCCTGGATGATCCCGCTCTTCCTGCTGATGGAGACCCGCGACATCTGGCTCTTCACGGCGGCGATCATCGTCCTAACCATCGGCCTCGGCCTCTCGTACGGGCCCATGTCGGCCATGTACGCCGAGATGTTCCCCGTCTCGGTGCGCTACTCCGGCGTCGCCATCGGCTACGCGCTCGGCGCCATCCTGGGCGGCGCCTTCGCTCCCACGATCGCCGAGGCCCTGGTGCAGAGCACGGGATCCGCCCTGTCCGTCGGCGCCTACGTCATGGCCCTCTGCGTGGTCTCCCTGGCGGCCGTCACGGCGGTCAAGGAACCCAAGGGGGCCGATCTGGGGCTGACCCGGCAACCGATCGCCTGACGACGCCGGTACGCCGCGGCCGGATCCGGAGACCACGCCGGTCTTCATGCACCCGGGCGGCCACCGGCCTCTCAGGCGCCGGCGCGTGCCTGCTGGTAGAGGGCGGGGTCGTGCGAGCAGATGATGGTCAGATCGGGGTCGGCGCGGTGGTAGAGCTCGGCGAGGCGGGCGTGGTTGTCGCGGACCTTGGCCCGGTCGAAGGCGACGAGGGTTTCCTGTACGCGGAGGACGGCGGGAACGCGGGAACGCCGGTCGAGGGTCCCCGGGTGGTAGAAGGCGTCGCCGCAGTGCAGGATCCAACGGTCCCCGGCGTCGACGGCGACGGCGGCGTGCCCGCGGGTGTGGCCCGGCAGCGCGATGAGGACGATGCCGGGCGAGATGTCGTCGAGTGGCAGAGCGGCGGGGAACCCCCGCCACCGCTCCCCTCGCGGGGTGTGCTCGACGAGGTGGGGGCCGTGGGCCCATTGGGCCGGGCTGTAGCGGATCTTCTCGGCGCGCGACGGTGCTCGCATGGCTCCATCGGCCTCTGCTGCGGTGAGGTGGACGCGGGCGTGGGGGAAGTCGGACAGGCCGCCGATGTGGTCGATGTCGACGTGGGTGAGCACGATGTGCCGGACGTCGGTGCGCCGGTGACCGAGGCG
>DASUCK010000490.1:0-4574 GCA_036276095.1 Nonomuraea sp. | reverse complement strand
GTCGCCGCTCCCGTGCAGGGCCTCGATCACGCCGGCCACTTCGGGCCGCCACCAGTCGCCGTCCGGCGACCAGCCCTCGACGATGCTCCTGGCCCGCCATCGTTCCGCCGTGTCATCCCCCATGTCCTCCTCCATGTGAGTAAAGACGGCGTAGCGGTTTAGTCATGACGCCGACTGCGGAATGATTGCGCGAGGCAACTGAGCGTCATGGTGAGGTCACTATGGGTGTCGAATCTCCGCAAAGCGATGCAGATCTCCTGCAGGCGGCCAGGGAGGGAGACGCCGCCGCGTTCGGGCTCCTCTACGAGCGCCACGTCGCCGCCGCCCAAGCCCTGGCCCGGCAGCTCGTCAGGGGCAGCGAGGCCGACGACGTGGTGGCCGAGGCGTTCACCAAGATCCTCGATCTGGTGGGCCGGGGGCGGGGGCCCGAGGTGGCCTTCCGCACCTACCTGCTGACCGTGGTGCGGCGCACCGTCCACGACCGGTTCAGGGTGGCGAGCCGCCAGCTGACCACAGGAGAGATCGAAGACTACGACCCTGGGGTGCCGTTCGTCGATCCGGCGCTGGTCGAGCTGGAGAAGTCGCTGATCGCCCGGGCCTACCTGTCGCTGCCCGAGCGGTGGCGGGCGGTGCTGTGGCACACCGAGGTGGAGCGCAGCAAGCCGGCGGAGGTGGCGCCCCTGCTCGGGCTGTCGGCGAACGGCGTGGCGGCGCTGGCGTACCGCGCCCGGGAGGGGTTGCGGCAGGCGTACCTGCAGATGCATCTCCGGGCGGAGCGGCCGCACGAGTGCCGTCCGGTGCTCGGCAGGCTGGGGGCGTACGTCAGGGGCGGGCTGACCAGGCGCGACGCCAAGACAGTCGACGATCACGTGAGCGCCTGCGAGGAGTGCCACGGGGTGCTGCTGGAGCTGGCCGACGTCAACCGCGGGCTGCGCGTCATGGTCGGCCCGCTGGTCGCCGGCCCGGTCTTCGGCGCGTACGCCGCCGCGCTGGCCAAGTCGGCGGTCGCCGGCGGCGGCACGATCCTGCGCGGGCTTGGCCTGCTGCGCCGCGCCCCCCGGCACCAGCAGGCCGCGGTGGCGGGCGGCGTCGCCGTGGCGGCCGTCGCGGCGGTGGCCCTCGCGCTGGTGTCGGCGGAGAAACCGGTCGAGAAGCCCGCCACCCCGGCGATCGCCGAGCCGCCCGCGACCGTCCTGCCGACCCCGTCGGAGTCGCGCGAGGAGCCGGCCCGGGTGCCGGCGCCGGTCAAGACCGCCAAGGCGCCGGCCGGCGAGGCGCGGCTGCGGGCCGCGATCGACCCGCTCGGCTCCCTCGTCCGCGCCCACCCCGGCATCGTCGGCGTCCGCCTCCGCAACTACGGCAAGGGCCCGACCGAGAAGCTCGCCGCCCACGTCGACCTCCCGCCGGGCGTGCGCCTGATCCCGACCGCGCGCCGCCACCAGTCGGCCGCCCGCGCCGGCGCCGCGCGCTCCCGCCGGGCGCTCACGGGCCCGGCGCTTTCCGGGCCCGCGCAGGCCCGCCCAGGTCCCGTGGGCACGGTCGACGGCTGGGCGTGCCGGCCGGTCGGCGGCGGGGCGCGGTGCGAGCGGGAGCCGTTGCCCGCCGGGGAGAGCACGGCGGTGTTCCTGCGGGTGCTGGTGGACGACGACGCCCCGGAGGGGCCGAGGCCGGCGATCCGGGTCGAGGCGGGCGACGTGCGGGTCAGGGCGCGGGCCGAGGAGGGGGTGCGGGAGGCGGGGGCGCCGGCCAGGTTCGCCACCGACGGCAAGGTGACCGTCAGGGCGATCGGGAACACGCTGGTGAGCTGCCCCGAGGAGCGGGCGGGCTGCGCGGAGGCGCGGCGCCGGCAGGGCGACCAGCGGGACAACGACCTGTGGGCGATGACCGCGCTCGACCGGGACGACGTGCCGGGCACCCACGCCTCCAACTCGGCCCAGCTGTCCCTGCCCAAGGGCGGCCGGGTCGTGTGGGCGGGGCTCTACTGGTCGGCGAGCGGCGACCGGGCCGGGCCGATCAAGATCAGGCCGCCCGGGCGGCGGGGCTACATCCCGGTCCGGCCCTCCAACGTGGCCGTCCGCGACATGCCCGCGGGGCCGGTCTACCAGGCGTTCGCCGACGTCAGCGGCCTGGTGGCGGCCGCCGCGCGCAGGAACGGCACGTGGTGGGCGGCCGACCTGCCGCTGGAGAAGGGGGTGGCCAGGCATGCGGGCTGGAGCCTGGTGCTGATCGTGACCGATCCCGCGGAGCCGTACAGCCAGGCCGTGGTGCTCGACACGGCGACGGTGGTCGGCGGGCCGGTGCGGCGGGTACGCATCCCCGTCGGCGGCCTGACGCCGGCGGCCGCGCCCGCCAGGGTGGAGCTGGTGACCTGGGAGGGCGACGCCGACCTCGGAGGCGACAAGGTCTCGCTCGGCTCGGGCGCGCTCGTCCCGGCGGGCGGGGACCGCGACCGCGCGAACGTCTTCGACGGGTCGGCGAGCGGCACACCGGAGCTGACGTTCGGCACGGACGTCGACACCGTCGGCGCCGAGCTCGGCGTGGACCCCGCGCTGACGATCACCACTGACAAGGACGTGGTGCTGTTCGGGGTGGCCGCGTTGAGCGTCCGGGCACGTTCGTGACCCCAAACCAGACAGACTGGTACGGTCTGCCTGAATGGTTGGGCGCCTTGGGGGCCGCCAGTCGAATCGTAGGGATTCACCCTCGCGCGATCACCTGCATTCATTACCCTGAGAGAGGGCCGCCGAGTCCGGTCTCTGACGGTGCAGAGCCAGCAAGGTCGGACCACCAGGAAAGGGGCGGTGTCAGTGGATCGCTGTGCGCTGTTCGTGGACGCTGGCTATCTGCTGGCTGACGGAGCGATGGCCGTGCACGGCACGCGCCATCGCGAGGCGGTCGCCTGGGACTACCCGGGGCTGCTCCAGCTGATGACCAGCCTGTCGCGCGAGCGCACCGGCCTGCCGCTGCTGCGGTGCTACTGGTACGAAGCGACCGTCGAGGGCCGCCGCACACCCGAGCACGACGCGCTGGCCGACATCCCAGGTCTCAAGCTCCGGCTGTCACGCATCAGGCCCGGCCGGCGCGAGGGTGTCGACGCCCAGGTCCACCGCGACCTGATGACCCTCGCCCGCAACAACGCCATCTGCGACGCGGTCGTCGTGAGCGGCGACGAAGACCTCGCCCAGGTCGTGTGCGACGCGCAGGACCTCGGCATCAGGGTGAGCGTGGTGCACGTCGCGGCCGACGGCGGCTGGGCCGTGTCGCGCACGTTGCGCCAGGAGTGCGACGACCTCATCGAGCTGGGCGCGGCCCACCTGAGACCGTACGTGTCGCTGGTCACCGGCGTGTCCGAGGCCGCCTCCAACGGCCACCACCCCCAGCCGCTCAGCAACGGCCAGGCCACCCACACGCTGCCACCGGCGCCCTCGCTGCCGTCGTCCACGGGCAGCCACGCCGCCCCCTCGTCGCCCTCGTCCGCGCCGTCGGCCGGCGGGCCGGTGTCGTCGGGGCGCGGGCAGTCGTCGCCGGCCACGCCGCCCGCGCTGACCTCCTACTCGGGCTACCAGCCGGAGCAGCAGCCGCCGTCCTCGGCGCCGGTGACCGGGCCCATCCAGGCGCAGCCGCCGTCCCACTCCTCGCATGCGTCCCCGTCGCAGGTGCAGCCGCAGTCGCCGAGCACCGGGCAGTTCTCCTCGCCCTCCAGCGCCGGCTACCAGCAGCCGCAGCTGGGGGCCTACACCGGGCCGCAGGCCGCTCCCGTCCCGCAGCCGGCCGCCGCCACCGCGGGGGCCACCACGCTGTCCGACGCGGTCAAGGCCGCCCACCGGGAAGGGCACGACTTCGGCGAGTCCGTCGCCCGCGACGCCCCGGCGCTGTGGCTGGAAGCGGTGCTGGCCCGCAAGCCGCGCATGCCGTCCGACCTGGAGGCCCGCCTGCTGCAGGGCTCCTCGCTCCCCATCGACTTCCTCCTGCACGACGAAGTACGCCACGCGCTGCGCCGGGGCTTCTGGGACGCCCTCGAACGCGCCCGCCACTGACCCGCCCCGCCCGCCCGCGATCTCCACGCGCCGCCGCTTCGCCCGCCCTTCGGGCTGCCGCCCGCCGGCGTCGACGATCAGGAGAGGGCGTCGAACCCCGCCCGCAGATGGGTCACCCGGTCCGTCAAGTCCGACAGCGGCGCGGCCAGCGCGGGGTCCTGCGACTTGCGTACGATCTCACGCAGCCGGGCGAGTTCGTCCTCGACCGCCGTGAGCCGCCGCGACAGCTCCGGCAGCACGGAGGCGTGGTCGCCGGCGCCCGGCGGCAGCTCGCCGCTCAGCCGCTCGCGCAGCAGGGACGCCTGCTCGGCCAGGCGCTTGTTCATGTTGTAGAGCTCGGCGAACACCGACACCTTCGCCCGCAGCACCCACGGGTCGAACGGCTTGGTGAGGTAGTCGACGGCGCCGGCCGCGTAGCCGCGGAAGGCGTAGTCGGGGGCGCTGTCGACCACGGTCAGGAAGATGATCGGGATGTTCCTGGTGCGCTCGCGCCGCTTGATGTGCGCGGCCGTCTCGAACCCGTCCATGCCCGGCATC
>DASUCK010000489.1:0-8011 GCA_036276095.1 Nonomuraea sp. | reverse complement strand
CCTCGTCGATGAAGGACCTTAGCCACCACCGGAGGTACCAGGCCGAGAGGCGGCGAAGCACCGGAGCCTCCGTCCGCAGCCGCTCACACAGGGCGATCTTGTCGCGTTTCGTCCGGGCCGTGGCGTGCAGGTGCCATGTCGGCGAAATGCGGGAATGATCACGGAAGCGGTGGCGCGATGTCTCGCGTGCGCGCGTGGGATCAACTCTGGATCTCTCCCTGAGAGATCCAGAGGGGGGTTCACTTATGTGTTCAGGCTGGTCAGCCGCACGGTGTTGTTCGCGAGAGGTGCGGCGAGGTACGCCCAGCACCCACACGGCCGCCCGATTGCCCAGCCCGTCATCGAGGAGCCCGGCCTGCGTGCCTGTCCGGAAGCGGACGGTGGAGCCCTGCTCGACAACGCCGAGCCAGCCGCCCTCACGCAGCCACCGCACCCAACGCTTCACGGTCGCCTTGGACAGGCCGGTGCGTTCGACGATCCCGGCGATGGTGGGGCGAGAGCACATGGTGGCCCAGTCCGCCGACCAGGCGATGACGTTGGCGACGAGCATGAGGTTGGCGTAGCCATCGCTGCGCAGTTGCAGGACCTCCAGGTCCGCCTTGAGGGTGCGCAACCACTCCTGCTGCGAGCCGGCCCGGCGCATGCCGCGCGGCACAGCGGCGGCGATGAGCGCCCGGGACGGCGGCCGGAGCAGGTCGGGCAGGTCCGACACGCCGGTCAGCACCGACCAGCGGACCCCGCGCCGGCGGCGGGCCGCCTTCAGGGTGCGGTGTCCGGGTTCGCCACGCCGTGGGGCGGGTATGAAGTTGGTCGTCGTGGCTATGCCGGTTTGGCCCGAATACGACACGCCATCATCGGGCACGACTGGCAGAGCCGGGGGCCTATCGATTACTCTGGCTCCTAGCTTCTGGTTACCGGCTCCAGGCACGCGAAAGCCCCGCCGGGATCCGGTGGCCGTTTCGAGGGTCCTTGCGCACCTGCTTGGCGGTAGATGGCGCGAGGGCCCTCGTGGTGTATATGGAGTTATCCGCCGTCCACGGCGGCTAGGTGTCTCCCTTCACCGCTGTACCGGTTGCCCGGTCAAGCGCTGATCAGATCCAGATCGAGCTGCTCGGTCTGCTCCGGCGGCACGTATGAGCCCGCCTGCTGGTCGGCCTCAACGAGGATCTCCAGATACCGCCACAGCGGTACCCGGCGAGCCTTCGCGCCCTTCTTCGCCAGCTCGCAGACCTCCGGCCGGACGCGGGCCTGCAGCATCACCTCGTTCCCCGTGGGGATGCGGAGACGGCGAGGCATCGCGCCCGTCACCTGCCCGCGCGTCAGCGGATCCGCCTCCACGAGCGTCTCCAGGTAGAGCGAGATGGACTGGCCGCGCGCTGCTGCGCCGTTCCACGCGAGGTCGCGAATCGCCGGGCTCACCCGGCCCTGGAGATTCCCGTGAACCCCACCCGTGTTCGCGCGTCGCCTACGTCCCGCTATAGCAGCCATGTCGAGCATCATCGCGCACCCGTGTATGCATACGCCACAACGTTGGCGGCGTGTCGCGAATCGTTGCCGACCGTTGATCATCCTCATGCGCTGCCGCACAGTTCCTCTCGCCACCAGCGGAGCGGCCGGGTGACGGCCGATCAGCCGTCACCCGGCGTTTCGAACGCGAGCTGGTGGCGGAAGCCACGCACCAGCCGCCGCCGATGCTGGTCCCTTTCCCACGGCGGGGTGATCTCGGCGGCCGGCACTCCTTCGGGGACGGTCAGGACCATTCAGGCGCCAGGATGGAATGCACGATCGAGTCCCGCCACCGCCCGTCAGCCAGCTGCAGGTGACCGCGTATCGTGCCTTCCTCGACCATGCCGGCCTTATTCATGACCTTCGCCGAGGCCTCGTTCATCCGGGACCGCGCACCCCAGATGCGGTACACGTGCAGCTGCTCGAACCCGAGCCGGAGCAGGAGCCGCACCACCTCGGTGCCGAGCCCTCGCCCCCAGCAGTCCGCGCGCAGCGCGAACCCGATCTGGGCGCTGTTCTGCGCCGGGTGACCGACGTCTTTAGCGAGCCGCGCGAACGCCACCAGGTCACCATCCGGCAGCACCGCGGCCAGGGAGTAGTCCATCCGCGGCTCGGCCTGAGCAGCTCTCATGACGGCTGTGATGGTGTTCTCCACCTGTTCACGAGTGCGCGGCTCGAAGCTCATGTGCTCGGCGACCTTCGGATCGCCGTAGATGGCCAGGAGCGGCAGCACGTCGGCCTGGGTGAACTCCCGCAAGGTGAGGCGCGGGGATGAGATCGTTACCGGATACATGCACGCAGACCCTACTGGCCGCGCGGCAACGCGCTCTGCACGGGAACCCCGACGAACTCCTCGATGCCCTGCTGCAGCTGGGTCGCCGTCCTCCCGCCACGGTGGTTGGGCGCCAGCAGCGCCGCGTGAATCCGGCGAGTGCTGGCCACGACGCCGCCGATCCGCTGCTCGACAGGCAGGTCCAACACGTCGTTCAGCGCCTCGGCCGCGCCGTCGAGGTCACCGAGATGGACACGCGCCAGCGCGAGATCGGCACGCGCGCCGGCCTCGTCGCTGAAGGACTGCTCGCCCTCGTCGGCTCTCTCGTAGGCGGCGATTGCCTCCGCGGCCACGTCTGCGGTGTTGCGCTCCTCGCCGGGCAGCCACACCCTCGCGTCGGCCTCGTAGTAGAGCTGCCGGGGCAGCGGGAACGTCATGATGCCGCCGAACGTGTCGAGCTCGTCTGGTTGCACCCGCTCGCGCGCCTCCTTGGCGTGAGCGATCGCCGCGTTCACGCGTTCAGTGTGGCCGAGCACACCCCAGACGCGCGCCGTCTGAGCCTCTAGCCACACGGCAGCCGTGCTGCGGGTCCGGGCGGCATACTCTGCGCCGGCGTCGGCGTACCGGGCCGCCTCGTGCGGGCTGCCGGCCCAGTAGGCGATCATCGACTGGAGCACCCGGACCCACGCTCGCAACCCGTCGTGGCCGGCGTTCTCGGCACAGACGATCGCGGCGCGAGCTTGCGTCATAGCCGCGTGAGGGTTGCCCAAGTCGTGGCTGGCCTTGGCCAGCATGCCGGAGATGATGCCGCTCAACAGGTACAGATCCGCCGTCTCGGCGGGCCGCTGCCGGCCCTCCAGCAGGCGAAAGGTCATGTCCTGCAACTCGGCGAGGCTGCCCATCAGGTGCACCAGTGACTTCCTGGGGTAAAGCCGGGCAACATGCGCCACCTCGGCGCGAATCTGTTCCAGCATCTCCGGGCCCACGTTGCTGCCCTCCGCGCCCGTGGCGAATCTCATGGCTCTGCGAGCGATCATGTCTGCCTCCTCGTGCAGGCTCCCGGTAGCCGGTAGCCGTACCTGGGCTGATGGTGACGAGTACGCGCGTTCGCCCAGGTTGGGCGGCGCAGCGGTGAACCCCGGATTGCAGCGGATCAGGATGTCGCGTTCCTGCGGATCCATCCGGTCCAACGCGTTCGGATCCAGCAGCGTCAACGGCGTCGTGCGGTAGACGCTCGCCAGCGTCATGATGTGCGTCGCCAGCGGCGCTCTGGATCCGAAGGCGGGGAACATCTCCAGTCTCGACAGCAGCGGCTGGTCCATGACCGCCGACGGTGACTGATCCCGGTACTGATCCACGGCCTCCGGCTGTGACAAGCCGAGCGCCGATCGGTAGGCCGCCAGCGGCGAGAAACCGAACTGGACGCGGATCTCCACCGCGATGTCGTCAATCGTGCGGTTCTGGCCAAGCATCTGCTTGCGTAGGCGGTTCACCCTGCGCCTGATGTCGTTGACCATCGAGGCTCCCCCCTTTGGTGAGGCTCTGCCAGCAGAGTTGCCGTTCGCGCGCCATTCGGCAACTACGCAAATCGGGCGCCGGCTTGGCCGTTGACATAGAACGGGCTCACCGCCGCGTAAAAGCGCAGGTCAACTGTGGGATGAGGTGCATAGAAAATATGTCGCCACGCCCGGTGACCGTGATGGTACGAGGGGCGTTTACTGACTCACGTCCTGACACCGAGCCGCTTGACCGAGGTCACCGTGACGGAAAACCACCCCGCCGGACCAGGCAGCACCTTCACCACCAGTGCTACCCCCGCCGGCACCTACGCCGGACTCCGCGGCTCCAAGGACGCCCTCCCAGCCGCCCGGGCTGCCGCGGGAAAGGTCACCGACGCGGTCAAAGACGCGCCTGTGGTCATCGAGGAGAACGCGGCCGCGCTCGTGCGCGCGGTTCGTCACCTCGCCGCGGACGGCCACACGCGGTTCGCCGATCTGGGGGGCGGGCCGCCGATGCAGGGTATGGACGCCCGCAAGCTGCCGGACCTGTGCGTGGTCGCCGCCCAGGAGCAACCGGCCACTCGGTGGCTGCTCCTGGATTCCGACGTGATCGCCCTCATGCACGCCCGCGCCTCCATCGGGCGCCTACCCGGTGTGGCCGTCATCAAGGAGGATCTGCGCAACACCGACCAGGTGATCGCAGCACTCGACGAGCATCTCGGCCTGGACAACCCGATCGTGGTCATCTTGGGTGCCGTCGTGCATTTCCTCGACGACCATGAGGCGGGCCGCGTGATGCGAGCGCTGCGGGAGCGCCTGGCCGCCGGCAGCGTCGTGGTCGTCACCCACCTGACCAGCACCGGTGTCGACCCGGACATGGTCACAGCGGGGAAGGCCGCGTACGAGGCCGCGCACGGCATCCCGATCTATCCCCGCACCCGCGAGGAGATCACCGCCCTGGCCGCCGGGCTCACCATCCTGGAGCCCCGCGTTGTGCCCACGGTCGATTTCCTGCCCCCCGAGGAGGGCCCCCCGCCGACGCCGGCGCCGCATTTCCTCATGTGGATGGCTGAACGCTGACCCATGATCTCCCCTCTAGGAGCTTCCATGAGCATCCCCCTGACAGATCACCGCCTGAGCTGGGAAGACCTTCCCGATAGCGTCCACGACCGCATCACCGCGCACTACGGGCGCGTGGACAAGGCCGAGACGGTGCATGGCGAGCGGCCCGGATTCGCCGGCCGCGTCTACGCCCAACGGGACGACGCGTTCATCAAAGCCGTCCCCCTCACCGCTCCGTCCGCTGATTTGGCGCTGGTCCGGAGCGAGCAGAGGGCGGCCGAGATCCTGCACACCCACCCCGAACCGACGCCCGCCCCCGTGCTGCTGTGGACGAACACGGTCGACGGGTGGCTGATCCTGGCGTGGGAGCTCATCAACGACCACGCCCGCCACGCGGATCTGGGGCCCGGCTCGGGCGACCTGCCGTTCGTGCTGGACACCCTCGGCTGGCTCGCCGAGGAACCCATCACCGCGCACGGCCGGTCCGCAGCCGAGCACTACAACCGGGTGTGGGCGGCCGGCCGCGTGCTGCTCGACCAGCCCGCCACACTGCCCAACCCCAGGCTGTACCGGGGCGCGCTGGACGGCTTCGACGTCGACCGGCTCGACGGCGCCTCGCTGGTTCACACTCGGCTGGGGCGGCGCAGCATCCTCGTCAAGGACAACCAGATCTTCGTG
Organism: Nonomuraea sp.; assembly: GCA_036276095.1. Classification (GTDB taxonomy): domain Bacteria; phylum Actinomycetota; class Actinomycetes; order Streptosporangiales; family Streptosporangiaceae; genus Nonomuraea. The sequence continues at coordinate 2,494 of DASUCK010000489.1, read as the reverse complement.
GTGAGCTGGTCCCATTGGTGCCGCGGCCCGTGGTGGATCGACTTGGCCAGCCTCGCCCCGCATTTCATCGCGAAGGGGAACACCCCGGAGCAGACCGACGAGATGCTCGGTGCAGCGGTGGAGCGCTGGCCGGAAGCCTCCGCCGCGGATGTGGCAGGCGTGGCGGCGCTGGAGGCGCTGCACCACCGCTACCTGGCGGAGTACGGGCCAAAACTGCGCAGCGAGGAGGAGGCGCGGTTGGCTGTGGCGTGCCATGAGTGGCTGGCCTACTGGGCGGCTCACCGGCTGCCGGCCCTCACATAGCCCGCCCCCTCTTTCACGTCTGGATCGAGCGGAGAGCCGTCGGCGGCTAAACGGTTCGTGAGTTCCACGGCCCTAGCGGGGCGGGGCCTGTTCTGTTCCTATCCATCCCTCTCCATCACGGGATCCACCATTCCATGAGACGACTACGGATAGCCATGATCACACTACTGTTCGCGCTTGCCGGGTGTGGATATTCCACCGCAAGCACGAGCGCAGACCCGGCCCTGACGACCGTCAAGGTCGGCATCATGCCGATCCCGGACTGCGCCACCATCCCCCTCGCCGAAGCCCGCGGCTATTTCAAGGCTGAAGGACTCAAGGTCGAGCGCGTGGACGTGCAGGGCGGCGGCACCGCGCTGCCCATGCTGGAGAACCGCAGCATCCAGTTCTCGATCATGAACTACCCGGCGATGGTGCTGTACGAGGCCCACAAGCCCAACCAGGTGAAGATCGCGGCCGACGCCTACCAGGCCGCCCCCAACACCTTCAAACTCATGGTGCCCAAGGACAGCCCTATCCGCAGCGTGACGGACCTGCGCGGCAAACGCGTCGGGGTGGCGACCCTCAAATCGATCAGTACCCTCACCACGGAGGCTGCCCTGAAAGTCGCGGGACTGACCGCACGCGACGTCGCCTTCGCCGAGACACCACTGCCGGCGATGATCGTCGCGCTGGAAAACGGGCACCTCGGTGCGGCGTGGATGACCGAACCGTTCATCACCGCCTACCAGAGCCAGCACGGCGGCCGCGCCCTGTATGACGTCATGCAAGGCCAGACCGAGGACCTGCCCATCGCCGGCTGGGCCACCTCCACCGCCTACGCCCGCAGCAACCCGGCGCAGGTCGCGGCTTTCCAGCGCGCGGTCATGCGAGCTCAGCTCGACGTCGCCCGAGACGAGCAGCTCGTCAGGAGCATTCTCCCCACCTACACGAAGATCGACGGGAGAACCGCGGGCGTCATCACGCTGGGCGTCTTCCCCACCGATCTGCACCCGAACCGCATCCAGAAGATCACTGATCTCATGCAGGAGTACGGGTACATCAACAGCTCGATCGATGTCCGCCGGTTCCTGCTGCCGCCGCCGGCGTTGACCCACACCCCAGCCCCGCCCCCGCCTATACCCCCCTCCTCCCCGTCCCTCTCACCCGCCTCCACCGATTCCGAGCAGACGTCATGACCACATACCCACTCGATGATGCCCCCGCCGAGCATGACGCAGTTCCCGACCGCGAGCCTGACCCAGCAGCGCTCCCGCGTCGTGACCGCTCCCGCGCCTACTACGACCCGACCGCTGTGGAGCTGGGCATCAGCCCCTTCAATTTCGTGCAGTTCATGATCGACGCCGGGCCGAACGCCGCCGCCCTGCACGCCGCGGTCCGCCTCGGCGTGACGGAAGCGCTCGCGGGCAAAGAGATGACCAGCGATGAGGTGGCGCACGCGTGCCAGGCGGATCCCGATGCGATGCGGCGGCTGCTGCGCTGGCTGCACGCTTTTCAGTTCGTCACCACCCGCCAGGACCGCTACCAGCTCACCGGCCTGGGCCGCGTCCTCACCACGCAGGCCACACCGTCGCAGCGCCACGCCGTGCTGGTCACCGGATCGCCCTACTGGCAGGCGGCAATCGGCGACCTGGCCGAGACCATCCGGCGCGGCCACCCCGCCCCGCCGGACGGCCTGTCCCCCTACGAGTACCTGGCCCACCATCGGCAGCTAGGCGATGAATTCGACCAGTTCATGACCGCCCGCAGCGCCGCGGTCGGCCAAGACCTGGCCGACGTGGACGACTTCGCCCGCGTGCGCATCGTCGCCGACCTCGGGGGCGGCCGGGGCGGAGTGCTGGCCGCCCTCCTGCGCGCCCACCCGCACCTGATCGGTGTCCTTGCCGACCGGGACGACGTGATCGCCCGCGCCAAGGCCTACCTGACCGGTCAGAGCCTGGCCGATCGGGTCAGGCTCGCCCCGGGCAACTTGTTCGACGGCGTCCCGGCCGGCGCCCAGCGCTACCTGCTGTCCTCGGTGCTGCACAACTACACCGACCGCGACTGCATCGACCTGCTCGCCAAGGTGCGCGACGCCATGAACAGCGCCGGCGACGAGGCGGCCGAGCTGTGGATCGTCGAGGGCATGCTCCCCGACGAGGCCGGTGTTCCCAGCCGCTGGTACAGCACCGATATGCGGATGCTGTCCCTG
>DASUCK010000488.1:0-9622 GCA_036276095.1 Nonomuraea sp. | reverse complement strand
GGGCGACTTCGGCACGATGGTCGCGCTGCGCGGCACCGACATCGTCCGCGTCGGCCTCGACGAGGCCACGTCGGAGCTGAAGACCGTCCCGGTGGAGCGCTACTCCGAGGCCGAGGTCTTCTTCGGCTAGCGCCGGCCCCTCTTCGGCTGGTTGAAAGTGACCTGCAAGCGGCGCCCGTACCTTTGAGGCAGCGGGGATTCCGCTACAACCCGCTCAAAGGTACGGCTTGCGCCGCGGAAAGTCGGCGGCCCACTACGCGGTCGCAAGCCGTACCTTCCGACATATCTCAGCGTCGAGGCGTGCCGAAGAGATCCGTCTCCGGAGGCGCGCCCTCGCCGCGGTCGCGCAGCCGCTCGCGGAACTCCGCCTCGCTGCGCAGCTCCTTCTCCGAGGGCGACAGCAGCACGGCGAGCAGCAGGCCCACCGTGATCACGCTGATGCCGACGATGAGCGGCAGCAGGAAGTCGATGGCCCTGGCGCCGGCCGGTGCGAGGGCGTCGCCGTGCGCGCGCACCGACATGGCGTACATCCCCGTGTAGTGCATGCCGGAGACGGCCACCCCCATGACCAGAGCCGCCGCGCCGATCTTGAGCGGGCCGCTGACCCGCAGCGTGAACCACAGCGCCACCGTCGAGGCCGCGATCGCGATGAGCACCGACACCGACACGATGACCGGGTCGTAGCTCACGTGGCCGGACATGTTCATCGCGGCCATGCCGAGGTAGTGCATGCTCGCCACGCCGGACCCGGTCAGCACGCCGCCGCCGAGCAGGAGCGGCAGCCGCTCGCCGCCGTACGAGGCCAGGAAGAGGCCCATGCCGACGAAGACGACGGCGATGAGGGCGGAGAGCGCGGTGAGCGGCACGTCGTAGCGGATGACCGTGCCGCGCACCGAGAAGCCCATCATGGCGATGAAGTGCATCGTCCAGATGCCCGTGCCGCCGATCGCGAACGCCGCCCCGACCAGCCAGTACGTGCCCTCGCGCCGGCCGAGGAGCCGGGCCCGCGAGGTGAGCACGAGACCGAGCATGGAGCCCACGCTCGACATGACGTAGGCGAGCGCGGGCGTCAGCGCCCCGAAGGAGAAATGATCGATCGGCGACACATCCCCACCCCCATCCCCTACGCATCGATAGGGGAGTGTGTACAGGGAGTTGTCGTCAGCGTCAACTATGTCGCCGAGTTCGAACCTGAGTCACCCCTTGGTGCGGAACGACGGGCGCCGGGTAGGCGGCGGCGGCACGCTGTTGCTGGGCGGTACGCCGGCGCAGCTCCAGCCGGGCCACGAGCTCGGCGTCCTCGTGCAGTTCCTCCTCCGACGGGGACAGGATCACCATGAGCAGCATGGTCAGGGTGATCAGGCTGATCACGGTCATGAGGGGGACGAGGAAGTCGAGGGCGTCGGCGCCGGAGACCACGCCCGGCGCGGCGTCGACGGTGACGTGCATGGCGTACATGCCGGTGTAGTGCATGCCGGCCACGGCCACGCCCATGACCAGGGCCGCCCCGGTGATCCAGATCGGCTTCTTGACGCGGAGCGTGAACCACAGCGCCACCGTCGCGGCGACCACGGCGATGCCCACGGAGACGGCCACGACGACGCGGTCGTAGGAGACGTGGGCGGACATGTTCATGGCGTACATGCCGAGGTAGTGCATGGAGGCCACGCCGAGGCCGGTGAGCAGGCCGCCGCCGAGCAGGGCGGGGAGCCGGCCGCGGCCGTAGGAGACGAGGAACAGGCCGGTGCCCACGACGACGATCGCCACCAGGGCCGAGGCCACGGTGAGCGGCACGTCGTACTTGATCTGCGTGCCCTCGACGTCGAAGCCCATCATGGCGATGAAGTGCATGACCCAGATGCCGGTGCCGCCGATGGACACGGCCGCGCCCAGCAGCCAGCGCGCCCGGCTGCCGCCCCGGGACACGTGGGCCTGCGCGGTGAGGCGCAGGCCCAGCATCGATCCCAGGCATGACATCACGTAGGCGAGCACCGGCGTGAGCAGGCCGTGGGTGAAATGATTCACAGCAGAGGTCATTTCGGGGGAATCCTTGGAGTTAGGGGTTCCCGGATTGTGCCATCCGGCATGTCCCTTTCGCTTGGATATCCCAACTATCTGTAAATTCGCGTGTCGGAAACGTGAGAAGGTCTCATGGGTATCGAGGGCCCGTTCTGGCGGGCGATCGCGGTCTACCGCGCGGCGCCCGGCAAGCTCCAGCTGGACAACCGCGTGGAGCTGGTGCGATATGCGATCGAGCGGGGACTCGACGCGGACTAGACTCGATGGGGCTCGGCGTTGCCATCAAGGCGTGCCATCCCCGTCTTCCCCGGAGGTTCCACCATGACGATGTCCGCCCTGGGCGAGCCGTGCGTTCTGCTCAAGCTGGGCGAGATCGTCCTGAAGGGCAAGAACCGCGAGCTGTTCGAACGCCGCCTGATCGGCAACATCCGCGACGCGCTGCGGAGCCTCGACATCGCGGTCGACGTGCGCCGCCGGCACGGCGTCATCGCGATCTTCCTGTCCCAGGGCGCCACCGCCGAGCAGGCCGACGCCGTGGCCCGGCGGGTCGCCGACGTGCCGGGGCTGGTCTGGATCCACCGGGCCTGGCGGGTCGCCAAAGACCCCGACGCGGTGCTCAAGGCCGGCCTTGAGCTGGTCGGCGAGACCGAGGAGGCCAAGCGCGGCGCCCCCTTCGCGGTCCGCTCGCGCCGCCGCGACAAGCGCTTCCCGCTGCGCTCCAACGAGCTCGACCGCCTCGTCGGCGGCGCCATCAACGACGAGTACAACCTCCCGGTCGACCTGAAGAACCCCGAGCTGACCGTGCACATCGAGGTCGACAGGGACGAAGTGTTCGTCTTCACCGGCGGCATCCCCGGCCAGGGCGACCTGCCGGTCGGCAGCAGCGGCCGGGCCCTGGCCCTCATGTCCGGCGGCATCGACTCCCCGGTGGCGGCCTACCGCATGATGCGCCGGGGCCTCCACGTCGACTTCCTCCACTTCTCCGGCATCCCGTTCACCACGTCGGAGTCGATCTACAAGGCGTACGCGCTGGTGAAGAAGCTCGACCGGTTCCAGGGGAAGTCGCGGCTGTGGGTGGTGCCGTTCGGCAGGGCGCAGCAGTCGATCCGCACCTCGGGGCAGGACCGGCTGGCGGTGATCGCCCAGCGGCGGCTGATGCTGAAGACGGCCGAGGAGGTCGCCCACCGCATCCGCGCCGCCGCGCTGGTCACCGGCGACGCGCTCGGCCAGGTCTCCTCGCAGACGCTGACCAACATCACGGCTCAGGACAACGCGGTCGACCTGCCGATCCTGCGCCCCCTCGTGGGCTGGGACAAAACGGAGATCATGGCCGAGGCCCGGCGCATCGGCACGCTGGAGATCTCCGAGCTGCCCGACGAAGACTGCTGCTCCCTGCTGGCGCCCAAGCGCGCCGAGACGCGGGCCAAGATCGAAGATCTCCAGCAGATCGAGCGCCGCCTCGACGCCGAGGAGCTGTGCGTGCAGCTGGCCGACTCGATCCAGGAGTACACGCTGTAGCCGGCGGCGAGCCGGAAGCAGGCCGGAAGGGCGGCAGTGGCTCAGTGCTCGGCCTTGAACGGGTCGTGCTCGGCCAGCAGCGTGTCCAGCCCGGCCTGGTCGACCCGGTTGGTCGCCTCGTCGCCCCCGCCGGGAGGTCCCCGCATGGGGAGAAGTACTTAAGTTACCGCTGAGTACGACCGGCTGGCTGGTGGCGCGGCCGGTCGTACGCGGGTCGCTCGTGGCAGAGGGTACGTCTCCGGGCTCAGGCCGCCGGCACGGCCGCCGCCGACTTGCCCAGCAGCGCCGGGAAGTCCGTCATGACCTGGGCCAGCTCGCCCAGGTCCGTGTCGACCAGCGCCTGCGGCCCGTCGCAGAGCGCCTGCTCCGGGCGCGGGTGCACGTCGATGATCACACCGTCGGCGCCGACCGCGATGGCCGCCCTGGTCAGCGGCAGCACCAGGTCGCGCCGCCCGCCCGAGTGCGACGGGTCCACGATCACCGGCAGGTGCGACAGCCGCTGCGCCACCGGCACGGCCGAGACGTCGAGCGTGTTGCGGGTCGCCTTCTCGAACGTCCTGATGCCCCGCTCGCACAGCACGATGTCGAGGTTGCCGCGCTGGGCGACGTACTCGGCGGCCATGAGCCACTCCTCGATCGTGGCGCTCATGCCGCGCTTGAGCATCACCGGCCGCCCGGCCGCCCCGACGGCCTGCAGCAGGGCGAAGTTCTGCATGTTACGGGTGCCGACCTGCAGCATGTCCGCGTACGAGGCCACCAGCTCCACGTCGTGGGCGTCCACCACCTCCGTCACGATCGGCAGGCCCGTCTCCTCCCGCACGTCCGCCAGGATGCGCAGCCCCTTCTCGCCGAGCCCCTGGAAGGCGTACGGCGAGGTGCGGGGCTTGAACGCGCCGCCGCGCAGCAGCGTCGCCCCGGCCGCCTGCGCCATCCTGGCCGCCTCCAGCGTCTGCTGGTGCGTCTCCACGGCGCACGGCCCCGCGATCAACGTCACGGTGTCGGGGCCGATGGGAACCCCGCCGACGTGGATCGTCGACCGTTCCGGATGGTTCTCCCTGCTGACCAGCTTGTACGGCGTGGACACGCGCATCACGTCGCGCACCCCGCTCATGCCCCGCAGGCTCGCCCCGTCGAGCTGGGTGACGTCGCCGACCAGGCCGACGATCGTCCGCCGCACCCCCTTGCTCACGAACGCCTCCACCCCGGCCGCCCGCACGACCTCGACGATCGAGGAAACATCGCCGGACGTGGCCTCGGGCCCCATCACGATCACCATCTGAAATCCTCCTCCGAGAACGCGGAAGGCCCCGGGTCCTGTGGACCCGGGGCCTTCGTTCGCCTGTCTGCTAGCGCAGCGTCAGATGGCGAACGGACTCGGGTCCGTCGCCATACCAAAACAGGAACGCGGTGCGCATAGGCCGTAATCGTAGCGCACACCACCCGCGCGCGAGCCGCCGACCGTCCGGTGGCAGGATGGCTCAAGACGCGAGTCAGGTGAGGGGAGTGATCGTGGAGGAGTCGCGCCTGCCGCCAGGCCAGTACGTCCCGCGCGGCCGACCCGTGATCCACTACGGCAGGGTGCCGCAGTTCAAGCCGGAGAACTGGGACTTCCGGATCTTCGGCGCGACCGCCTCAGGGGAGGAGCACCGCTTCACCTGGAACGAGTTCGAGGTGCTGCCCCGCGCGACGCGCGTCGCCGACTTCCACTGCGTCACCAAGTTCTCGCTCATGGCCAACGAGTGGCGCGGCGTCACCCCGGCGACGATCATGGCGGTCGCCCCGCCCGATGCCGGCGTGCGCCACGTGATGATCTGGGCCGAGTACGGCTACAGCGCCAACCTGCGCATGTCCGACTTCGCGGCGCCCGACACCCTGTTCGCCATGGAGCTGGACGAGAAGCCGCTCAGCCCCGAACGCGGACATCCGCTGCGCATCGTCGTGCCCCACCTGTACGCCTGGAAGAGCGTCAAGTGGGTGCGCGGCATCGAATACCTCCTCGAAGACCGCAGGGGCTTCTGGGAGGAACGCGGATACCACAACATCGCCGACCCGTGGCGCGAGCAGCGCTACTCCTACCAGGAAGAACCCGGCGAGGGTCCCCCCTGACGTCACCCACCGTTTCGGTCCCGGCACGCCCGGTTGTTGGCTACGGTTGCCCACGTGCTGACCACCGTGGCGCTGTGCTGCCTGGCCTTCGTCGCCGGCCACCTTCTCGCCAGAGCACGCCGACACCCCCGGGGCCTTCGCGACCCGCTGCCCGAGGGCCGGTGCACGGACGAGGCGACGTTCACGGCGCTCCACCTCGCCGCGCTGGCCGCCCCCGCCCTGCGCACCGGCCTCACCCGCGACTCGGCGCGCAAGGCCGTGCGCCACCTGCGCGCGCTGCTCGGCACCCACGCCGTCGCCATCACCTCCACCGAGGCCGCGCTGGCCTGGGAGGGCCCGTGCGCCGGCGATGTGCTCCCCTACGCCAGGGCGGCGCTGGCGGCCGGGCGGGCGCAGGTGTTCGCGGGAGAGCCGCGCGGGGCCGTGGTGGTGCCGCTCACCGTGGACGGCACGGTCGTGGGCGCGCTGGCGGCCTTCGACGACGAGATCACCGCGGCGCTGGTGCGCACCGTGACCGAGGTCGCCTGCTGGGTGTCCGGCCAGCTGGAGCTGGCCGAGCTGGACGCCTCCCGGCGGCGCGCCATGGAGGCCGAGATGCGCGCCCTGCGCGCCCAGATCTCCCCGCACTTCGTCTACAACGCGCTCACCACGATCGCCTCGTTCGTCCGTACGAACCCCAAACGCGCCCGCGAGCTGCTGCTCGACTTCGCCGACTTCTCCCGGTACGCCCTGCGCCGCGCCCACGACTTCACCACCGTGGCCGACGAGCTGACCTGCGTCGACCGCTACCTACTGCTCGAACGCGCCCGCTTCGGCGACAGGCTGCGCTTCAGCATGCAGGTCGCGCCGGAGGTGCTGCCCGTGCCGGTGCCGTTCCTGTGCCTGCAGCCGCTCGTCGAGAACGCCATCAAGCACGGCATCTGCAGCAGCGGCGCAGGAGAGGTGCGCGTGGTGGTGCGCGACGCCGGCCCCGAGGCGCACATCACCGTCGAGGACGACGGCGCCGGCATGGACCCCGAATGCGCCCGCCGCATGCTGGACGAGGACCCGGCCCGCGAGGGCAGCGGCATCGGCCTGGCCAACGTCGACCTGCGCATGCGCCAGATCTACGGCGACTCCTACGGGCTCGTGGTGGAGACGGCGCTCGGGGCGGGCACCAAGGTGCGGCTGCGCGTCCCCAAGACGCAACTTAGCTCATTGTAGTCAATTCCTTACTCAGAGCTTGTGGGGACGCCTGTCATGCGGCAGCGTAGGGGCATGCTGAGAGTTCTGGCCGTCGACGACGAGGTGCCTGCTCTGGAGGAGCTGGCCTACCTGCTGCGCCAGGACGACAGGGTCGAACACGTCCTGACCGCGGCCGACGGCGTCACGGCGCTGCAGGACATGGTCCAGATGATCGGCGCGGGAGAGCGGCTCGACGGCGTGTTCCTCGACATCCGCATGCCGGGCCTCGACGGGCTCGACCTCGCCCGGCTGGTCGGCGGCTTCCCCACCCCGCCCCGGCTGGTCTTCGTCACCGCCCACGAAGACTGCGCGGTGCAGGCGTTCGAGCTGGAGGCGGTCGACTACCTCCTCAAGCCGGTCAGGGCCGAGCGCCTGTCCGAGGCCGTGCGCCGGCTGGAGGCCGCCACCGCCCCCGCCCCCGAGCCGGGCCAGGACGACGTGATCCCCGTCGAGCTGGGCGGGCGCACCCGGTTCGTGCCGCAGCAGGCCGTCTGGTTCGCCGAGGCGAAGGGCGACTACGTCCGCCTCCACACCGTCGACGGCAGCTACCTCGTCCGCATGTCCCTGGCCGCGCTGGAGCGGCGCTGGTCGGAGGCCGGGTTTCTGCGCATCCACCGCAGCACGCTGGTCTCGGCCCGGCACGTCAGCGAGCTCAGGTTCGAGGGCGGGCGCGTCACGCTCACCGTCGGCACCGAGACGCTGCAGGTCAGCCGCCGCCACAGCCGGCAGGTGCGCGAGCAGCTGGTCCGCCAGCACCGGGGCGTGATCTCGTGACCGCCGCCGGAGGAGATCCGTGACCAGGCGGCGCGTGGTCGTCTCGCAGCGGCCGGTCAGGCTCTTGCGCGCCCGCGACCGCATCGACGCCGGCGAGTCCGGGCCCGACGTGCAGTCGATCGTGGGGCGGCAGTTACGACAGGCCCTGGTCACCGTGGGCGCCGTCGCAGCGCTGCTCGTCGGCGCCCCCGTCGCCGCCCTGTGGCTGCCCGCGCCGGCCGCGTGGGTGGCGCTGTCGCTCGCCCTGCAGGCCGCCTGGGTCGGCCTGGCCGTCCTCCACCTGCGCCGCGCCGAACGGCTGGAACGGTGACCGCGCCCGCGCGGCCGGTGAGATGACCGTCGCGGTGCTGACCGGGGTCGCCTTCGTGCTGGTGCTGGCGGTCATGGCGGGGGCCGCGCGGCCGCGCCGCAGCCGCGGCGGGGCCGACCTCACCGCGGCGGCCAGGGCCGTCCCACCCTGGTGGAACGGCGCCGCGATCAGCTCCGAGTTCACCTCGGCGGCGGCCTGCCTGGGCCTGGCGGGGCTCATCGCCAACCACGGCGGCCCGATGGTGTGGTACCCGGTGGGCGCCGCCGCCGGGTTCGTGATCACCCTCGCGCTCGTGGTCGCGCCGGTGCGCAGGTCGGGCACGTACTCGCTGGCCGACTTCGCCGAATGGCGGCTCAGGTCGCGCATGGTGCGCGGCGTCACCACCTGCTGCGTGCTGCTCGTCGGGCTCGCGTTCATCATCGCCCAGCTCCACGCGGCCGGGGTCGTGGTGCGGCTGCTGACCGGCCTGCCGCCGTGGCTCGGGTGGGCAGGGGTGGCCGCGACGGCGCTGGTGGTGGCCTTCGCGGGCGGGATGGGGAGCGTGACCAGCGTGCAGGCCACGCAGTTCTGGCTGAAGCTGGTGATCTTCCTCGGCGTCGGGGCGGTCTGCTGGTGGATGTCGGGCACCCGGCCCATCATCTGGTTCCACGGCGCGTACCGGGTGGTGGCCGAGCACGGGCCGGCCGGCACCGGCGACCCGTCGCTGCCCGGCGTGCTGACCGTGCTCGGGGCGTGCGCGCTGGGCACCATGGGCCTGCCGAACGTGATCGTCCGCGTCTACGCCAACCGCGACGGCCGCGGGGCCCGCCGCGCGCTCGTGGCCGCGCAGGCGATGCTGGCCGCGTTCTGCGTCGTGCCGCCGATGTACGGGCTGCTGGGCCGCGCCCACGCCCCCGGCGCCGCCGCGGACGAGATCGTGCTGCTGCTGCCCGCCAGGATGGTCCCCGGAGCCGTCGGAGAGGTGCTGACGGGGCTGCTGGCCACGGGGGCGTTCGCGGCCTTCCTGGCCACCACGGGCGGCCTTCTGGTGGCCGTCGGGGGCGCGGTGTCGACGTGCACGACCCGCGGCGGGCTGACGTCCTTCCGCGTCTCCGTGGCCCTGGTGCTGACGGCCGCGCTCGCGCTCACCGCGGTCACGTCCGCGCGTGTCTCGCTGGCGCTCGTGCTGCTCGGCTTCAGCCTGTCGGCGGCGACGCTCTGCCCGCTGCTCGTGCTCGGCATCTGGTGGCGGCGGCTGACCGACGCCGGCGCGGCGGCGGGCTGCGCGCTGGGAGGGGGCGTGACGGCCGTGCTCGTCGTCGGCGATCAGGTGGGCGTGAAGATGGGCGCCCTCTTTACCTACCCGGCGCCGGTCGCGGTGCCGCTGGCGTTCGCCGCGATGGTCATGATTTCCCTGGTCACGCCGGGTCGGGTGCCGCGGGGGGTGGGGCGGATGATGGCCAGGATGCATCTGCCCGAGAATCTTGCGAGCCCCCTGACCTACCGTTCGTCGATCCCGGACGACCGCTCGTCGCAGTAGCACTCTCCGTATAGCGATGGCTACGCACCGCTCAACGACCTGACCTTCAACAGGGTTTCGCCCACAAGATCGCAACCGTAGTGTTTCGGCATCGGGAAGCCACTCCGGCGCATCGGTGGGGACGGGCCGAACGGCCCGATGCAGGTCTGATG
>DASUCK010000487.1:0-5030 GCA_036276095.1 Nonomuraea sp. | reverse complement strand
GGCTACCGCGAGATCGACGTCGCGGGCGCCGCGCCCGGGCTGAAGCCGGCCGTGGCCGCCGCGGCCGGGGGCGCGGCGGTGGTCAAGACCAGCGAGGAGCTGGCCGCCGACCTGGCCGGCGCGGCCGGGGTCGAGATGCGGACGATCACCGTGGGCCTGCTGATGTTCGGCGTCGTGGCGATGATGGTGGCGGCGCTGGTGATCTACAACACGTTCGGCATCCTCGTCGCGCAGCGGACCAGGGAGATGGCGCTGCTGCGGTGCGTCGGATCCACGCGGGGGCAGTTGTTCGGCTCGATCATGCTGGAGTCGGCCGTGGTCGGCCTGCTCGCCTCCGCGTTCGGCCTGGCCGTCGGTTACGCCCTGGCCGTGCTCGCGCTCGCGCTCCTGGCCGCGTTCGACGCCCCGCTGCCCACCGGCGCCGCCGTCACGCTCGCGCCCGCCACGATCGCCGCCGGGCTGGCCGTCGGGCTCGCGGTCACCGTGGGGGCCGCGCTGCTGCCGGCGCGGTCGGCCACCCGGGTGCCGCCGGTCGCGGCACTGCGTACGCAGGCCGAGGAGCGGGCGTTCCGCGCCGGCGCCGGACGCTGGGCGTTCGCGGGGCTGTTCCTGCTGGCCGGCATGGGCGCCACCGGGTTCGGTGTGTGGGGGATGCCGTCAGAGGACCCGGCCACGATGCTCGTGGTGATGGCCGGAGGGGCGCTGACCTTCCTGGCCGTGCTGGTCCTCGGGCCGGTGCTGGTCCGGCCGCTGAGCGCGGCGGTCGGCCGGATCCCGGCCCGGCTGTCCGGCGTTCCCGGACGGCTGGCGCTGGACAACTCCGCCCGCAACCCGCGGCGGGCCGCGACCACGACCGTCGCGCTCACGATCGGCGTGACCTTGATGACGCTGATCTCCGTGCTCAACGCGTCCACGCGCGTGACCGTGTGGACCAAGCTCGACCAGCAGTTCCCCGTGGACTACCTGCTGGCCGGCCAGGGCCGCGACACCGGCGTGCCGCGCTCCGTGGCCGACGAGCTGCGCGGCCGTCCCGAACTGGCCTCGGTGCTGCAGATCCGCCAGAAGCAGGCGAAGGTGAACGATCTCCCGTACGCCATCGGCACCTTCCACGGCACGGTGACCCCCGGGGTCCTGTCCGGCTCCATGGCCGGGCTGGCCGAGGGCCAGGTGGCGCTGCTCGACCACGCCGCCACCGCACTGGGCGCCGAGGTCGGCGACACCGTACGGGTCACGACCGACGAGGCCGGGACCGTCCCGCTGAAGGTCGTCGCCGTCCTCGACGGCGCCAACTCCCGGCTGCCCGCGCTCACCGTCGCCGAGCGGCCTCTCGACACGTACTTCGACCGGCCGCCCGACACCACCGTGATGATCGACATCAGGGACGGCGTGCCCGCCGAGCGGGCCCGCGCCGTCGTGGAGGCCGCCGTCGCCCCCCACCCGACCGTGCAGGTGTCCAGCTCGACCGACGTACGCGGCGAGTTCGACGAGACGCTCGACATGCTGCTGGCGATCGTCACCGGGCTGCTCGGGCTGGCGATCCTGATCTCCCTGCTGGGCATCGCGAACACGGTCTCGCTGTCGGTCCACGAACGCGCCCGGGAGTCCGCGCTGCTGCGGGCGCTCGGCCTGACCCGCCCGCAGCTGCGCCGGATGCTGTCGGTGGAGGCGCTGGTGCTGGGGCTGACCGGGGCGCTGGTCGGGGTGGCGCTCGGCCTCGTGTACGGGTGGGCGGCCGTGATGTCGATGATCGACGGGGCCGTGCTGTCGGTGCCCGTGCCGCAGATCGCGTCGTTCGTGGTGCTGTCGGGGCTGGCGGGCGTGGTGGCCGCCGCGCTGCCGGCCAGGCGGGCCGCTCGCACCTCGATCGTCGCCGCCCTCGCCACCAGCTGACTCGGACGAAGAGCCCCTAAGAAGAATAAAACCGAAAAACGCGGATAGAGGCCACATGTGGGCCGATCCGCACACCACCCGTCACAGGGCGGCCGTAGAACCGAGCCGCGCCGGGCGGATCGCCGCCCGCGGCGAGCCACGGCTTCGCGGCCCGCCGCGAGCGGCGGAACGTGCGCATCGGCCCGCGGTCCGGGCCGGGCGTCTTATGGGGGCGGCGCCCGGCCCTTCTTACCGAATGGGGTCGTCCTCCCGCGGCCCGGCCCCGCTCCCGTTCAACGGGGCACGGGGCCGGGCCATAGCTCGGCGACCGATTCCGGGTCGAGGATCGGCCGGGCCACCACCTCACCGGTGGCCCGGTCGATCACGATGCAGCCGCCGCCGACGGTCTCCGGCAGCCGGCCGGGGTCGTCGGGATCGAGCTCGCGGATCCAGGCCACGTACCCGTCGTGGAACCCGTACACGCCGACCGACAGGGCCGCCCCAGGGTCCCGTACGCCGTTGAAGTACTCCTCGGCCAGCGCCCTGGCCTGCTCCAGGTTCATCGTGGCCGTCCCTGCCGGTCGAGTATCACGCAGAACACCCCCGTCACCGTCGTGTACGGGGGCTCGACGGACATGTGCCCCCGCTGGGCGTCGATCCAGATCACCTCGCCGTCGGAGTTGACCGCGTTCCAGGCGTGCGTGCCGCCTCCCGGCCAGCGCACCACGATCACGGCGGCCGCCCCGTGCCCCGCCTCCAGCAGCCGCCGAGCGATCATCGGGTACGCGTGCCGCCCCTGACCGGCGTACTCCAGACGCTGCCCGACCCAGCGCTCGATCCTGGCCGTACTGCCGCGTTCGCCGGTGAGCAGCGGGCGGCCGATGCGGTCGTACTCGGGCATCCGGGGCGCGGCCGTCGCCGGCTCACCGTGCCAGGTGGACAGCACCGCCAGCGCGCAGTCGGCCGCGTTGGACGAGCGGAACGGGTCGTCCGCCGGGCCGCCGCCGTTGATCAGGCGGATCCAGGTGCCGCGCGGGTCGGGGAAGCGGGACCCCGGCGGCAGGGCCTCGATCAGATCCCGTTCGACGTGCGGATCCGGCTGCGCCAGCCCGCCCGGCACCCCGTACGGCCGGCACTCGGTGAGCCTGGGCGGCCGATGCGGCCGATCGAACCAGTCCCCGTCGACGCCCCTCCGCGCGGGCCCCTCCAGCACGTCGAGCGCGTCGGACCTTCCCGACGCACCCTGCGCAGGACCGGCCCCTCTCCCAGCCAGGACCCCAGCCGCCGCAGAACCCGGGGCCCCCTGACCGACCCCACCCACCTCCGCAACGTCAACCGACGCCACCTCAAGCGACCCCACCCCAGCCGGCCCCACTTCAGCCGGCCCCGCCGTCACGGACCCCGCTGTGTCGGATCCCGCCGTCACGGACCCCGCCGTGACGGATCCCGCCGCCCGGGAACCACCCAGCCACCCGCCGCCGACCTCCGGCAACCCCCGAGGACCAGAACCATCCGGCCACCAGTTGCCCTTCTCTCCAGTGCCGGGACCACCCGACCTCCGCCCACCGAAGTCCAGCAGGTCCGCAGAGCCGGAGCCGCCGGGCCGCCCGCCACCGTTCTCGCCGGCGGCCGTCGGGCCCAGGTCGGGTGGTGGGGTGGCGCGGAAGGTTGCCGGCGATGGGGCACCGGACGTGGCGGGCGGCCGCGCGCCGGCGCGCGGACCCAGCTCACGCGGACCCAACTCACGCGGACCCAACTCACGCGGACCCAGCCCAGGCGGGCCCACAGGCGCAGCCACTGGCCGAGGTACAGAGCCGTGAGGGGACCCCGCCCCCGAAACCGACCCGGGCGTGGATCCCCGTGCTTGCGAGGCTTCGTGTACGAGCGCAGGTCCGTCCGCGGGCGCGACCCCGGGTGCGGGCGCAGGTCTCTGTGCGGAGGCAGGGTGCGGTGCGGGTGTGGGCGCCGGTGAAGGGGCTTGACCAACCGTCGGGCCTGGCCTGGCCTGCGAGCCCGCCCCCGGTCTCGTCCCCGTCCCCGGCCCTGGGCGGGTCGCCGCAGAGCCGGGGCCCACGTTCGGGGCCGGCCCCGCTCCCGGGCCGGGCGGTGGTTCATGGGGGGTGGGGAGGGGCGGGAGCGCTAACGTCGTCGCGTCGGCGGGGGCGACGGCGGCCTGCTGGGACGCGGCGTCCACGTCGGCGGCGCGCTCGTAGTCGAGCCACCGCACTCCCTCCCCCACCACGGGGTTGTACTGCCCCTCTGGAAGGACCCACCGGACACTCGGCTTGCGCTCGCGGAACACGGCTTGCCTCCTGTCATCCTCAACGACCGATCGTAGAGGCGTCGTCACGGAGAGGAGGCAAAGTCGGGAAGATTCACCACCACGAACAGCGCACGCACCTGCGCGAACACGCCCATAGCAGGCGCCCGGCCACCACATGAGCCCGTGGGCGGGCCAACAGAGGGTCAGCGAAGAGTGGAAGGATGCCGGTGGTCGATGGCCGTCCCCGGCCGGCCAGGTCAGCGGGTTACGGCAGGCCGAGCTTCTTCTTCAGCGAGGCCACGTGCCCGGTCGCCCGAACGTTGTACAGGGCCTGCTCGATCTCGCCGTCCCCGTCGATCACGAACGTCGAGCGGAGGACGCCCACGACCTCTTTGCCGTACAGCTTCTTGGTCCCGTACGCGCCATAGGCCTGGTGCACGGTCAGGTCGGGGTCGGACAGCAGGGGGAAGGTCAGCGCGTCGCGCTCGGCGAACTTGGCGAGCTTCGCCGGCTTGTCCTTCGACACGCCGAGGACCACGAAACCCTCGGCTGTCAGCTGGGCCAGGTTGTCGCGGAAGTCACAGGCCTGCTTGGTGCAGCCGGGCGTCATCGCGGCAGGGTAGAAATAGAGGATCACCCGCTTGCCGCGGTGGTCGCCGAGCGAGACGGTGCCTCCGTCGGCCGTGGGTAGCGTGAACTCGGGCGCGGCGTCGCCGGGCGCGAGCTTGGTTGCGGTCTGATGGGTTTCGGTCACGAGGCCCTCCTGAGTTCTTCCGGCAAACCTACCGGCCGGGCCACTGTGCCGTACGACGCGCCGACCTGACAGACTGATCACGACCAGAGCCGGCAGCGCGGCCGCGCGCAACGGTCGAGAGGAGAGCCATGGCTGACACCGATC